>DDSR01000440.1 GCA_002343455.1 Deltaproteobacteria bacterium UBA2385 | reverse complement strand
GCCGGGGGCGGGCGCCCTGGCCGAGGCCCAGGCCGCGCGAGACCTCCAGGGGGGCGGCGCGGTGGCCTCCGCCGGCCAGCGGGTCCGCGAGCTCCGCGAGGGCCTGGCCTTCCCCGAGTTCGTCACCAACCTCATCACCGGGGTGTTCCAGGCGATCACCTCCAGCGGCATCCAGCAGCTCGAGGCGGTCGCCGACCTGCTGCAGGCGGTCGACATGAGCGCCGGCGACTTCGCGGAGCAGCAGATCGACCAGGACCGCGCCGCCCGCTGGATGATGGGCCGGTTCGGTGTCTTCACTATCGAGCGCTCCGCCAACGCCCCGCCTCGCATCGTGCTGGGACCCGACCGGGAGATGCCCACCCCCGAGGTGCTGCGCGAGGCCCTGGAGGCCAGCGAGGACGAGGTCTCCGCCGTCGACGAGGACGACCTGGCGGGCACCCTGCTGCCCCTGGTCCGGCGCAAGCTGGGCCGCGACCGCCAGAAGATGCTCTCGACGATGCTGCTGATGGGCCTGCACCGGGTCGTCGTCGATGAAGGCCGCCTGCACGCCTCCATGGACATGCGCGTCGACGCGCGCAGCATCGCCGAGCACCGCCAGCAGGAGCAGTTCGACATGCGCGTCGACGCCGAGGCCAAGGGGAGCTTCGGGGTGGGGGCCTGGGGAGCCAGCGCCGCGCTCCGCACCTCGGTCGGGCTGGTCAAGGCCGACGAGCAGGTCTCACGCGAGGACATCCAGGCCAGCGCCGGCCTGCGCTCCAGCGTCGACCTCGCCTTTCGCACCGAGCCGATCGTCCTGGAGCGGATGGCCTCCGCGGATGTCCGGGCGAAGCTGGCCACCCAGTCGCTGTCCCCGTCCTGGGAGAGCCAGAGCGCGGCCGGCCCCGCCAGCGCGACCGTCTCGACGACCCGAACGGATCTGACCGCGGCCAACCCCCGTCACACCACCCTCGCCGCGCCCGAGGTCCCGGCTCCCGGCTCCAACCCGCGGCCCTCCTCGCCCGCGCCCTCCCCCTCTCCCGCACCGACGAGCCAGACGCCATGATCACCGCCTCCGCCCTGTTCGACCCCGACCTGCTGTACGATCTGCAGGGCTGGATCCGCACGCTGGAGCCGGAGGAGCCCGCGCGCCGCGCCGCCGCCGAAGCCGCGCTCCGGCCGGCGATGCTCTTGGGGCTGTTGTGGGATCGGACGGAGGGAGTCCTCCGCGAGGACCCCCAGGCGATCGAGCGGTTCCGGACGATCCTGGCCGAGTCCATCGAGCTCACCGGAGGGGTGTCCCGCAGCGTGGCCCTGATGGAGGCCCTGGCCACCCGCCGGGGCTCTCCCCTGGCGGGGACGGAGGCCCCCCCCTCCTCCGGCCCGGGCCCGGTCGACGCCCTGACCGAGGCCGAGCTCGAAGGGCCCTGGCTGATCCGACCTGGGGGCCTGCTCGGAATCGGTCTCGCCACGGTTCGTGTCGCCGCCCAGAGGGAGCGCGTCGCCGCCCACCTCGACGCGCTCCACGCCCTCGCCCAGGCCGCCTGGAAGGCCGAGCAGCTCGCCCGCAGCGCCTCGTCGGGCGAAGGGTCGAGCGCCTACCTCTCCGGCCTCTCCGATGGCGCCTCCTCGGGCTCGATGACCGGCCGCCTGGCCGGCCTGGGGGCCTACGTGACCGACCCCGCCGAGCGGCGCCGTCGCCGGCTGCTCGAGGCGCTGATGGGCGAGCTGCGCCAGAGATGGGAGGAGCAGGGGGGGCTGGCCCCGCCGCCTTTTGCCGAAGGGCTCCGCACGCTCGACCCCAAGGTGGCCTGCCCGGGAGAGGGCGGGGTGGGAGGGCCGGGCGGGGGGAGCTTCGGGCTGAGCCTGGAGCGGCGCACCCTGGCCCCCTCCTCCTTCCTCAGGGTCCAGCCGCTGCGGGAGCGCGCCACCGCCGCCCCCGGGCCGGAACCGAGCGCCGACGCGGAGGTGGAGCGCCTGCGAGAGGCCGCGGCAGTGATCCTCGGAGGCGAGGGCGGGACGGTGGAATGTTCGATCGAAGCGGTCGACCTCTCCGTGCTGGAGCTGTCCTGCTCGCTGCCCCCCGGCGCCAGCTCGGGCCCGGTCGGCCTGCTGTTCCGCCAGCCCTGGGACGAAGAGCGGGAGGCCCGGGCCAGCCTGACACAGGCCCTGAGCGCGCTCTGGGGACGCCTCGCCGAGCCGGAGGCCAGGCCCTCGCTCGACGAGCTGCTGGGCAGCCTCCCCGCGCTCCCTACGCCTCCCCGTGGGACCCACAACCGGCTGCATGTGGGCCCCCCGCTGCTCCTGGAGCCCGACGGCCCGGTGCGCCACGCCGGCCTCCCCGGGGAGGCCTTCACCCTGGCCTGGCGAGCGGAGGGCGCCTCCGAGGTCAGGCTGGACGGCGAGCCGCGGCGGCATCGCGACGCCGCGGAGCGGATCACGCCCGCGGGAGGGGAGCTCCGGCTGGAGCTGGAGGCGGTCAACGCCTGCGGCGCCGTCCGCCGCGAGGTGCTGGTCTGGCCCCGGCGACGCCTGACCCGCCTGGAGCTGCGCAGCGAGCAGGAGGGCGCGCCGCGCGAGGGGGACCCGATCTCCCTGGAGATCCACTGGGAGCCGCCCGGCGAGCCCTGCCGGATTGAGGTGGAGACGGCCGAACCCCCGGCCGAACCCTCGGCCGAACCTCCGGCCGGGTCCTCAGCCGAGTCGCTCGACGAGCCCGGCTCTCCGTCGACCGTCTTCCTCCCGCCGGGGCTGCCTCAGGGCAGCACCATCCGGGTGCGCGCCTTCCACCCCGCCCATGAGCACCCCGACGATGAACAGCGCCTCACCGTCCTCTACGAGCGGGCACGAGGGCGGCGGCGGGCCATGGTCATCCGGCCGGCCTTCGTGAGCTTCGGCTCGGACGAGGGCGGACCGCTCCGTTCGGGGACCGTCCTGCGGGCCTCCTCGACCGAGCTGGACCAGCTGCGCGAGGCCCTGCCCGAACTGGAGCTCTGCGAGCCGCCGATCGTCGAGGACGAGGATCTCCTGCTCACCGAGCCCGTCGAGACCCCCGAGGACCCTCAGCTCGACCAGCTGATCGAGCTCCTGGACCGCCTCGCTCTGCAGACCCCCGACGCCGAGCGCCGCGCCTGGATCGCCCTCCTCCCCCAGGGCAAGAGCCCGGGCGTGGAGCGAGTGACCCGCGGGGGAGCCGCAGGGCTGCTGATGGTCGGCACGGTCCGGAGCCTGCGCCCTCACCTGGAGGTGCTCCAGGTCCCGATGCGCCCGCCCGCCCGGCGCCTCGCCGTGGAGCTCTCCCTCCCACGGAGGGGCCGCCCGCGGCTGTCCCTGCTCGGCCGGTTCGAGCGCGAGGCGCCCTCGCCGGAGAGCCGCTCGCCTGGCTCCATGTTCCTGCTCTTCCTCGACGAGCGGGGGGCCGTGCTGCACAGCGAGCCCCTCCGGCGGGTCGGGGGGGGCGAACGCGCTGGCTCGGTCCACCTCGTCCTCGCGCCCGCCTCCGCTCGCAGGATCGAGCTGCATGGCGAAGCCGGTGCGGCGACGCCCCTGGCCAGCGTCGACCTGCCGGTCGGACGCCCGACGCTGGCCGAGCCCCTGCTGCTCGACACCCGCGCCGCCACGGCCGACGACCCCCTGCTGCGCTGGGAGCCCGGCCACACGCACGGCTACCCCACCTGGAGCGAGATCCAGATCCAGAGCCTGGGGATCTGGCTGACGGTCGGGCGCCTGGGACCCTGCGGCCGCAGCGCGCCGCTCGACCGTCGCTCCTGGCCCCGCGACGGCATGGAGGAGGGCGAGCCCTGGACGGTGCGGGTGCGGGTGCAGGACGGCTGGAGCCACGTCGACAGCAGGCCCATCGCGGTGCCCGACGTCGCCGAGGCCCGCTACACGGTCCGCTGGATGGGCCAGCGGGAGGCCTGGGTGGACAGCGGGTCCCGCGCCAAGGTCCGCTGGACCCTCCTGGCCGAAGGGCAGGCCCCCGCGCGCCTAGAAGCCCTGGCGGTCGAGCTCCGCCCCGACGCTGCCGGCGAGCTTCGGCTCGAGGTCGACGACCATGGCCAGACCTTCCCCGTCTCGGCGCGTACCCGGATGGTCTCCATTGCGAGGCTGCGATGAACGGAGGCCTCATCGTCCTGGACCCCGCCCACGGCGGCCAGGCGGTCGTGGGGGGATCGGCCCCCGGCCTCGGGGCAGGGGCCTGGAGCCGGACCCTGGACAAGCACCGGCTCCTGGAGCTGGGGCAGGCGATCCGCTCCATGTTGTCTGCCGGGGGCCGCCCGGTGCGCCTGACGCGAGAGGCCGACGAGAACCCCTCCATCGAGCAGCGCGCGGGCCTCTCCGCTGAGCTCGGCGCGCGCGCCTTCGTCAGCCTGGAGCTCGGACGGGACCCTGCCGACCGCGCTCATGGCGTGGAGGCCTGGATCCACGCGGACGCCTCCCCGGCGAGCCACCGCCTGGCCCGCGAGCTGGTCGAGGCGGCCAGCCCCTTGATCGGCGCGGGGCGCGGGGTCCTCCGGCGCGATCTGCCCCTGCTGCACCCCGCCCGCCACCGCCAGGGCACGGCCGCCTGTACCCTGGTGCTGGGCTACTCCACCTCGGCCCAGGACGATCGGCGCCTGGAGCTCAGCCGACGCAACGGCCGCCTGGGAGCGGCCCTGGCGCAAGCGATCGCCAGGCAGACGGACCTCGCGAGCCCCTCGCCCTCAGCCTGGGGCCAGGAGACCCGGATCGACATCCAGCACCAGGTCCCCCTGGTCCCCCAGCTCACCGGGATGAGCTGCTGGGCCGCGGCCGCGGCGATGCTGGTCGGCTGGCGCGACTGCGTCCACACCGTGCCCGACGAGGTGGCGCGCGGGGCGGGCCGCTGGGAGTCCTACCGGATCGGCCTGTTGCCCTCGGACGTCCCGACCCTCGCCCGGCACTGGCGCCTCCACACCATCGAACAGCCGCTCAACTCCCCGCTGGCCCTCGCCGAGGCCCTCGAGATGTACGGCCCCCTCTGGGTCGGGGAGGCCAGCCCCGGCCTGCACTCGGTGGTGGTGGTCGGGCTCCGCGGCGACGGCGGCCTCGACAGCACCCAGGTGCTGATCAACGACCCCTGGCCGCTGGCGCGGGGAGAGCGCTACCAGCTCAGCTTTCGGCGCTTCGTCGAGAACATCGGTCGCGCGGCGGGCATGATCGGCGGGTCCTCGCAGGTCCTGCGGACCGGGGGCAGGTCCCTGGCGGCGGGGGAGCCGCCCTCGGAGCCCGACCGGGGCTCGACGCCGGAGCCCGCCCTCGGCGGCGGCGGGGCCGCCTACGGCTCGCCCGTCGCGCTGTTCCATCGCCTGCCCACCGGCGAGGCCTCGGCGCCCGCGAGCCCCCCGCTCGCCCCGCCCCCCCAGGGCGCCCTGCTGCGGTGGACCCAGGCCGGGCAGCCTCGGGTGGGGATCCGCCTGGGCCCGAGCCGGATCCTGACCGCGGCGGCCGGGCTGCCGTCGGAGACCTCGCAGCTTCGTATCGCCGGCGCGCAGGTCCGCGCCGTCCACATCGCCTCGACCGCGCCCTCGCTCGCGGTGATCGAGGTGGAGCCTGGCCAGGGCTCGGAGGCCGCGAGCCTCGCCGCGCCAGGCCAGCGACCGGTCCACGACCTGCAGCTCGCCGACGGTGCCGGCGTGCGCCCGGCGACGGTGCGGACGCTCTACACGCACCTGATGGTGCTGGAGTCCGAGCTGGCGGACCCCGCCGTTCCCGGCAGCGCCCTGCGCGACCCCGCCCGGCCCGGGGGGCCGGTCGTCGGCGTCGTCATCCCCGACGAGCTCGGCGTCGAGGGGAGGTTCTCGCCGTACCTGGCGCACCGGCTGACGCCGGAGCTGATCCGCTGGGCGCTGGGCGAGGCCCCGGCCGGTGCCGCCGTAGACGGGCTCCACGGGCATTGAACCAAGGCAGCCCCCCCTCCGGCCCTTCGGGCCACCTCCTCCCGCGAGCGGGGGGAGGGTGAGAGCGGAGTGAGGCGGAGGGGGGGCGTCCTGCCCCATGCCCCCCCCGCTGTACCTGGATAGCCCCCCGGCCATGAAGTACCGCGTCACGCTCATCAAGGGCGACGGCATCGGCCCCGAGGTCACCGCCGCCACCTGCCGCATCCTCGCCGCCGCCGGCGCCCCGATCGAGTGGGAGGACGCCCCCGGTGGCGCCGCCGCCGTCGCCCGCTACGGCGTCCCCATGCCCCAGGAGACGCTGGACAGCATCCGGCGCAACCGCCTGGGCCTGAAGGGGCCGCTGGAGACCCCCAAGGGCAAGGGCTTCCGCTCGGCCAACGTCACCTTGCGGCAGGAGCTGAACCTCTTCTGCGGCTACCGACCGGTGCGCAGCCTGCCCGGGGTCAAGACCCCGTACCCCGGCGTCGACCTGCTGGTCCTGCGCGAGAACACCGAGGATCTCTACGCCGGCATCGAGCACGACCTCGGCCGCGGCACGATGATGTCGCTCAAGGTCAGCACCGCCGCCGCCGGCGAGCGCATCGCCCGCTGGGCCTTCGAGCATATGCGCAACCACGGCCGCCGCCGCATCACCTGCTGCCACAAGGCCACCGTCATGCCCCTGGCCGACGGCGCCTTCCTCGACGCCTTCCGGCAGATCGGCGAGGGCTACCCCTTCATCGCCAAGGACGACGTGCTGGTCGACAACCTCGCCTTCCAGCTGGCCCAGGACCCGACCCGCTTCGACACCCTGCTGCTGCAGAACCTGTACGGCGACATCCTCAGCGACCTCGCCGCGGGCCTGGTCGGCGGGTTGGGCGTCGCGCCGGGCGCCAACATCGGCGACCGGGTGGCCGTCTTCGAGGCCGTCCACGGCACCGCCCCCGACATCGCCGGCCAGGGCAAGGCCAACCCCCTCTCCGTCCTGCTCTCGGCGCTGCTGCTCCTCGACTACGTCGGCGAGACCCGCCTCGCCGAGCGCATCGAGCGCGCGGTCTTCGACGTGCTCGAGGCCGGCGCCCACCTCACCGGCGACCTGGGCGGCAAGGCCTCGACCGGGCAGTTCACCGACGCCGTCATCGACCGGCTCTGAGGCGACCATGGCTCACCGCATCACCCTCGTCCCCGGCGACTGGATCGGCCCCGAGACCTGCAGCGTGGTCCAGGAGGTCTTCCAGGCCGCCGGCCTCGAGATCGACTGGGACGTCCAGACCCTCTCGCCGAACACCGTCCACGTCGTGGCGGCCTCGGCCCGCAAGACCGGCCTCGTCCTGGCCGCCCGCGTCGAGGCCCCTCGCACCGTCGGCAGCCTGCCCCCCTTCGTCGCCCTGCGCCGTGCGCTGGGCGTCTGGGCCGCCGTCCGCCCCGTGCGGGCCATGCCCCACAGCGGCGCGCGCTTCCCCGACCTCGACCTGTTCGTCGTCCGCGAGGTCAGCGAGGACATCTACGCCGGCTTCGAGCACCAGGTCACCGATGGTGTCTTCGAGGCGATCAAGATCACCACCGAGGCCGCCTGCGAGCGCATCGCCCGCTGGGCCTTCCAGGTGGCCCGCAAGCATGGCCGCAAGAAGGTCACCATCGTCCACAAGTCGAACATCATGAAGCGCAGCGACGGCCTCTTCCTGACCACCGCCCAGCGGGTCGCCGCCGAGTTCCCCGACATCCAGAGCGAGGAGGTCATCGTCGACGCCCTCTGCATGAAGCTGGTCACCCGCCCGCAGCAGTTCGACGTCCTGCTGACCGGCAACCTCTTCGGCGACATCGTCAGCGACCTGGTCAGCGGCCTGGCCGGCGGCATCACCGCCAGCACCACCCTCTCCTACGGCGAGGGGGTCGCCCTGTTCAGCAACCCGCACGGCAAGGCCGAGGCCCTGGTCGGCAAGGGGCTGGCCAACCCGCTGCCCATGCTGCAGGCGGGCACCGCCATGCTGCGCCATATGGGCCTCACGGCCGAGCAGCAGCGCATCGAGGCGGCCATGCTGGGGGCGCTGAAGGACGGGGTGCGGACGGTGGATATGGGGGGGACGGCGGGGACCGCGGAGGTGCGGGACGCGGTGATCGCGCGGCTGTGAGGGGGGAGCAGACGACCCTGAGGAGACGAGCATGGCCCTGGAGTTGGAAGAGTTGAGCGGCCAGGTCATCGGGTCGGCCATCGAGGTGCACAGGACCCTTGGACCCGGCTTCGTCGAGTCCATCTACGAGGAGGCGCTCGCCGTCGAGCTGGGCCATCGGAAGATACCCTTCGAGCGCCAGTTTACCGTCGGCCTCGTCTATCGGGACGTTGAAGTCGGCCGGCATCGGCTCGATCTGTTCGTCGCGAATCAGATCGTCGTCGAGCTGAAGGCCATCAAGGAGCTCAACCCCGCCCATTTCGCCATGGTCCGCTCCTACCTTCGCGCGGTGGACCGGCAGCACGGGCTGCTACTCAACTTCGCCAAAGCAACGTTGGAAATCAAGCGGGTTCTGGCCCGGCCGTCGCCCGACTGATCCGGGTCGGCCATCAGGAAGGTGGCGGACTCGCCAACGGACTGGGCTGCCCCCAACGACCCGGACACGACACTCCTGCCTTCCTCTCTTCCTGCCTTCCTCAGCTGGCCGGCCGGGTCTCAGAAATCAGGAGGGCAGGAAGGCAGGAAAGCAAGAGGTGGCGAACACTCCGGCGGACTGGACTTCCCGGGGTCACTCCTGCCGCTTGGGCATCACCCCCTGCTATCCTCCCCCCATGCACCTCCTCCTCCTCCTCGCCTGCGCCTCGCCCTCCGCGGTGGACACCTCCTCCTCCACCCCCGCCCCCGCCGGCACCATCAAGGAGCGCTGCTTCCCCGACATCGGCGACGAGAGCAAGGGCTTCCCCGCCTACGACGACCTGGGCGCCATCGTGCCCGACCACTGCGCGGGCACGGATCACCAGGACATCGACGGGATCGAGCGCGTGGTCTTCCTGGGGGACAGCGTCACGGCGGGCACGCCGCCCTCGACCGAGGACGAGTACTACCGCTCGGTGATGACCCGCCGGCTGAAGGAGGCCTGGGGCGAAGACCTGGTGGTGGACGACTGCTCGGAGTGGGGGGCGCGCACGGACGACCTGCTGCCGCACGCCGACCGCGGGATCCCGCTGTGCTTCCCCGAGGGCGGGGACGACCGCCGCACGCTGGTGGTGATGACGGTGGGCGGCAACGACATGCTGGAGGCGGCCGAGACGGTGGCGGCCGAGGGCACCGACGCCGCCAAGGAGCTGATCGACGGGGCGGTGGGGCTGCTCGACGAGGCGCTCGGCTGGATGAAGGAGGGGTCCGACCCGCTGGCCGAGGACCCCGCCCGCAGCGACCGCTTCCCCAACGGGGTCTTCGTGGTCTTCGCCAATGTGTACGAGTTCACGGACGCGACGGGCGACCTGGACTCCTGCCCGCTGGCCGGCACCTTCGGCTTCTCGGGGACGGTGCCCCAGCTCCGCGACGGCTACATCTACATCTCCGAGGCCTACATGGAGCTGGCGGTGCGCCACGGCCTGGACATGGTGCTGATGCTCGAGAGCTTCTGCGGGCACGGCTTCCACGCCGGCGATCCCGAGAACGAGTGCTTCCGGGGCGAGGACGCCGAGGTCTGGTTCGACAACACCTGCATCCACCCCAACCCGACGGGCCACTGGGAGCTGGCGGATCTGTTTCTGTCTACGATCGAGACCTGATCACCAGTCGCTTCGCCAGCGCGGGTCCGGCGAGTGGAACAGGACGTCGACCTGGTCGGCGTTGGGCACGGCCTTGAAGGAGGCCGGGTCGAGGGCCTGGCCCAAGGCCTTGGCGACGAGGTGGTGGCGCGGGCTGCCGGGCTCGGGGCAGCTCTCGAAGCGGAAGCGGACCCGCGGCGGCAGGGGCAGGCTCTGGAAGAGCTGGCCGAGCTCGGTGATGGCCTCCTCGCAGCGGCGGGGGGTGAGGTGCTCCATGACCAGGGTGATGGGCAGGCCCTGGGCCTGGTCGAGGAGGATCCGGCAGCCATGGCCTTCGAAGGCCCGCAGCCGGGTGGTGATGGCCTCGCGCCAGGGGCCGACCAGGGGGCTCGCCTCGGGGGCCGCTCGCCGCGGCCCGGAGCGGTGCCCGGCCTGCGTGACGGTGGCCGGCTTGCCCCGCAGCAGGCCCTGGACGAAGCCGGGGAGCAGCAACAGCACAGCGAGGAGGCCGGCCACGCTCCATGCCTTGACGAAGCGCAGCCGGCCGTCCAGCTCGACGATGTGCAGCGCCAGCTCGCTCTTGCGGTCGAACTCGCCCAGGTACAACAGGACCAGGGCGGCCAGCAGCAGCAGCGAGCCGAGCGCGCGCATCGTTCAGCCTACTTGTGGCAGCTGTTGCACTGGAACCCGTCGGGGTTCGTCTCGGGGTTGAAGATGGTCGTGCCCAGCAGCTCGGCCATGGCCGGCATCACCTGCATGCCCATGTACTCGGCGTAGCCTTCGGGCCAGGAGTCGCTGTTGGGGTAGTCGAGCATGATGGCGCCGGGCATGGCGTAGGTGCCGCCGCCCAGGTCGGCGCCATGGCAGCTGGTGCAGTTGAAGTCGGCGAAGCGCTCGGAGTCCAGGGTCTGGAAGATGGGGCGCATGACGGGCACGACGCAGTCGTTCATGAAGGTCATGCGATCGGCGCCCTCCAGGTCATCCCAGACCGCGGTCTCGCAGTCGATCTCGGCGCCGCCGTCGCCGCCGCCGCCGTCCGCGGTGCCGCCGTCCATCGTGCCGCCGTCCTCGGTGCCGCCGTCCTCGGTGCCGCCGTCTTCGGTGCCCCCGTCTTCGGTGCCCCCGTCGCCGGTGGAGGTGTCGTCGCCGTCCTTGTCGCCGCAGGCGATCAGGGAGGCGAGGGAGGCGAAGGTGGCCGCGAGGAAGAGGGTCTCAGTGCGCATGTAGGGCTCCGAAGGAGGGGGGGGTGGGACAACCGGCGCACCATAGCGCAACGGCTCTCGCTTTGAAAAGTCCCCGTCAAGAGACAGGCTGGGTCCAGGGCGGTCCAGTGCGGGTGCCACGGGGCTCCGCCTCGCGCTACGCTGGGGCCGCCGGAGGATTCCCATGCGCGCCCTGCTGCTCCTTCTCCCCCTCGCCCTGCTCGCCTGCACCGAAGAGCCCGACTCCGGCTGCGAGGCCAACACGCAGCTGGAGATCGACACCAACGACCTGATCAGCGACTACCGCGAGGACATCGGCCTCCAGCCCCTGCTGCTGGACGCCTGCGCCAGCGAGGTGGCCCGGGTCCACAGCGAGGACATGGCCGCCGGCCGCGTGCCCTTCAGCCACGACGGCTTCGACGCGCGCGCCGAAGAGATCGGCCTGATCCTCAGCGGCGTGACGGCGGTGGGCGAGAACGTGGCCTGGCTGTCGGCCGGCTTCCCCGACCCGGCCAACGCCGCCTACGAGGGCTGGCTGGGCAGCCCCGGCCACCTCGCCAACATCGAGACCGACGTCTTCAACACCTCGGGGATGGCCGTCGCCACCGACGCCGACGGCGGCACGTACTTCACGCACCTGCTGATCGCGGCCGACTGAGCGCCATGCTGGAGGTCCGCGCCGTACCGGCCTTCCAGGACAACCTGCTCTGGCTGCTGCGCTGCTCGGTGACGGGGCAGACGGCGGCGGTCGATCCGGGCGACGCCGGGCCGATCCTGGAGGCGCTGGGCGGCCAGCCCCTTCACCAGGTCCTGCTGACCCACCACCACCCCGACCACATCGGCGGCGTCGACGAGCTGCGGGAGAGGACCGGAGCGCAGGTCCTGGGCTTCGCACGAGACCGGCACCGCCTGCCCCGGCTGGATCGGGCCCTGGAGGAGGGCGAGGCGATCTCGGTGGGAGAGGAGCAGGCGACGGTGCTCTTCCTGCCGGCCCACACGATGGGGCACATCGCCTACCGCTTCACCACGACCGAGGCGCTCTTCTGCGGGGACACGCTCTTCCTGATGGGCTGCGGGCGCCTCTTCGAGGGGGACCCGGCGATGCTGTGGGCGGCGATGGAGCGCCTGCGGGCCCTGCCTCCGGCGACGCGCATCTACTGCGCCCACGAGTACACCCTGACCAACGCCCGCTTCGCGGTCGAGGTCGACCCCGACAACGAGGCCCTCCGCGAGCGCCTCGCCCGGGTCCAGGCGCTGCGGGCGGACGGGCGCAACACGGTGCCGGGCACCGTCGCCGAGGAGCGGCTCACCAACCCCTTCATGCGGGCCGACCAGCCCGAGCTCGCCCTCGGCCTGGGCATGCCGGGGGCCTCGCCGGTCGAGGTGACGGCCGCGCTGCGGCAGCGCCGGAACACCTTTCGATGAGCCCGCAGCCCGGCCCGCCGCTGCACGATGAGCGATGGGCCCGGCGGCTGGCACGGCGGCTCCTCACCATCCCCGGGGTCTGCCTGGGGGCGAGCCTCTCCCTGGTCCTGCTGCCCCTCTGGCTGCCGGCCCTGGCGCTCACCGACCTGCTGCGCGGGCAGCGGCGCCTCCCTCTCCCCCGGGCCGCCCTGATGGGCAGCGCCTGGCTGCTGGCCGAGTGCCTGGGCTGCGCGGCCGCCGGCCTGGGCTGGCTGCTGACCGGCGGCGGCCTCGCCCGCGCGCGCCTGCGCCGGCTCGACCTCGCCCTGCAGCGGGCCTGGACCCGGGCCCTCTGGTTCACGCTGCGGACCCTCTACGGCCTCCGCCTGGAGCTGGAGGGGCAGCTCCCTCCCCCGGCCGGACCTCCCTTCCTCCTCTTCCTGCGGCACAGCAGCCTGCCCGACGTGCTCCTGCCCGCGGTCGCCTTCGCCAACCCCGCCCGCATCGCCCTCCGCTACGTGTTGAAGGCGGAGGTCTGCTTCAGCCCCTGCCTGGACCTGGTCGGCCACCGGCTCCCCAACGCCTTCGTCCGCCGAGACGGCCGCGACCCCGCCCGCGAGATCGCCCGGGTGCGCGCCCTGCACCGGGACATGGGGCCGGGAGAGGGCCTGGTCATCTACCCGGAGGGGACCCGCTTCAGCCCCCAGCGGCGCCAGGCCTTGATCGACCGCCTGGAGGGGGCCGCACGGGAGCGCGCCGCCTCGTTCCAGGACGTGCTGCCCCCGCGCCCGGGGGGGCCGCTGGCGCTCCTGGCCGAGCGCGGGCCGGGGGAGGAGCTCTACATCTGCGCCCACCGCGGCACCGAGGGGGCCTTCGACGCCGGCGCGATGGCGCGGGGCGCGCTGATCGGGCGGACCCTGCGGGTGGCGGTCTGGAAGGTGGAGAGGGGCGAGATCCCCGAAGCACCCGAGGCCGCCCTCGCCTGGCTGGACGAGGCCTGGAGGCGGGTGGATCGCTGGGTCGGGCAGGGCCAGAAGGGCGGTGAGCTCGCAGATGACGAACTGTGATGGGCGATCGCCCGGCGCCGGGTCTACGCTCACCCTCGAACCTGGAGGACCGATGCACACCCCGACCCCGACCGCCGAGGTCTCGACGACCCCCTCAGCCTGGCCCGCGACCGGCATCCGCCTCGGCTCCCCCCTGGGCGCGCGGATCGAGCTGGCGCCAGTGCTCGAGGACCATGAGCTCGAGGAACACGAGCTCGAGGAACACGCGCTCGAGAACGTCGACGACCCCGAGACGGCCGAGACCGAGAAGTCCGAGCGCCTGATCCTGCGCTGACTCAGGGCCAGCGGGTCTCGCTCCACTCCTGGACCGCCTGCCACAGGCGCGCGCGCTCCTCGGGCCGCTCCCGGGTGCCCGGCAGCGGCGCGGTGGCGGCCTCCTGGCGGTCGAACCAGAAGCCGCCGCTGAGGCCGGCGATGCGCGGACAGGCCGCCAGCCAGACGACGGTGTCGGCGCCCTCGGCGGGGCTGCGCAGCACGCGCCGGGTGAGCGTGTGGAAGAGGGGCAGCGCGCTCTGGACCCCCGGGGTGCCCGCCCAGCCGGGGTGCATGGCGTTGCTGGTGATGCCCTGCCCGACCAGGCGCTCGGCCAGCAGCTCGCTGAGCACGACCTGGGCGCGCTTGACGTCGGCGTAGACGGTCACGCCGTCGAACGGGCCCTCGCGCTGGCCGAGGCGCTCGACCGAGAGGCGGCGGGTGTACATGCCGCCGCTGCTGACCCAGACGACGCGCGCCGGGGGCTGGTCGGTCGGACGGCGCATGCGGTCGAGCAGGCCGACGGTCAGGGCGAAGGGTCCGACGAGGTGGGTGGCCAGGGTCAGCTCCAGGCCATCCGAGCTGAAGCGGCGCGCGTCGAGCAGGGCGCCGGCGTTGTGGACCAGGATGTCGACCCGCGGGGGGGCCTCGCTCACCAGGAAGCGGCGCACCGCGGCCAGCTCGCTGAGGTCGAGCCCGGCGAGGTGCAGCCGCCCACCGGTGGAGGCCCGCAGCTCGGCCAGCGCCCGCTCGCCGCGCTGCCGGTCCCGGCAGAGCATCCAGACCTCGGCCCCCAGGCGCGCCAGGGCCTCGGCGGTGGCCTTGCCAATGCCGGAATTGGCCCCGCTGACCAGGGCAACCCGACCGTGGAGGTCGACGTCGAGATCCTCGGGGAGGAAGCGGCGGGCGTGCCGACGGAAGCCGGTCTGGTCGAAGGGCATGCCTTCCTCGGAGCGTGACAGGTGCCAAGCGGTTAACCGCGCGCCGACTCTCTGCCGCCGAGGCCGCCGTGCTCTCTGCCCTGGTCATTGCCGCCGTAATCATCGGCGTGCTCGGTCCGACGACCAAGCGCGCCCTGGATCTCCCCTCCTTCCCCTGGGTGGGGGTGCCGGTCGGCCTGGTGGCGGCGGCGATCCCCTGCCTGATGGCCTGGCTGGTCCTCAACCCGGGCGAGGCGGTCGACGAGGCGGACATCTCGCCCCTGGCCAACGAGGTGACGCTGACGGCGCCTCCGGGCCACTCCCTGCTGGTGACGGCCAACCTGGCCGAGGACCCCAAGGGGGCCAAGGCCGGCAAGACGGCCTACGCGCTGGCCATCTCGGGCGAGGGCTGGGCCGGCAAGGCCACCGGCGAGGTGCGCCGCAAGACCGACGACGAGGAGGGCGTCGACGTCGATGTCCTGCCCGGTGACCAGCTCAGCGAGAAGGGTCGACGCCGGGCCGGCAAGTGGGGCGAGGACCTCGAAGAGCGCTTCAACCTCAAGGGCGACGGGACCTTCCGCGTCCAGCTCACCAACTTCGACGGCGACGCGGCGACGGGGCTGCACCTGCGGGTGATCAAGTCGCCGCCGCCGGGCTGGCTGCTCTGGCCGATCGGCATGGGCCTGGGCACCATCGCCCTGCTGATCGAGCTGAAGAAGGGCCCCTCGCAGCTGGGCGGCGACGTCGCCATGCTGGCCCTCTACGGCGTCTTCCTGCGCGACGGGGTGACGCCGGCCGACAGCTACCAGAAGGTGGCCTTCGCGGTGCTGCCCGCGGCCTTGGTCGGCTGGGGCATCTTCGCCAGCATCGGCTACCTTGTGGAGCGAAAGCGGGCCCGCGCCGCCAAGGAAGAAGAGCGCAAGCGCAGCGAGGCGGAGGCCAACGCCGCCGCCGAGGCAGCGCGCCGCCGCAGGTCCCGATGATGCTGGTGGTCGCGGCGGTCGCTGAAGAGCTGGGAGACCTGCCCGGCAAGACCGTGGGCATCGGGCCGGTCGTGGCCGCGGCCTCGATGGCGCGGATCCTGGCCCTGTCGAGCCCCAGCGCCGTGCTGATGATCGGGACGGCCGGCCGCTACGAGGGGGGGCCCCCGGTCGGCCAGGCCTGCGTCGCTCGCCGCGTGGGCCTCGCGGACGGCGCCGCCTCGATGGGCCTGGGCTACGTCCCTCGCCCGCCCGCGCCGCTGCCCGGCGACCCCCGCCTGCTGGGCCGCTGCGGCCTGCCCCAGGTCGACGTGCTGAACACCGGCGCGGTCAGCACGGACCCGCTCCTCTCGCAGCGGCTGGCCGACGGCTGGCAGGTCGAGCACCTCGAGGTCTACGGCGTCGCGTGGGCATGCGCGGCGGCCTCGGTCCCCTTCCTGGCGATCCTGGGCATCGCCAACGATGTCGGCCCCCATGCCCACGCCCAGTGGTTGACCAACCGTGTGGCCGCGCAGGATGCGGCCCGGATGGCCGCCCAGGTCCTCCTGGGCACCAGCGGCGGACTTTCCGAAGACTGACTCCGCAACTGCCGTTGCCACGGCTATACTCGTCGGCCCAACGAGGTGACCCCGTGCTCCTGACCCTGCTGTTGCTGAGCTCCGCCTTCGCCGACGACCTCCTCGTCTTCGACTACGACGACTACCCCGACGAGGACGGCCTCGACGGCACGGACGGCTGGGAGAGCGGCTACGCGGCCGACGACTGGGAGGGCTACCGCAGCAGCTCCAGCGGGCGGCACTACGCGATGCCCCAGTCCGACGACAACGGCGGCAGCTTCGGCGGCTCCTCGGACGCCACCGACAACACCTTGACCAACGAGGACATCTCGGTGCTCGAGGGCTGGGCCCTGGCCAGCATCTTCACCGAGGACGACGACACCCTGGGCCTCGTCTGGGGCTGGCAGGACTCGCGCAACTACTACATGCTGCACATGACCGGTACCGGCAGCTCCAGCGGCAGCAGCCCGATCGAGGGCGGCGTCTGGACCGGCATCGTGCGCATCCGCGACGGGGTCGCCGAGATCCTGGCCGAGACCAACCGCAGCTACAGCCGGGACACCCTCCAGGACGTCGCCATCGGCTTCAGCGATGGCGAGGTCTGGGTCAAGGTCTGGTCCGACTTCGGCAGCAGCTCCAGCTCGACCCCGTACATCTCGCTGACGGCGACCGACCCCAGCCCGATCACCGCCCCCGGGCGGGCGGGCTTCTACGCCTACGACGCCGGCGCCGCCGACCGCGAATATAGCTACTTCGGCCCGATCACCGTCTACGCCTACGACGACGACGGGGACGGCGTGCCCAACGACGAGGACACCGGCAGCGGAGACGGCGGGGCCGGAGACGGCGGGGCCGGAGACGGCGGGGCCGGAGACGGCGGGGCCGGAGACGGCGGAGCCGGAGACGGCGGGGCCGGCGACGGCGGAGCCGGCGACGGCGGAGCCGGGGACGGCGGCACCCCCGACGGCGGTGGCGACGGCGGTGGCGTCGGAGACACCGGAGACGGCGGCCTGGCCTTCGACGGCGACGTCGAGCTGACCTCCTGCGAGGGCTGCAGCGCCGGCGGCGCAGGCTTCGGCCTCTTCGCCCTGGCCCCCGCCCTGCTGGCGGCCTTCCGGCGCCGGCGCAGCTGAGCGCCCCACCGCGCCGGGCCGCCCGGCGGGGGTTGGGGGGGCGGCCGCAGGCCGATCGGG
>DDSR01000016.1:19278-26612 GCA_002343455.1 Deltaproteobacteria bacterium UBA2385 | reverse complement strand
GCGGGTTGGGATGGTCACTGACAGGGGGACCTGGACCGGGCGGAGAGCCTGCTGAACCGGTCGATGCGCGGGGGTGAGCGAAACGCCCAGGTGTGGGCCATTCGAGGCCTCGTTCGCCACGAGCGCGGAGACCTTCAAGGCGCGCTCGAGGACCTGACGCAGGCGATCTCGCAGCCGGAGTATGTCCAGATGCATCGCGCCGGAACCGTCAGCGGTGTGCTCACCAAGAGCCAGGAGCAGGCCTACCGGTCCGTGCTGCGCGAGGCCGCGCTCCTGCGGATGCTGCTGCTGGTGCGCGAACTGTCCGATGTCGACGCCCGGGCCCTGGCGATCGAGACCGGGCGCCTGCTCGGCGAGCCGGCCATGCGTGAGCTGTGCGAGGGGGCCATCGACATGGCTCGGGGTCGCCCGGCGGAGGCCTGGGAGCGTGTGGTACGGGTCGCGCCCGAGCTGGGCGAGGACCGGGCCCTGGCCATGTTCCGGTCCGAGCTGGTCGAGGCCTTCCCCGACGATGTCCCCCAGGAGGCCCTCGCCAGCCTGAACGAGTCGCAGCGGACCTGGCTGGCCAGGCACGCCGAGGTCGCCGCGCACAACGCCGAGGTCGCCGCACACAACGAGGTGGTCGACGCCTTCAATGAGGCGCTCGCCGCGGCGGCGAAGTCCCGCTGCGCCGATGCCCTGCGGTCCCTCGACCGGGTCGCCGGGCGCCTGCTGCCCGGCATGGAGCAGACGGCGCTGCAGCTCCGCTACAACTGCGCGCTGGTCGACAAGGACCTGGCGATGGCCGACGCCCTGCTGGCCGAGCATGGCCTGGACACCCTGCCCGTGCTGCTGGTCTTCAACCACGGGGTGTTGCGGCAGGACGAGGGGGACCCCGAGGGGGGGCGCGCCTTGTCTGTTCAGGCCTGCGACCGGGCGACGGGGACCGATCGGAAGCAGTGCGATCGCCTCCTGGGGCGGTGAGGCGGGCGCTGCGCCGGTTGGCGCCCTGCGAGGTCGTCTTCTTCGTGCTCGAGTCGAACGGGCTTCGCATCCTCACCGCCGAGCAGGCCGTCGCCCGGGCGCAGGAGCTGGTTCGTCGGTTCGTCCCCGGAGACCGCGATCGCGCTGGGGAGCTGATCAAGGAGCGCCGTGAGGAAGCTGATGCCTCGTGACGGTTTGGTCGACGCCTCTGCGGTGCTGGTCCTGGTCTAGGGAGAGGCGGGTGCCGACCACGTTGCCGGCTGCATTCCCGGCGCGAAGATCAGCGCGGTCAACCTCGCCGAGGTGGTCGGCAAGCTGGCTGAAGCCGGGATGCCCCGGGATCAGATCGAGCTGGCGCTGGCCTCGCTTGGCCTTCGCGTCGTTTCGCTGGACGAGTCCGCCGCCTATTCGGTAGGCATGTTGCGCTTGGCCACCCGGGCCCGAGGTCTGTCCCTGGGCGACCGTGCTTGCGTCGCTCTGGGGGTGGAGACGGGGCTACCGGTCCTGACTGCGGATCGAGCGTGGGCGGAAGTCGAAGTTGGAGCGACGGTCGAGGTCCTGCGGTAGCGGAGCATCTGACCCGGTCGGCCTGGCTGGTCGCGCCGGAGGGGTGGGAGGGGCTCAAGGCGCTGAGGGGACTCGCAGCGTCATCTGTCCCAGATCGAAGCGCTCGAAGTGCCGGCGGTTGAAGGTGACCAGGCAGGCAGCGCCGGCCTTCAACGCGCATGCGGCGATGTGAGCGTCGTAGGTCGCGCCCCCGGAGATCTCACTCTTCAGCGCTCCGTCCAGCAGCGCCCAGGCCTCGTCGCCATCGAGGCCGACAACACGCGCTCTGCCCTGGAAGGTGTCGTAGAGGAGCTTGTGGGCAACCTCTGGCCGCAGCCGCCAAGGCGGCGGAAGGCGGGTCAGCACGGCGAAGGCCTCGATGAGCGCAGGGAGTGGGAGAATGAGCGCCTCTCTCCCTGCAAGGGCCTCCTGGACCACCGGCAGAGCCGCGTGGTGGTGCTCGTGCCACGACAACAAGGCCGGCACCATCACGCTCGTGTCGAGTGCCGTGCCCGCGGCTTCCGCGTCCCCCACCTCAGCCGCGCTCGTCGCGGAGGTTGTCACGGACGGAGCGCACAACGTCGGCTGACAGAACGGGTACTGGCTGCCGCGGTGAGGCCACGGCGACTCCGTGATGGTCGTCGATGGAGACCTCCAGGGGGGCCGGCGCGATCTCGATGCGCCCGTCTCGGAACCGGATGTCGAGTGGGGTTCCGGGCTGAATGCCCGCAGCCTCGCGCACGGCTTTCGGGATGACGAGGCGTCCGGCAGCGTCGATGGCAGTACTCATGGTAGCCCTCTACCATCAGTATAGCCTCGGGCGTCCGGCAGGTCCATGCCGCATGAGCTGACGGTAGGCGTCCAAGCGCACGCCGCCTCCGGGGGGGCTGGAAGGCGGCCGTCCAGTATGGTGGGGGATATTGGACGAAGTTCGAACTGCCCTGGCTCGCTCGGAGCGATGGGACCAAGCCGTCTTTGATGCGATCGTCGCACGGCGGGCGGAGGGCATGGGACCGGTAGGCCGCCGGCTCGCGAGGGACGTGTCGCCTGCAGGTGAACCTTGACCTGGCGACGGGGTGAGCGTATCCTCCATATATGGAGGTGCATGTGGAGCCAGCCAGCCACAAGACCACGATCCTGCTCACACCCTCGCTCCACGAGCGGCTGAGCCGGCTTGCCCGCGTGCGCGGCGTCAGCATGGGTCAGCTCATCCGCACTGCGGTCGAGGCGCAGTACGGTCGGGTCGATCCAGAGGAGCGAGTCGCGGCCGTGGCCGCGCTCGGCGCGCTGTCTCTGCCGGTCGACACCCCCCAGGCGATGAAGTCCGAGTCGGCGCCCTCCGACGAGGAGCCGGTTCCGTGATCCTCCTCGACGCCAACATCTTGATGTACGCCGCAGGCATGGACCATCCCCACAAGGCGCAGAGCCTGGCCCTGCTGCAGGGCGTCGCCACCGGCTCCATCGAGGCGGGTGCCGACGTCGAGGTGCTGCAGGAGATCCTGCACCGCTACCGCGCCATCGGCCGCTGGCAGGATGGCAAGCGCGTCTACGACCTCGCGCGGACCATCGTCCCAACCTGGGTCCCGATCGACGTCGACATCCTCGATCGCGCGCGGGGCCTGCTTGAAGACGACGCTGCCCTCTCCGCTCGCGATGCCCTGCACGTCGCGGTTTGTTTGGAGGTTGGGGCAGAGGCGCTGTGCAGCTTCGACCGTGACTTCGATCGGGTCGCCGGGCTTCGGCGAGTGGAGCCGAGCGACCTGCTTTGACCCGCTCACGCAGGCGGTGGCTGAAATGGCGACGGCCGCCAGGGACCAGGGTCCGTGGCGGCCGTCGTGTGAGATGGTGGGCGATACTGGACGAAGTTCGAACTTTCTGGATCGATGGAGAAGGTTGGGAGGAGGCCAGGATTTGCCGCCTTCGGGCTGTTCTGGCGTTGGGCAACCCCCCGCATGGGGACTAAAGCGACCCGTGTGGCCGCCGGTAGCTTCGACCCCCGCCTTGCGGCGCAGCTCGGGCCCTTCCCATGACCGCCGAACGCGACCAGGAGGTCCGCTCGACGGCGGGCAGATGCCCCCGTCTGCCTCTGAGCCCCTCGCGAGCAGCAGGTTCGGCAAGTGCGGTAGCTGTCAAGCCGTCTCGGCTTAGAGCCGGCGCGGTCGGGAGTCCTGTGGTAGGAGGTGCGGGTTCACCCTTCACTTCGGCGCGACGCGGGAAGATGGCTCCCATGGACGAGATCCACGACATTTGCCTCACTTTTGGAGGCCAAGGGACGGCAGACCATCGCCTGGATGCCGAGGTTGTGGCTGCGGCTCTTGTTGGACTCCAGAAGAGCGTTCGGATGATCGCCAGCGCTCAGCGGGAGACTTGGAGCGGCGACCGCCGGAAGTTCAGGCCGACGAAGGCTGTTCGCGCCGAAGTCGTGCTGCAGGTCTCGGCCCCGGAGCCTGGTAGTTTCGTGCTGCCCATGGACTTAGCCGCGGAGGAGCAGGAGCGGTCCTTGGTCGTGGACCTGTTCGACCAGTTCGTTGGCTGGATTCGGGGCGAAGGTGATGCTCCTGACGACTTGGCCTCGAACGTCCTGGAGCACCTTCTTCGCACGACGCTCGAGTGGCTTCCATCGCGGGACGACCTGACCACGGCGTTCAGCATTCGGGGTGGAGCCGAGCGAGCTGTGGACGTGAACGTGCGCGAGCGTGTGCGAGAACTGCTGGAGTCATGGACCTTCGAGGAGCTGGCCATTCGCGGAGAGGTCGTGCGCGCCTACATCCGCGAGGCGGAGGTCCGGTTGCGCTATCCACCCACCGGTCGGACTTTCAGGGTGCCGGTGTCTACTTCCGTCAAGCAGAAGCTGACTCTTCAGGAAGGTCAGTGGCTCGAAATCCAAGGTCGCTTTCGATGCAGCGCAGACGGCGAGCCCATCGACATCGAAGAGGTTCGGCGAGTTGACCTTCCAGACCTCGAAGCGCTTGCTGTTCACGACGTCCCCTGGCGCAAGGGCGTGCTCCGTCCTCGGACGGCACTTGAGCTTCCGGTCCATCTGGACGAGGACACCCATCAGCTCTTCGTTGGAGTTCTTGAGGACATCGGCCTGCGAGCCTTCTCTTTCTCTCGCCCCGGCCTCAAGGACGAGGTCGCCGAGCAACTGGCCTTCCTTTGGGCGACCTACGTGCAGGTCGCTGAGGAGGAGCTTGCCCCCGACGCACTTCGAGTTCGCGAGGGCCTGCTCCGCCGCTTTGTTGAGGTGGCCACGTGACCCGAAAGCGTAGCGCCGTTGAGGCCGCACTTCAGAAGAAGGGCTTTGAGAAGGCAGAAGGCGACCACCACTACTTCTACCTGCTGGATCCAGAAGGACGACGTACGGGCGTTTTCACGAAGACTAGCCACAGCCCAAAGCACAAGGACCTTGGTGCGTCGCTGCTGGGCGAGATGGCGAAGCAGTGCCACTTGAACTCGCGTGAATTCCTTAGGCTCGTCGACTGCACCTTGGACGAAGCTGGGTACAGAACCAAGGTGCGCGAGGCTGGCATCGCCTGTTGAAGCCTGCAGGGTCGGCAACCACATCCTTCTGAACCCGCTTCCCGCCCTGCTTCTGGACCCCGCTACGCGGCTTCGTCGGCCGCCGACTTCTGGACCCCCTCGGGGCGCGGCCAAGCCCCGCCCTCCTCCAGCCGGCGGCGCAGGGTGGCGCGCGAGACCCCGAGCGCCTTCGCCGTGGTCTTCAGACCGTGCCCCTGGTCGAGCATCGCCAGCGCCGGCCGCAGGTCCATCTCGACCTTCGGCCGCCCGCAGTGCTTCCCTGCCGCCTGGGCCCGCCGCACCCCGGCCACCACCCGCTCACGGATGAGCGACCGCTCCAGCTCGGCGACCGCTCCGAGGATCTGCAGCGTGAAGCGCCCCGCGGGCGTGGTGGTGTCGACATGGGCGTCGCGCACCGAGACCAGGCCAACACCCCAGGCGTTCAGGCTGTCTGCCAGCTCCAGAAGGTGGCTCACGCTGCGGGCCAGGCGGTCGAGCTTCCAGATGGCGACAACATCGACCCGGCCCTCTCGCGCGTCAGCGAGCAGCCGGTCGAGGGCGGGCCGGCTGGTCTTGGCCCCCGAGACTCCGGCGTCGACGTAGTCCCGCGCGACGGTCCAGCCCCGCTGCGCCGCGACCTGGCGCAGCTCGTCGAGCTGAAGCCCGACGTCCTGGCCATGACCGGTCGTAGAGACGCGAGCGTAGAGGGCGGCGCGGACGGGCTTGGTCACGGGGCATCTTCGATGTGCGAGCGCACGAGGCCGATCAGGCGGGCGCGATGCCGCCGGGCGAACCCAGCGACGTAGGCGGGATCGACTCCAACCGGCGGCCTGGTCAGCAGCGCGGTGACAGCGGCGTCCACCACGCGGACCGCGGGGTCGGCCTTCGACGGTGCGACCAGCTCCCCACATCCACACGCCCGCCCACACGCCGCCCGCACCCGGGCACTCTCGACCAGGGCCTCGTCGAGCGCGCCGCGGGCGGCCTCCAGCTCCGCCTGGAGCCGGGCGACTTCGACCTGCGCCTTCTTGCCGGTGCCGGCCTTCTCCCGGGCCTGGGCGAGCTGCCGCTCCAGCCGGGCGATGCGCTTCTCGTCCCCGCTGGCCTTCACGGGAAGCCCGAGCACCTTCTGCACGAGCACGGCGATGGCGGGAAGCATGTGCCCGGTCGCGTGTCCCAAATCCTCCCTGGCGCTCACGAATTCCTCGCTATGGCCCTTGCCCATGCGGCCGTCGAGGTGGGTGAGTTCGTGGCAGGCGACGCCGTGCAGGTAGGCGGCGATGGCCAGCGGCCGGAGCTTGTGGGCCTTGATGACCTGCTCCAGTCGGTCGGGGTGGATGTAGACGACGGCCCGGCCGCCCCCGGTGGTGGTGGTGAGCCCCAGCAGCTCGTCGTCGAGCACGAAGCCGGGCTTGAAGGCGCGGCGGATGCGGGCCTCGGCGGCGACCAGGCGCAGGGCGGCGTCCCAGACCGTGAGGTGCGGCATCCAGCGCTGGAAGGTGCGCTTGAAGCGCCACGCGCGGCGACGGTCGTAGTTCTTCTTGGAGATCCGCAGCCCGGCGAGGCGACCGAAGGGGTTGCGGGGCGCTCGCCGGGCCTCGGGGGGTGCCAGTGCGGCCACGCCTCGATCGCCGACGCGCAAAACGACGGCGGCCTGGAGCAGCCCACCCCCCGCGGCGGCGGTGGCTGCCTGGGCAGCCCGGTCCAGCGCGTCCTCGAGTACGGCGACATCGCCAGCATCCAGCATGGCGCCCGTGGTGGCGCGGTCGAGCACGGCCTCGACCTGGACGGTGAGCACTTGGTGCGTCCCTCCGCCGCCCACGTCGAGGGCTCGGTCGGCCGCGTCGAAGACCTCGCGCAGCTCGGCGACGGCGGCCGAAGAGCCGCTCGGCGCGGCCACGTCGCGCTCGACAGGAGTGGCGCCGAGGGCGAGCTGCAGGCCGGGCGGCAGCACCATCTCGCGGGTGGGCTGGTCCTCGGCCGGCCGGGCGCGCGTGCCGGCGTGGGCGAGGCTGGCGATGGGCGCCTCGACCCCGGGGTCCTTGGCCCGCTCGGCGTAGTAGTCGGCGATGCCTCCGACCGCGTCGGCGAGCGCCTTCTGGAAGGCCTCGTCGGCGAAGGCCTCGGCCGCCAGGTCGGCGATCTCGCTCGCCCCGTGGCGCTCGGCGGCGTCGTCGGAGTCCGGGTCGTAGACCTCGTCCTCCATCGAGCGGCCGACGCTCTCGTTCTCGCGCTCGACCTCTTCGACCAGGTCGTTGAAGGCCCAGCGGGCGCGGTCCTGAAGGGCGTCGCGGGCGGCGTTGAGC
>DDSR01000016.1:0-19232 GCA_002343455.1 Deltaproteobacteria bacterium UBA2385 | reverse complement strand
CCGCCTTCGCGAGTTCGGCCGCAATATCAGGTCGTCGTCGAGGTTCCCGAGGTTCAACGGCCGCGAACCAAGACCCGACCGGAGGAGATGACCCCCGAGCTTCGGCGGTGGACGAAGCGGGACAAGGCGAGGCGGAAGGAGCGGCCCGAGGTCGAGGTGGCGGCGAAGTGAGGTTCGTCGGTTGGGCTACTTCGCTTCGAGCATGGACGCGGCCCAATGGAGCAGCCGCCACACCGGCGTAACCCTGATGAGGTGCTCGTCCGTGCGGCTGGTTGCCCTCCCCAAGACCACGCCCCCGAGAAACACCGACCCGGCGTCTTGAAGCCAGAGGCCGGATCCGCTGATCCCGTGGAGGTCGCGGATTCCGCCAGTGGGTTGAACCCCCTTGAGCTTCGGGAACGCAGCGTCGTTGACGAACAGGATCTCGACCTCGGCGTGGTCCGCGACCAACTGGTCGTCGGTCACGGACTTGAGTGGGCCGAGAGACGTGTAGAGGGGCGCTTGCAGGTACACCAAGCCATCTGGGTACTGGAAAATCTCACATTCCTTCCCCCACAATCCACAGACAACGGTGGCGACACCAAGGTTCCTCCCCAGGAGGCTCTCGGTGACGAACTCACATCTGTCGGCGCTGAACGAGGACTTCCCCGTTCTTCCGAGGTGGCTGGCCGGCAGCCGCAGGAGAGCAAGATCGAGCTCGGCGTTCCTCGCGATCACTTGGGACTCAAGGAACGGTTCCGGCACATCGTCGGGGATGAGATTCCTGGCCAATCGGTGCGGGCCGACGAAGAACCTCGACCCCTCCGGGACCACATGCGCGCAGGTGACCGCGACGAGGTGATCACCGAACGTCATCAGGACCGCAGAACCAAGTCCTGCCCGCCCATCAGGCGCGACGGACAGCACGCAGTCCGTGTAGGTCTTGGCTTCGCCAGCCACTCGTCCGAGGTGTTCCTCAAAGTCCACGGGCGCTCCTCCTAGGTGGCTGTCTGCTTCGGCGGGATGGCGGCGTGGGGTGTCCAGAACCCCAGCCGCCCAGCACCCGCTGGTGCGTCGGTCCTGCGGGGTCCAGAACCGTGGTCCGCAAGGGTGGCCGGAACCGGCTCCTTCTGGCCCGCGCGCATCAGCACTTGGCCTCCAGCGTTCGGCGAGCGGTGACGATCGTGAGCGAGTGCGATGCGCGCGTCAGCGCGACGTACAACGCCTGCCGCGTGAAGGTGCCCGGCTCGAAGTCCACCACCGCGTGCTCGAACTCCAGCCCCTTAAGGACATACGGGGTGCCGACACAACGCGCGTGGTTCAGCCGTCCTCGATGCCGAGCCCAGGTTCGCGCTTCCTCTGCTGCTCGGGGCAGGTCGCCGAGATCGCCAGAACACTCCTGTAGGGCCGACCGAAGTTGGTACACGGACTCCGGGCGGTACAGCTTCCACTCACGCTCGGCGAGCGCCCCCACGAGGAAGGAGAGCAGGGTCGAAGGTGCAGGCGCGTCGGCGACTGCGACGAGCCGGTCCACATGCTCTCGGTGCGCGGACAGGCGGTGGGTAGGCTTTCCCGCCTCCAGAGCAGCAACCGCCTTTTTCAACGCGGGACCCAGCCCGGTCATCCTGGCAGAAAGGAACTTGACCACCGCAGCCGCAAGCACTGGACCCGTCCCTGCCGCTGCGGCGCGGGCGAGCTTGAACAAGTCAGGGTCGTCGAATCGCTCCACGACCGGCCACTGACTCCGCAAGCCGGTCGCCACGGCCGCGCAGCGGTGGGGCTGTGCGACGATCGCCGCTGCCGATCCAGCCTGGCCGGCGATGCTCCAACACGGGCCCATGAGCGACCTTCCATCCTGCCGAAGCACGACCTGCACCGGGGCGTCGCGGTGGACGACGACCTGTCCCTGTCGCTCAAGTGCCTCGCGGGCCTCGATGAGCCACTGGCCGAGTTCGCGGCCGCGCTCGTCGCCACGCTCCCACCGCCAAGGGTGCGTCAGAGGTGGCAGGATCTCGAACGCCTCCTCCACGCGGGGCCATTCCACGACCTCGTTCGCGCCGAACGTGAAGATGCTCTGCATGGGATCGCCGACCCCTCGGCACGGGAGAACTTCGGCGATCGCGCGGACAACCTCGTGCTGGTGGTCGGAGCAGTCTTGATACTCGTCAACCAGAACGCCCTCGTAGCTCGCGCGAAGAACCCGAATACCCAGGGCCGTTCGCAACAAACGCAGCGCGCAGGGGTACACGTCGCGCCAGATGCCTGTTGCGTCGGAGCCTTCGTCGATGAGGGCGAGGCCCGAGATCGACGGGTACGCCGCTGCGTACCGCAAGCACCAGCCCGCGATCGTGTCGATGTGGTACTTCGCGGGCGGAACACCGAGCTTCAACAGGCGCTTCTTGACCGCGGCCACCCCCGCGTGTGTGTGAGTGAGGACGAGCTGGCGCCCGGAACCGTCGTCCGCGACGACGCGGCCGAGCAGCTCCGTCTTGCCACAGCCAGCAGCGGCGACGGTGAAACCTCGCCGTGAGGCGAGCATCCGCTGGACGTGCTCAGACACCGTGGGCGAACTCCCGCAGGCCCTCAAGCACCTTGCGCGTGGGGGTGTTCGCGAGGGCGGTCCAGTGCCGTGCGACAAGCTGGCCCAGCCGGTGCCCCTCGTGTCGGTCCTTGAACCACCTGCTATTCTTCGCTGCCAGCCCAAAGGCGGCCCGAAATGCGGCCTCGTCCACTCGTAAGGGCCAGTCGGCGAGGGCGTCGGGATCGAACTCGGCGTCGGTCGCCTGGACACCTGCAGCCCGGAGCTTCGCTACCACCGCGTTTCGGACCGCCTTCGCGTCATGTGACTTCGATGACGATACCGCCAACTGGATCATCTCGCGCAGGCCGTCCAACGGTAGGTCCAGCGCGATCCGCTGCTCGGAGGACGCGCCGTCGCCGTCCCCAGGCCATCGCAAGACGGTCGCACCAACGGCCCGCCCCGCTTGGTCGTTCGAGTCCGAGTCCACGAAGATCGCGGCGCCGTAGCCGAGCTGGATCAGGAACTTCGCCGTGTTCGCCGGCTGGTTGCTGCCGTGGCCGTAGACAACGGACACGCCTCGATACGCGAAGCTGGTCCCGCTCAGTTCCTCGGTCCAAGCTTCGTCCAGGGCGAGGCAGATGCCTTCCTCGGTCGCGCCCTCGGCCACGACGACCTTGGCTGCCAAGAGTGCGGAGGGGACCCGCTTAAGCACGAAATCGATCGCGTCGGGAAGATGGGCGACGGTCATCACGCCGTCCGACCCACGGCGGGCGACGTAGATTTCCTTGGGATCAAGCTCCGATAGGACAGTCGGAGAGTGCGTGGTGAGCACCAACTGGCCGCCCGTCGCCGCCGCCTCGGGCGGCTTGCCGCGCAGTACCCGGAGAAGGCGTCGGATGCGATGCGGCTCCAGT
This sequence comes from Deltaproteobacteria bacterium UBA2385, assembly GCA_002343455.1. GTDB lineage: Bacteria > Myxococcota_A > UBA796 > UBA796 > UBA2385 > UBA2385. The sequence continues at coordinate 15,818 of DDSR01000016.1, read as the reverse complement.
CCATGCTCGAACTCATCGACGACGGTGATGCCCTGCTCCTTCGACGACTCACGCTGCATGGCGATGGTGAGGAGCCGTCGCGTCCCCAGCCCCGCGCGCCGAACGGGTACCGCGCCGTCGTGCAGTCCAAGTGCGCCCGTCGCCACCGACAGGGCACCTGCGTCCAGATGCGGGGACAGACCCGCCGCGTGGTTCACCCCGATGTTCCTGCCAGCCTCCTCCACGAGCTTCGCCGTGCTCGCGAGTTGGCCAAGGTCATCAAGCTGAAGGCTCGCGCGCGCTTGCCGCGCAACGTTCGCGAGCGCCGCACCCACGGTGTCTCCATCACCGTCATCCCCTTCGCTCGTCAGGCGCGCAAGAACGGAGCCTCGGCTCCATCCGAGGTGCTGGTCAACATAGGCGCCGACACGCAACATGCCCAGCGCCTCGCGGTCGCGCGCCTGGATGGTGCGCTTCTCCCCGTCGCTGTTGATCACGTTCCACTGTGGTTCGAGGCTGGCCTCCACGGTCAGCTCGATGACCAGGGCGCTCGGCTGCTCGGCCTCGCCCGTGGGAGCCACCGCAACGCCTTGATCTTCATCGAACCCCTGGAGGTACAGGCCGAACTTGGTGTCGCGGTAGAAGTGCTCGGGGAGGTCTGTGAGCGTCGCGCGAACGACGATGGGGTGCGTGGTTTCCAGCATCCAGAAGTCGGTGTCGTCGAAGGCGAGGTTCCAGCGCGGCGACAGAACGCGCTCGATGGCGTCCAGCACGGACGACTTCCCCGAGTCACCCGGCCCGACGATGGCAGCGGTGACGCCGATCTTTCGCCAGTCCAACTGCCGGATTCCCCGGAACCGCTCGACTTCCAGCCTCCTCAAGCGCACACCAACCTCCTGCCATCTCCGAGAGTCCAGCGATCCGCTCTACTCCACCAACGCCTTCAACAGCGCATCCCGCACGTCCGAGTAGAACTGCACGTCCACCTTGGTCGCCATCTCGTCCGACAGGTCGTACAACTGCCGCCGGCTCGACACCGGCATGAGCAGCGTCGCCGCGCCCTTCTCGATGGCCAGCTCCGCGACGCTCACCGCGTTGTAGAGCGTCTCGATGGACCCGCCGAGGTTGACCCCGCCAACCACGACCAGCCCGCCCTTCACCGACTTCTTCAGCAGCGACGAGCACAGCGCGATCACGACGCCCACGCCGACCTGGCTGCCGGCCTTCGAGGCGTCGAACGCCCGAAGCTGGAGCGAGAACTCGTGCCCGCGCGGGTCGCGGTCCCCGACGAGCTCGCGGGCGCGGGCGTAGAGGTTCTGCTCGGCGTACTTCACGCTCTCGACGAACGCCGTCGGGGCGGGCCGGTTGAGGATCTTCACGCCGCTGCCCGGCCCGTCGGTGGCCTCGATGCGGTACAGCCCCGCCGCCTCGTCCTGGCCGCCGGGGCTGATGACCCACACCTGGCCGGGCTCCAGCGGGTCAGCGCCGATGCTGCTCTCGCTGATCATCTCGGGCGTGGACACGAACTTCTCCACGCCGTCGAGGCCGAGGACGTAGCTGAAGTGGGTGTTGCGGAACTCGGCCGCGCCGATGCGCTTCTGCTGCTCCTTGACCCGGCGGCGGCACTCCAGGGCGAGGCGCACGGCCCACTCCAAGTCCACGTCGGAGATGGGCATCTCGGGGTCGGGGTACAGCAGCTTCAGCAGGCCGCTCACCGTCTTGTTCACCGCGTTCGTGTCGCGGCCGGACAAGGCCCCGCCGAAGGTGACGCGCCCATGCAGCGCGTCCAGGCGGCTCTGGTTCCGAAGCTGGCTCATGCACTCGGACAGGAAGTCGCTCACGAGGCCGAAGTGGTCGGTGAACAGCTCCTTGCTGACCTTCGGAACGTCCCAGCCGGGCAGGTAGGCGTGGATGCGGTCCATGAACGCGGTGTCGTTCCGCATCTCAGGCGGGAGCGGGCCGAACAGGTGGCCGACGCGCTGCTGGTGGGCCACGTCCACGTCGAAGTTGCCGACGAGCACCATCGAGCCGTCGGCCCGGATGCTCTCCTTGCCCCGGCTGAACTCGCCGGACTCCATGTAGCCCTTCATGATGTTCACGCCGTCCTTCTGNNGTCGAAGCACACCACGTCGTACTGGCAGACGAGCCCGCGCTGGCCGTTGGCGTTGTTCACGAACATGCGGGCGACGGTGGCCTTGCCCCCGGAGATGAGGTGCGCGTAGGGCGACACCTGCTGGTACAGGTGGCTCTTGCCCGTGCCGCGCGGACCCAGCTCGACGAGGTTGTAGTTGCGCTCCACGAAGGGGACCATGCGGAGCAGGATCGCGTCCTTCTGGCGCTCGGTCAGCCGGTCGGCCTCCAGCCCGATGCTGCGGAGCAGCAGGCGCTTCCAGTCGGCGGTCGAGAACTGGCGGCGGCCCTCGGCGAGCGTGCCGAGCACGTCGCGCTTGGAGAGCTGGATTTCGCGCAGCGACGCCACACCGAACGGCCGCCCGCTGGCCTCCTGGGCGATGGCGGCGTCGTACTCCAGCTCCACCTCGGCGTAGAAGCCGCCGGTCAGCATCCGTTCGTGCTGGCGGACCAGCTCGGGGGTGATGCGAACGTCGCGCAGGCGCAGGCTCGGAAGCTCGACGAGGTAGCTGTCGGTCTTGGCGTCCAGGCGCGCGGACACGAGGTCGATGATGCGGACGGTGCCCTGCTCGCGGGCGCGGGCCTTGAACAGCTCCTCCTCGCCCGCGCGCACGCTGCGGCTCTGGAGCTGCCGAGCCACGATCTGCAAGCCTTCGGCGATCTCGGCCTCGTCGGTGGTCGCGCAGTAGCGGCCCAGCAGGAACTCGGCGACGTAGGTGGGCACCGGGTATTGGCGCGAGAACGAGCGCACGAGGTCCTTGCGGACGACGAAGCCCTCGAAGGCGCTCGCGGTCTGACGGTCGAGGTCGTCGAGCGGCGTGCTCATGCGTCGCCTCCGATGGTCGTGGGTCGCTTGTCGAGGACGGAGCCGTCCGGCGCGAGGAGCACGGCGAAGGCGGCGGTGCCCTCCTTGCCGTCGTCGGGGACGAGGGCCGACGCGGTGCCGTCCGCGCCGACCGCCTTGGGGGCGTCCAGCAGGCTGCTGGAGGCGTCGGCGACCTTGGCGCGCAGGTCGAGGCGCAGGCCGGCGGCGGTGGTCTGCACGGTCACCTTGCAGCGCAGGCCGACCCACTTCAGGTCGCCCAGCTTGCCGTCCACGGCAGGCCGGTCGAGGGTCACGGTGAGGACCGGTGTGTAGCACTCCTGCAAGGTGAGCCCGCCGTGGGCGTACTCGCGGGAGTTGCCGGTCTGGATGGAGAAGGCGTCCACGCCCGGCGGGTAGGCGACGGAGACGTGGGGGTCCCAGGCCCAGGGGAGCGCGGGCAGGTCCACCTGGCTCGTGGCCTTGGCGAGCGCGCACCGCTGCCAGCGGGCGTCGGTGAGCCAGCCGGGCAGGCTGGTGCTCGGCAGGCCGCCCGGCACGAGGAGCCAGCCGTGGTCGGTGGTCACGCGGACCTGCTTCCAGCCGGCGTCCAGCAGCTCGGCCACGCGCTGCTCCAGCTCGCGAAGCTGGTCCTCGACGTGGCGGGCCGTCTTGCACCCGTGCTTGTGGCCGTACTTGTCGATGTCGCCGAACTCGGTCCAGGCGCGGCCCGATGGGTCGCCGGTGTCGTTGCCGCCGAGCACCTGCACGCCGGCCGCGGCCATGAGCTTGCCGAAGGTCGCGCTGTCCAGCACCTTGCCGGTCGCCTTCACGCTCGGGTTGAACGTGCCGGCCCCGGAGCCGCCGCCGAGCTGGTCGCGGATCGGGGACACGTCGGGCTTGGAGGTCCCGGTGACGGGTGGGAAGGCCACCCAGCGGCCGTCCTGGGCGACCCGGCGGCCGGCGGCGACCAGCCGGGCCGCGAGCGCAGCCCCCACGTCCCAGCGCAGCCCGTCGGCGAACAGCAGGCAGGTCCCGTCCTCGACGGGCACCGCGTCGGGTGCGGGGTAGCCCTCCACCTTCACCACGTCGGCGAGCCGGTCGGCGGCCCGCTGGAGCCACGGCAGGTACAGCGCGCGGACGGCGGCCTGGATCGCGGCCCCGTCGGCGTGTTCGGCGAGCGCCAGCGCTGACAGCGCGGCGGCGTCGGCCTTGTAGCCGGCCTCGGCGTACCAGCCGGCGAGGGTGTCGCGGGTGCCGCCGCCCACCGGGGCCTCGGTCGCATCGGCGAGGGCGACGAGGTGCTGGAGCACGGCCGCCATGCGGGCCTTGCCGAGCTTCGCCCACACCCAACCGCGCCGGGGGGCGTGCTCGGCCTCCAGGGCGCGCAGCTTCTCGCGGGCCTTGGCCTCGGGCAGCTCGCCGAGGTCGGTGAGCGCCTTGCGGAGCGCCTGCTCCTGCTGCTCGTTGTGCGCTGGGTAGGTGCTCTGATCAGCGAACATCACCTGCGGAGGCCGCACCTTCTCGAGCGCGAGGTGGACGCGGGCGTAGTTCGTCTCGGACACGGCGTCGGCGTACCGCTTCCAGACCTTCGCCCACCCGCCGCTGCGGGCGGCCAGGCGCTCGGCGACGACGATGGCCCCGTCTCGATCGAGGTCCACGTCGAGGCGCTGGCGCACGAAGTCCCTGAACACGGTCCACTCGTCGTCGGGGCAGCCCTTCCGCACACCCTCGGGGTCGTCGAGCCAGTCGAGCAGGTCGCCTTCGAGGTCGTCGGTGAGCAGCGCGACGAAGTGCTCGGCTTCGAGGCGCGACGGTTTCTTCAGCTCGGCCACGTCGGCGTCGAGCACGCGCACGACCAGCCGCTCCAGCGCGGTCACCGTGGCCTGGTCTTCGGCGACGGACAGGCCCAGGCCGCCCTTCTTGCTCGTGAGGAACGCGAGCGGGGTCCAGTCCTTGCCGTTCTGCTGGGTCCACCACGTCCCACGGAACTGGAGCTCCGCGATGGGCTTGTACGCCTCGGGAAAGTCCTCCAGCGACCGGAACTGGAGGCGGCGCACGCCGGGCAGGTAGATCACCGGCGCGGGGTCGCCAGCCGCCACGCTGCCGAGCCGCCATTTGACCCAGGCCGCCGGCCCCTGGTTGGCGGCGGGGTCGTACTCGCCGAGGGTCCAGAGGTTCGGCAGGCGGGCGCGCAGCGCCGACAGCGCGGGCTCCCACTTGCGGTCACCGTCGGTCCAGAGCACGGCGACGGGCGCGTGCTCGGTGGCGTGGTTGTGCGCGGTGGCCGAGGCAAGGCGGGCCGCGAGGGCGTCGAGGACGTTCATAGGGTGCCCGCCTGAAGGCGAAGGAGGTCCGCCGGCAGAAGCTCGTCCGGGTGTGCCCGGAGCGCCCGGCCGAGGAGCGGTGCCTCTCTATCGACAAGCTCGATAGGCCGAATCCCTTCCTTGTACTGACGAAAGTACGCCCTCCGCGTTTTCATGACTCGCGTGTCGTCTTTGACGCGCTTCAGGAGGTTCTGAATAGCGCCGTCTTGGTCGGGCGGGTGCTTCCCCGTGGCGTACAGCTCCAAGTCCGGGAGACGGAGTTCGAACCAGTCATCCTGCACAACGAACGGGTCTGGGAACGTTGACGATCCCTTCGACTTGTTGATCCATCCGTCCGAGTAGCGAATGTTGGACCACTGGTAGGCGAGATGCGCCTTGCGGCTCCCACGAACGCCGGCCCACGGGATGAAGTGGTCGGCCTCGCCGTTGGCGATGTAGACGACGGTGTAGCAGCAGATGTACCCGAACGCCTCGCCGATTTCGTCTCGGTAGTCGTTCCAGAAGGGCTTCGCGTCCTTGGCGTTCCGGTTGTCGGCGGCAGGGTCGTTCAGCCAAGCCCGCCCCGCCTTCAAGACGTGCGTCTGCCATCCCCAGGGCGCGTCGGGAGGATCAACGTGCCGCATCGCCACCCTCCTTTGGTCGCGTCCCCGGCCGATACACGAGGGTCCAGTGGACCCAGAACTCGTCGTGCCCTGGCAGCGTGTGCTTCAGCGCGTCGTGGACGCGCTCGGCGAGGGGCCGCCGCCGGTAGGCTTCATCTGCGATCTGCATGAGCCAGTCGAGGTCCTCATTGTCCGGGATGGCCGGCCGTGGCTGCTCGTCCAAGTGGTCGTAGAGCAGCCCGAGGGAGTCGTCTGCTTCCTTCAACCTGTCGGCCATGAAGTTCTGCGCGGCGTCGATCGCAAGCTCCGCGCCACGCGACCGCCCACTGACGCCTCCGAAAACGCTCGACGCGAGCCAGGCCGTCACGTCACCCTCGCGCACGAACTCCTGTTCGTTGGCGCGCACCAGAGAGCCATCGCGCTCCATGACGAACAGGTCGTCCAACGCCTCGACCCATGCGTTTTCCAGTGAAGCGAGAACGAGTGGCGAGTGCGTGGCCGTGAACACCTGCACGGCGGCGTTGGGGGCGATCATGCCGATCGCCTTGAGAACGGCAGGTAGGAAGGCGCGCTGCCACGAGGGATGCTGATGAAGCTCGGGCTCGTCGATGAGCAGTACCACGTCTCGGGTCGGCTTCTGACGGCTCTCCTTCGCAGCCTTCTCGTGCTCCGTCCACGCCCATACGAGGAGGTAGGCCAACGACAGTGCCCGCTTCATGCCGGCGGACGCGAGGGTGACCGGCACCACGCCGTAGGGGGTGCCGACGGCGGGAATGTCGCGCCGGTCACGCAGATGAACGCGGGTGGGCTCCAGATCAAGGTTCAGGTGCTCGCCCGGAGGCCAGAGCGCGTGAAGCACCTTGCGAAGCGCCCCGAACTCCTTCGACTTGGAACGCTGCTGCCAGCTCACCCAATCGGCGAGAAGTCCGGCGATCACCGTTCGTTTGCCGCCCTGCACCTCTGCGTCAGCGACCTCCTTGCCGTCCCAAAGCTCCGTCGGCGAGAGCACGATGGCCGTGTCGGCGAACGTCGAGATGCCGCCCTTGGCGTAGAGGGTGTCGAACACGGCATAGCTACCGTCGATGCGGGCGTAGATGACCAGGCTGCGTGGGCGGAACTCGGCTTCGTCGTGCTGCTCCGGGTACACGACCGAGCCCGGAGTGAGGCGGTTCGGCTGCCAGAGGCTCCGCACCCATTCCTGGCTGTCCCACTTCCACGTTCCGCTGGTCACCACCTCCATGTCGTCCCAGGGCTCCCCCTCACGCTTCGTGAGCACCGCCAGGATGCCGGGATCTGGTTCGGGTTCGGGCTCCGCAGCGCCTCCGACGGCTTCGCCCACGAAGTCCTTAGGCAACGGCCGCCAAGGGAACGCCTTCTCGCCCGCCCACGTCGTCGTCAGCACCCACCACAGCACGTCGAGCACAAACGTCTTGCCGAGCCCGTTGTCGCCCGTGAGCACGTTCAGGCGCGGCGAGAAGGCGAACTTCAGGTCCCGCGCGGGGCCTACGTCCTTCAGGGTCAGGTGGCGGATCATGCTTCACCCCTTGCCGCCCGCTTCTCCGCGAGCGTCAGGTGCTTGTCGTTGTCGCGGTCCTCGCCCCACGGCGAGCCCGGTGGGTTCTTGCCCCGGTCCTTGCCCCACTTGATGTTGGGCTTCCAGCGGAGCACGCCGGCCCCCTTCGCGCCCACGTCGGCGACGGTGAGGAAGGGGCGGATGTTGAGGCGCACGCCGTCGTCGAGGTCGGGATGCCAGCCGATGGGCTGCTGCTCGATCGGCTTCCAGCGGACGAACACGTCCAGCGGGGCCTCGCCTTCGAGGATGGCGGCGAGGCGCTGCTGGAGCGCCTTGGCCTTGGCGAGCTTGTCGCCGGCCCCGCTCTTGCCGGCCTTGGCCTCGATCTCCTGCGTGCGGATCCAGTCGCCCAGGTAGCTGTAGGTGAGCGACTTCAGGCCCTCGTGGTCGAGCTTGTGGTAGTTCACCAGCGCCGAGAAGCCCTCGCGGTGTCCGTCCCAGACGTGCCAGACGAAGGGCCGGTGGTGGAACAGCTCACAGTGCTGCTTGAAGAAGGCGTCGCGCAGCCACTCCTCCAGCGTGCCCTGGTGGCCGACGGCCGCGAGCAGGTCGGTGAGGGTCTGCGGGTGCCAGTCCTTGCCCCAGGCCGCCGCGAGCAGGTCGGCCAGGCGGTCGGCCGCCGGGCGCTCGCCGCGCAGCGCGGGGAGACAGACGATGCCGTCGTTGTCGGCGTGGGCGTCGAGCGCGTCGGGCTGCTGGTCGGGCCAGCGGTAGCCGAGGAGGCGGGCGACGGCGACGTGGAGGGGGGCGTCGGACGCGCGAGGATCGCCCGAGAAGATCCACTGGTCGGGTGCCGCAGATGAAGCAGGGGGAAGGCCCGTCGGGAAACGGCCCCCGGCCTCATCCTGCCACTTTTCAACGTCGAAGCCTACCTTTGCGATGGTCGCGTTCGTGACGTTTAGCTTGGCGTCCAGCCGCCTCACCTCAACGTTGAACTCATCGCTACTTACGAAGGCCCAGAGCGCAGGTAGATGGTCTGGATTGTGTGGTACAAGCACAGCGACGTTAGAGTCAAACTTGTTGCCCAGATAGAGCGCGGCCGGGAGTGAGCCTGTCTGGCTCACCGCGACGCCGAGTCGACCCCACGCGGCGTTGCCTCGCTGATCAGAATCATGAAGGGCCGTCCGGCGATACTCCGCGGGGGCTCGCAGGTGCCCATGCTCATCATCATAGTAGATGATCTTCTCCAGTCCTCCGTAGCTCCGCGTCGATGACACCGTCGTCTGTTGCCGCACCCACCCCGATGTGAAGTCGCAGGTTTCCCAGAACTGGCGCTGGTAACGCGGTGAATCGCCGTTCATGATCCCGGCCAAGGACACGGCATACTTCTCCAGCCTGGGGACGGAGGTGTCGAGCCCTACGACGATTCTGCTGTCGGGATTCTGCGTCTGAGCCGCTTGATCTACAGGCACCACCTGGCTGGTCTGCAACGCGGCTGCCTTGTCCGCCGCGCTGGGCGCTGAGGATGCATCAAGGTCGATGAATCGATGCTGCGGAGGTGGGGGTGAGTTCGTCGCGATGAACAGGATGGCTTTCACCACTTCTCCGCTGATCGTTTCGAATGCTCCCGGCCCAAGTCGTGCCAGCACGGACCATCTCGTCTCTTTCAGCCAATCCTCACGGAAACGGCGATAGCTGGAAAGGAACAGCCAGTTCTGCGGCGTGACAACAGCGATGGTCCCTTGGGGACACCAGACCCGACTTCGCTCCATGAAGGCGTTCGCGATGTCGCTCTTGGCAGCAGGAAGGAAGGACTTGCAGTATTCCCGCGTGATCTCGTGTTGCTTCCGCTGTTCGAGGTAAGGGACGTTGGTCAGAACCATCGTGTAGCGGCTCGTGAGCAACTCGGCCGCGCGTGCCATCCCCTCCGCCGCGACCACGAACTCCAGAGTGTCCTCGCCTGACTGTTGACCTTCGCCCAACACGGCACGGGAAACGCGCTCGCGGATCTCGTCGAAGCTTGCGACATACAGATTGCTCGGGGCGGAACGGCTGGGATCAATCAAGCTTCCCAGCACCGGCGCGTCGCTGAACAGCTCCCACATGCGCCCCATGCCGGCGCGCAGCCGCGCGTTGTCGCCGCCCAGGCGCTCCCACTCCTCCTTCTTCGCCGAGATCGCCAGCCCCGAGCACGCCACGTTCATCGGCGCGAGCGGGCGGTAGCCCCCGGCCTCCGGGTACGTCCACGCCGCCATCGCCAGCGCGAAGGCCGCGATCTGCACGCACCGGGCGTCGATCTCCAGCCCGAACAGGTTGTCGCGGAGCACGGCGTCGCAGGCTTCGCGGGCGGTCAGGCCCTCCTCGGCGACGCGGAAGGCGACGAGGATCTCGAAGGCGGCGACGAGGAAGTGGCCGGACCCGCAGCACGGGTCGAGCACCTTCAGCTCGCGGGCGAGGCGCGGCCAGCCCTCGAAGGTGCCGGCGGCGGGCGTGCCGTCGTCGAGCACGCGGAGGTAGGGCATCTCGACGGGCAGCGCGCGGCCCGCGCCCACCCACCACGCGCCCAGCGTGTTGTGCAGGAGGAACTGCACCATGTAGGGCTCGGTGAACAACTGCGTGACGGCCGGAAGCTCGTCTGCGCCGATCTTCACCTCCGACGCATTGACCTCCTTCTTCTTCCGGGCCTGCCAGAACTGGTAGCACCAGCCCAGGCTGTCGGACGCGGTGAACAGGGAGGCGGGCAGGCTGTCGAGCAGCGCCTCCAGCTTCTTCACGTCGTCGATGGCGAAGCGCACCGCGAGCAGCGGGTCGTCGGGGCGGAAGATCTGCGGGAGCATCCGGCTGGCATAGCGCCCGGCCAGCTCCCAGCCGTCGGCGGCCCCCTCGGAGGCGGCCAGCTCGGCGCACTCCTCCAGGGTGACCGCGACCTTCATCTCCGGGTGGATGAGCAGGTCGTTCTCGGCCAGGAAGCGCGCGAACAGCATCCGGTGCCAGTGCTCGTAGGCGGCCTGCTCCACGAGGCGGCCGATCTCGTGCCGGCCGTCGGCGTGGCGGGTGTCGCCGAGCTGGCGGGCGCGGGCGCGGAGGCGGTTGCGGAGCTGCTTCAGCGCCGCGTCGAGGTGGGCGTAGGGGGACGGCAGGTGGACCGCCAGCGCCTCGATGGCGGCCTTCGCGCCGGCCTCGGCGACGAGGCGCGCCCCCGTGTCGGCGTTCTCCTTGCCGATCACGGTGGCGAGCTGGTCGCGGAGGCTGGGATCGAGGGTGGGCATGGGTCAGGACTCCGTGGGGGTCAGACGACGACGGGGCCGTCGGCGAGCTTGGCGAGGATTGCGGAGCGGGCCTCGTCGAGCCACGTCTGGACCTCGGCTTCGGTGTGCAGGGTGGCCTTGGGCAAGCTCACCGGCTGCGCCTTGGGCGCGACGAGCTGGATGGCTTCGAGGCGGGCCGCCGCGAACCGGCCGGGCAAGCCGGCCTGGTCGAGCGCCCACTGGCTCGGCGAGCGCGCTTGCGCGGCGCGCAGCACCTCGTCCATCGTGCCGACGGTGAGCGAGGGCACGGCCGCCACGCCGTGCTTCACGAGGAGCCCCTGGCGGCGCTCCTCGGGCAGCTTGGACCACGCCTCGGTGGCGACCAGCCCGGCCATCTCGGCGTCGTAGACGGCCCTCCAGGCGTCCCTGGCACCCACCAGGGCCTCGCGGAGCGCGGTGGTGACCTGCTCGCACAGGTGGGGCAGCGGGTCGGGCTCGGTGAGCAATCCGCGCCCGTCGCGCAGCGCGTCCCGCTGGGCGGCGACCTCGACCGCGACCGGGAGCGTCGCGGCGGCGGCGAGCAGCGCCTCCAGCGTCCGGTAGCGGGGCATCCGCGCCTCGATGGCCTTCGCGAGCTTGTCCCAGGCGTCCACGTTGGCGGACAGGTCGTCCTTGGCCTCGTAGAGCTTCTTCACCAGCGCGTTCCCGGCGAGGCCGTCGAGCGCGAGCAAGTGGGCGGTGCTCGGCGCGGCGGGGGCCGGCGGCTCACCCCCGGCGGCGGCGGCGCGGCGCTTCAGCTCGGCGACCAGCGCGGGGGCCTGCTGGGGCTCCGCGCCCTTGTCACAGAGAACGCCGGTCGCCTGCATCAGGGACCGAACGCCGAGCCTCTCCTGCACGGTAAGCGGCACCGTCTCGGCGCGGAACTTGGACAGGCCGATCTTGGCGCGGTCGAGCCCGGCGGCGGTAAGCGGGGCACCGCCGCCCGTGGAGGCGCGCAGGTGCTCGGTGACGATGAGGACGTAGAGCGCCCCGTCCACCGCGTCGCCGGACCACCCGTAGGGCGGCCCCTCGAAGTGCTTGCGGACCTCGGCCCCGGTCTGGCTGGCGGCGGTGAAGCCCAGCACCTCGTGGCAGACCGGGTGCTTGTCGGCGGCGTCGTGGAAGCCGACCACCGTGAGCGCCGAGCCGTCGCCGGTGCGGGCCTTCTTCACCACGGCGTCCCACTTCGCGTGGTCGCCCGACGCGAACTTGGGGAACAGGCGCACCAGGGCGTTGTCCACCGCCGCGCGCACCGCCTCGGGCACGCTGCCGCCGGTGACCTCGTTGCCGCCGGCCTGGATGACCTGGGCGTTGTCGAGCACCTCGTCGAGCAGCGCCACCAGCCGGTCCTTGGCCCGGTCGCGGCGCGTCTCGACCGCGGCGCGGGCCAGGTTGCCCTCCTCGTTGCTCGGCACGCCGCGCGTCTGGAGCGTCGTCTCGGCCGCCTTGAGCGTCACGAGCGCCTTCTTGATCTCGTCGGCGTTGCGGTTCGGCAACAGCACGAACACCAGCGGCGACTCGTTGCCGGCCTTCACCGCGTCGGTCTGGATGGTGCTCTCGCTCTCAGCCCAGGCGTCGCGGACCCACACGGGCACCGCGCCGGCCTCGACGGTGGGAGCGACCGGCCCGAAGGACAGCACCACCTTGCGGGGCACCTTCGACGCGCCGTGGGGCACGCTGCCGGTGCCCAGGCGCTTCTTCGCGGCCTCGGCCAGCGCCTCGCCGCGCGCCGTGCCGACCTTGGTGTCGTCGTCGGACAGCGCCTTGCGGTGCTTCTGGAAATCCGCCTCCCAGGCCGCGCTCTCGCGCGTCTGCACGCGGTACTCCGTCTCGACCTGCATGAGCTGGCCCGCGTCCACAAGGGCCTGCAAGGCAGCCGGGACGGCCTTCCGCACGTCGGCCCCGCCGTGTTCGAGGTTCTGCACGAGCAGGTCGGCCAGCGTCTCCGCGTCGGCGCGCACGCCGAGATCGCCGCCCTGGCTCGCCTCGCGGGGCAGCTTCCCGATGAGGAACACCAGCGCGACCAGCCGGGCCTTCAGCGCCGAGTCGGCCTCGAGGCTCTTCTGGAGCCGCCCGACGAGCTCGTGGACCTCGCGGGGGAGCACGCTGGTCTGGAGCAGCGTCGGGGCCAACTGGAAGTAGAGGAAGTCGGCGGGGATCACCGTGCCGAGCGGGTCGGCGGCGGTGGAGCGCACGGCCTCGTAGACCACGCGGAGCTGGTTGCGGAGCTGGACCGTGGTGCCGCCCACGTCCACGGCGCGGAGCGCGTGCTCCCAGAACCGCCGCCGCACGGGCAGCAGCGGGTAGTCCGACACCAGCACGTCCTTGTCCTCGGGGCGCGGGCCGATGTGCGTGCCGGCCAGGTGCTTGCTGATCTCGCCGTTGTGCTTGTCGAGCACGTCGCGGACGGCGTTCATGCGGTCGGTGCGCTTGCGGAGCACGATCTGGCGGACCACCGTGTCCACGTCGGCGTCGGAGAGCTGGACCTCGATGGGGAACCGGCCCTTGAGCTTGAGGAGCTGCGGCGTGCTCGCCATCGCGGACTGGCCCGTGCCGATGATGAGCAGCGAGGAGCCGAACCGCTTGCAGCACTCCTCGGCGGCCTCCTGCACCATGTGGGCGCGGTCGGAGTTGTCGCCGATGAACTGCTGCACCTCGTCGATGGCGAGCAGGGTGAGCGGGAACTTGCCGTCGCGGGTCAGCGCCTTGCGGATCGCGGCGACCATCTCGTCGTTCGACACGTCGTCGCGGTCGGGGAAGCTCGCGTGCAACAGGGTGCCGATCTCGCCCACGGGCGTCGTCCACTTCGGGAAGTGGGCGGCGATGGCCTCGTGGATGACGGGCGAGACGAGGAAGTCGTGGATCTCCTCGTCCCAGGGCGTGCCATCGGCTTCGACGGCGGCCTTCACCGCGTCCAGGCAGCCGTGGTCGCGCAGCCACATGACGAAGGAGGCCAGGTCGTACCGCTCGGGCAGGCCGACCGACCGGAACACGATGGACAGGATGCCCAGGCGCACGCTGCGAGCGGACGCGCCGAGGGTGCCGGCGGCGGCGTGCAGCCCCGCCGACTGCTTGCCGCGCGTGGTCAACTCGCGGAGCGCGTCGTTGATCTCGGTGGTGAGGTGCGAGAGCCCGCGCGGCTGCGTGCCGTCGGCGAAGGGCTCGTCGGTCCACAAGGCGCGGAGCACCTTCACGAAGTGCGACTTGCCGCTCCCGAAGAAGCCGCTGACCCAGATGCCGGGCTGCTCGGTCTTTCCGAGGTTTGCGAGGTACGTCTCCAGCACCTTCCGCAAGCCCGCCTCGTACTGCCCCTGGCAGACGAAGGTGGACAGCTCGTAGCGGAGCGTACGAAGCTCGGCGTCGGTGCGACCGCCCTTCACCTCGGCGACGCCGTGGTTCAGCAGTTCGAGGCTGTCGGGGTCGGTGGCGAAGACCTCCCGGTTCGCGGTCATGGGGCGCTCCCGTCGTCGAAGGCGGTGATCGGCGTGGCGAGGTAGTTCCAGCCCTCGCGGGCATCGAGCAGCTTGTAGACGTTGCCCTCGCGCGAGCCAGGGAAGAACACGAGCAGCCGCCCCGACAGACGAGAGACGACGCGCGGCACCAGATCGGACACCTGCACGAAGCCGAACAGGCTGGCGACGCCCAGCACGGCGACCACGGTGTCCTCGTCGGCTCCCTGCGCCTCGGCGGCGGCGACGACCTCGCCCGCCGCGAAGTCGAGGAAGCGCGGGAGCTTCGGGGCCATCATCTTCGGGTTCTTGAAGTAGGACTCGCGGTACTTCTCGCCGTCGAGCCAGCGGGCGAAGCTGTCGGTCAGGTCCACNNGCGCCCTTCGGGTCGGTCGTGGCGAGCTGGAACGCCTCGACCTTGTAGCGGAGGCGGCGCTCCTCCTCCTTCGGGTACACGGCGAACCACACCCGCTGGGGCGGGGCGAGGCCGCGATCCCAGGGCAGGCCGACGTGCCGCGTGTAGGCGTCGGCGAGCGCATCCACCCTACTGGCCATCGCACCACCCCCTCTCGTCGTCGGTGAACAGCGCCTCGACGCGCAAGTCCATCACGTCCCCGGCCGCCCGGTACTCGACCCAGCCGCGCCGCGCCGCCTGGCGAACGAGCGCCAGTACCTCGTCGGTGGGACAATCGAGCAGGCGGGTCCACGGCGTCGTGAGCAGCAGGCTGCCCCGGCCGCCTTCCATGAAGCCGAGCGCGAGGGCGTAGGTGGCGACGCCAGCGGTGGCGCGGGGATGGACGCGGTTGCGCTTGCGGGGCGTGTCGAGGAAGCCCGCTTGCGCCCAACTCGACAACATGCGGGTGCCGATGGCCTTCTTGGTGGCCGGCGTCATCTGACGGGTGACCGTGGCCGCCAGCGTGAGCGACGACAGCGGCTTGCCGAGCGGCGCGTCCAGCACGGCCTCGACCGAGCCCCGGAGGAGCGGGTCACGGGCGAGCGCGCACAACAGCGCGAGGAGGGGGCGGCCCTCCGGCTCCTGCTCCCACAGCTCCCGGAAGATGCGGAACACCGGCACGGCCGGGTCCATCGCGTACAGGTTCACGAGGTTGTTCAGCGTGTGCTTGCGAGCGGCGGCCGTGCGCTTGCCCAGCACGTTCTCGTCCACGACGACCCGCGCGTAGTCGGCCGGCACGGCGCCAGGCGGGGTCGCACCGAAGATCGCGTCGAGGTCGCGCACCATCAGCGTCGCGTGGCTGTGCGCCCCGCGCTCCCCGTCGAGGAAGCCGAGCCGCGCGCGGTGGCTGGTGGTCGCCTGGTTCATGCGGGCTCGTCCCCCTTCGGTCCAGCGTCGTCGCTCGCGCCGCCGCTGCGGACCCACTCGTCCACGTCTGCCAGCTTGAACTTCCACAGCCGACCGACCTTGTGAGCGGGCAGGCCCTTGCCCTCGATCCAGCGGTACACGGTGTCGTGCGAGACGCCGAGGTGGCGCGCCACGTCCTCTACGCTGACCCAAGGTTCTGCGGGCATGACCACTCCAGGGCTGGACCGCCGTGCGGAGCGGGAGGGTATCACGTCGGACTGATGCGGACGTGGATCGCCTCGTGCGTGCTCGGCAAGCGCAGCTACTTGACGGGCATCTCGCCGGAAGTCCTGCCGGCCAACTCGACACGGACCCGCGACGAGCACGGCGCGTAGGGCTTGATCGCCACTCGGACCCCATCGGGTTCCC
>DDSR01000156.1:3494-14343 GCA_002343455.1 Deltaproteobacteria bacterium UBA2385 | reverse complement strand
GCAAAAGGCAATACCTGACACCGCTTCTGCTGCTGGCCGTGGCGCCCTCGCTGGGCGCTGCCCCCACGGAGATCGTCACGGGGCTCGCCTGCGCCGCCGCTCTATGGGTCGGCCGCCGCTCCCTGGGATCGGCGCTGGCCCCGATGCTGGGGCTCACCCTCGCCTTCGCGCTCGCCGCGNNGCTGGCGCCGCTGCTGCTGGTGCCGGCGCTGGCCTCCGCCCGCCCAGCCCTCGTCGAGCGCGCCGGCCTCGCGGTCGCCGCCGGCATCGCCCTCTTCGCCGTCGGTCAGCGCCTGCTCGACCTGCCGCCGGTGGGCCTCACCGGGCACCACCTCAGCCTGGGCTACGGCCTCCTCCCCCCGCTGGCGGTGGCGCTGCACCGGCGGCGAACGGGCCACGCCCTCGCCCTGCTGGCCGGGGTGCTCGCCAGCGGAGGCCAGGGGCCGCTGCTCTCGGCGGCGATCGTGCTGCTCGGCGCCCGCCTGCTCCCGCCCGGCCTCGCCCTGACCCTGGGGGCCGCCGCCGCGCTGGCCGTGATCGGCGTCGGAGAGGCGATCGGCAACGAGGAGCTACAGACCCGCGCGATGCTCTGGCGCAGCGGGGCCGAGCTTGCCCTGCAGCACCCCTTCGGCACCGGCGGCAACTTCCGACCGCTGCTGGCCCTGGTCCAGGCCCGCCTCGACCCCGACTTCCACTTCCCGCTGCACGCCCACGACGGCTACCTCCAGCTCGCCCTGCGCGCTGGCTTCGGGGGGCTGCTGGCGCTGGCCTGGCTGCTCTCGCGCCTGTGGACCGCGGCGGACCGGGCCGGACGGGCAGCGCTGGCGGGCCTGCTGGTCGGCGCCTTGACCCAGGACCTCTTCGGTGATCTGCTGGTGGCGCGCGCGATGGCCTTCTGGCTGGCCTGGAGCGCGCTAAGCCCGGAACCGCTCGCCCCCTCCGATGTCGGCTCCTCGAAACCGGAGTGAAGATGCTCGCCCTGCTGCTGACCCTGCTGTTGACCCTGCCGACCGCCCGGGCCGAGACCCTGGAGCAGTCCTGGTCCGTCCTCCCGCCCCAGGAGCTGCTGCACCAGGGCATCGAGCGGCGCCTGCTGGGCGACCGGCAAGGATCCCGGCAACGCTTCGAGGCCCTGCTGGAGCGCGACGAGCTGCCGGCGCTGGCGACCTACCACCTCGCGGTGAACGACGAGATCGAGGAGAGGTACCTGGAGGCCCTGCAGGGCTACGAGGCGGTCATCGCCGGCTGGCCCTCGGACCCGCTGGTGAAGGACGCCCGCTTCCGGCGGGCGGTGGTGCTGGAGGACCTGGGCCTGGCCAAGGACGCCGCGCGGCAGGTGAAGCAGCTCGAGCGCAGCGAGGACTTCGACGAGGCCGACCGGCTGGCGATGGCCCTGGTGCGGGGCTCGGCGGAGCTGCAGGCGGGCAAGCGGCGCGGGGGCAAGCGCATCGAGCAGGCGCTGGCGGCGCTGGAGGGCCAGGAGGCGCTCTCCTGGGCGAGGGCGAGGGCGCGGATGGCGCTGGCGGAGGAGGAGCTGCGGCAGGCCGCGCGGGTCGAGATCGTCAACGACAAGCGGGCCCGCAAGCGGCTGGTGGAGCGGGTCGCGCGGCTGGAGGCGGCGATGGCGGAGGTGACGCAGATCGCCCGCCTCGGGGAGCCCGAGTACGCGCTCAACGGCCTGATGGCGCTGGGGGACGCCTTCATGCAGCTGTACGACGACCTGCTGGCCTCGGCCGATCCGCCGGGCCTCAGCGCCGAGCAGCTCCGCATCTTCCGCGAGGAGCTGGTGCAGTCCTCGGACGTCGTGCGGGTGCGGGCCTGGCGGCTGTACGACGAGGGCGTGGTGCTGGCGGCGCGGGTGCAGTGGCAGGGGCAGGTGGCGCAGGAGCTGCTGGAGAGGCGGCAGGCGGCGGCGGCGGCGGCGCCCTGAGGGGAGAGAATGGGAATTGAAACGACCAGACCCCTTTGGGACACGCTGAGGGCGGGGCTGATCGCGCTGGTGCTGCTGGTGCATGGGAGCAAGATCCTGCCCTGGCCGGATGTGGGGCGCTCGGACCTGGCGTACGGGGTGGCTCAGGACAACCTCGCCCAGGGGGCGGCGCTGCTGACCCGGCTGGGGCGGCCGACGACGGTGGAGGAGCTGGCGCAGGACGTGTTGGCGGTGGGGCGGGCCTCGGGGGCGGCGCAGCGCTGGCTGTACGGGCCCTTCCAGCCGCTGCTGAAGCGCACCGGGACGGGGCAGTCCTGGGGGCTCTTCGCCTACCCGGACCCCTACGCGGGCCGGCTGGTGGTCTCGTCGAGGGTCGAGGGAGGGGGCTGGGAGGAGCGCTACCGGGCCCCCGGGCGAGGCGATCCCTGGCTGGTCTCACTGCTGGAGTACCGGCGGATCCGCGGGCTGTACGACGACAACGGCGACCGCCCCAAGCCGGGTGGCTTCTACAACCCCTTCTGCGACTGGGTGGCGGTCGAGCTGCTGGCCCGCGAGCCGGAGCTCGAGGCGGTGGAGATCCGGCTGGACCTGGTGACGAACCTGCGGCCGGGCTCCGACAAGGCGCCGGTGCCCGACAAGCGCCGCCATGTACGCACCCGCGCGCGGGCGGACGTGGCCGCGCTGCTGGCCCTGCGCGAGGCGCCATGATCCGCGGCTGGGTCGCGTACTGGGCGCGGACCGAGGCCCCGACCTCGCTGGCCCTGGTGCGGCTGCTGATCGGCCTGGTGATCCTCTTCGATCTGCTGGTGCTGGCCGGAAACGGGCTGGTGCTGCCGCTGTTCGCCCCCCGCGAGGCCGGCGGGATCTCCGTCATCCTCAACCGCGACCCGGTGCCCGAGCTCTACCGCTGGCTGCCTGCGACCGCGGCCACCGCCCGCCTCGCCTTCGGGCTCGCGCTGGGCCTCGCCCTCGCCTTCACGGTCGGTCTGTTCACCCGCCTCTCCGGCCTGCTGCTGGTGCTGCTGCTGGCCCAGCTCGCCCTGATGGTGCCCCCCGCCGACCGCGGCGTGGACATGCTGCTGCGCAACGCGGTCCTGCTGCTGAGCCTGAGCCCCTGCGGCCAGGCCCTCTCGCTGGATGCCTGGCGCCGCACGGGCAGCCCCTGGGGCGACGGCAGACCCGCCCCCGCCTGGGCCCGCAGCCTGCTGGTCGTGCAGCTCACCCTGCTCTACAGCGGGGCGGGGATGCTGAAGCTGGCCAGCTCCTGGCTGCCGCCGGACTGGAGCGCCCTGTGGGTGGCCCTGCGCGACCCGGCCTACGCCCGCGGCGACTGGCCCTGGCTGGACCGCCTCTTCCCGCTGACCCAGGCCGCCACGGCCATCACCTGGCTCTGGGAGTGGGGCGCCCCGCTGATCCTGCTGGCCTTCTGGTACCGCCAGACCGCCGAGCGCCCCGGCCGCCTGCGCGCCGCCTTCAACCGCGCCCGGGTGCTTGAGCTGTACCTGGGGCTCGGCGCCCTCTTCCACCTCGGCACCCACCTGGGCCTGAACCTGGGGATCTTCCCCTTCGCGGTGCTGGCCCTGTACCCGGCGGCGGTGGCGCCATCCTTCTGGGAGAGGCTCAGGCCGCCTCTCGCCGCTCGACCATCCCCTTGAAGCTGCCGTTGGTGCCGCGGGTGCGCGACTTGAGGAAGGCGATCTTCTCCTCCTTGCTGGGGCGCCGCCCGCCGATGTCGACGAGGTGCTCGGCCAGGAAGTCGTAGTCCTTGGCCATCAGCTTCCAGAAGATCTGCTGGTTGTTGACCACCCCATCGAAGACGATCGAGTCCTGCTCGACCAGGTGCGGCAGCAGGCGCTCGAAGTGGGCCGGCGTGTCGGCCCAGTGCAGGCCCGGCAGGCGGTGGTGGATCAGGTGGTAGCCGGCGTTGTAGCAGCGGTGGTTGTAGCGGGTGTTCAGCAGGCAGGTGCTGTTGCGGAAGTCGTTGGCCGGGTCGGAGGCGTCGACGAAGGCGTGCTCGGTCCAGTTGCCAGCCATCATGAAGAAGCGCAGCATCAGGTAGGGCAGGACCAGGACGACCAGCGCGGCGGCCGGGTTGACCCAGAGCAGCAGGCCGTAGAGCCCGTATACGACCGTCTCGCCCAAGACCATCCGGAGCACGGCGTCCTTGCGGCCCCGCCGCCAGAGCCAGGAGCTGAGGTGCAGGTAGCCGAAGAAGGTGAACCGGGCCCAGTAGTGCGCGAAGTGCCAGGGGTTGTCGCGCTCGTAGGCGGCCGTGCTGGAGAGGTCGTCGTGCCCGTTGCCCTCGGAGTGGTGCATGTAGACGTGGTGGGCGCGGTAGGCGAAGGGGGTCATGCCCCACAGGGGCGGCAGCAGGTGGGTCAGCACCCGGTCGAGCGGGCGCAGCGGCTTGCGGAAGAGGGGCCGGTGCGTGACCGCGTGCAGCCCCAGCATGACCGGGCCCCCGAAGCGGGCGAAGACGAAGGCGAGGTAGGGGAAGGCCAGCAGCCCGACCGCCCAGGCCGGCAGGAAGAAGAGGCCGACCGCCATCGGCACGACCTGCAGCAGCAGGCGGGTCAGCAGCCGGGTGAAGATCACGTCCCGCGGATCGGCGATCAGCGGCAGGAAGACCCGGTCGGAGAGGCGATCGAGCAGCGTCGGCGTCGCCGGCTGACGGGGATCGGTGAGGACGGGCAGGGCGGCGGCGTGCATCCGCCCGCCTATCGCATTCTAGCATCTGTCAGCGAATTTCAGCGCCTCAGGATCAGGCGCACGAGGTGTGCGTGCAGATCATCGCCGGGCAGCAGCGGCTTGAGCCGGCGCAGATCGGGGCGGAGCGCGGCGTAGTCGACCAGGGCGCTGCGGATCACCTCGCCGTCGAGCTGCTCGGGGTCGCCGAAGGTGGCGACCCCGACCGGGTCGACCGGAGACTCGCCATCGACGACGGTGCCGACGAGCACCGCCTCCTCGTAGTCGTCGAAGACGAGCACGACCTGGTCGTCGTTGTCGAGGTCGACCGTGACCAGCGAGGCGTCCATCCGGGTGAGCAGGTACCAGGGCATCTTCAGCCTCCTCGCTCCACCCGCAGCAGCTCCACCTGGATCTGCCGCAGGAAGCGGTTGCCACCCTCGTCGGGGCGGAAGCGGCAGCCGACGCCCTCGCCCTGGCGGGCCTCCATCACGACCACCTCGCCCGCCGCGCCACGCAGCAGCTCGACCTTGGCGATCTGGTCGAAGGCCAGCCGCTTCCCCACGCCCTCCTCGACCCGCAGCACCTCGCTCGCCGTCAGGGCGCAGGCCGTGCTGCCGCTCATGTCGGCGCTCTCGTCGTGCCAGGCGGCCGGCAGCTCGCCAGGGGCCAGCAGGCCGGCCTCGCGCATCGGCAGCAGGCGCCACTCCTGGACCTCGCTGCCCGAGAGCAGCTCGAAGGGGCTGGTCGAGCCGGCGGTGCTCAGCATGTTCCAGGTCGACATGGCGATGCCGACCAGGCCGAGGGAGAAGAGCAGCAGCAGCAGCATGCCGTAGGCCGCGAGGCCGCACCCGGCGCCGCCCTGCGCTTCCAGCTGCTCCTGCGGCTCCATCGCACCTCCCTCGCGGCCAGCGAGATAACTGCCCGCATGGATCCTGCCTCCCTGCTGTTCGTCGGCCTCGAGCTCAGCCGCCTGTCGGGGGGCGAGACCGGCGCCGCCACGCTGGGCGACTCCCTGGAGGCGATCGAGGCCGGCGGGCTGGCCCTCTCGCCCTTCGAGGGGCCGGTCCTGCAGCCGGTGATCGGCTGGAGGTCCCGCCGCCTCGCCCTCAGCCTGGCGCCGGGCCTGGCGGGCAGCAGCAGCACGGCTCGCTCCACCGACGGGCGAGAGGCGCGGGTCAGCACGCTGAGCTGGAAGGGCGAGGCGCGGGCCTGGGTCCTGGCCGGCCCGGCCCTGGTCGGCCTCGACCTGGGCCTCTCGGGCGCAACGGCCTCCTCCCAGGGCGAGGCGGTCGCCTCTGCCCCGCTGCTGCTGGAGCTGGCCCCCACGGCCGGCGTGCGCGGCGCGCTGAGCGAGCAGCTCGACCTCGTGCCGCGCCTGCGGCTGCCCGTGCGGGTGAGCGAGGGCGCCACCACCTGGGGCCTGGGCGGCGCCCTGATGATCGAGTGGCACCCATGAGGCTGGCCCTGATCGACCTCGATCGCACGCTGATCTCCGTCAACTCGGCCTCGGGCTGGATCCGTCGCGAGCTGCGCATGGGCTTCCTGAGCCCCAAGCAGGCCCTGGTCGGCGCCTGGTGGATCGGGGGCTACCAGCTCGGCTTCGCCCGAATGGAGTCGGCCATCGAGCAGGCCGTCGCCAGCCTGAAGGGCGAGCAGGAGGCCGTCATCCGCGACCGCACCCACGCCTTCTGGCGCGAGGAGGTCGCCTCCACCGTCCGACCCGGCGCCCGGCGGGCGATCGCGGCGCACCAGGCCGCCGGCGACAAGGTCGTCCTGCTGACCAGCAGCAGCACCTATATGAGCGAGATCTGCGCCGCCGAGCTGGGCCTGGACGGCTGGCTCTGCAACCGCTTCGAGGTCAACGAGGGCCTCTTCACCGGTCGGGTGCACGGCCAGCTCTGCTTCGGCGCCGGCAAGGTCCACCACGCCCAGAAGCTGGCCCTGGAGCTGGGGCTGTCCCTGGCCGACGCGGTCTTCTACACCGACAGCTACAGCGATCTCCCCGGCCTCGAAGCCGTCGGCGAGCCCGTGGTGGTGGCCCCCGATCCCCGTCTGAAGCGCGAGGCCCGCAAGCGGGGCTGGCGGGTTGAGACATGGGACTAGCTAGTGCCTGGCACTAGCTAGTCACACCCTCCCGGAGGGCCTCGAGCCAGGCGGGCAGGGCCGGATCGTCGCCGCGGCGCTGCCGACGGATGGCGGTGGCGACGACGGGCGGGCTGGTGCCGAAGAGCTGGGCGATGCGGGTGTTCGAGCTGCCGGCGGCCTCGCGCAGCCAGGCCATGGCCAGCCAGCGCTCGGGCCGCCGCTGGCCGCGCTGCGGGAGGCAGAGCTCCTCGACGGAGACGCCGGTCACCTTCGCGACCTGGGCCAGGGCCTCCTCCTCGCCCAGGGGCTTCCAGTCCCGGACGGGCTCCTCACCCCCGCCGATCCGGGTCGAGCTGCTGCGGGCCTCCATCACCGCTGCGAAGCCCTCGGGCGCCTGCTCCCGGCCCATCATCACCTCGGCGAGGTGCGCGCGGTAGCCGGCGGGGCCGCCGAGCTCGGCCAGCAGCGCGCCCGCCTCCAGCCACTCCGGGGGAGGGTGGGTGCCGGCGTAGGTGGGGTGGCTGCTCCACAGGTAGCGGTCGGGATGTGTGACGAGGCGGGCCTTGACCGGGTTGAGGTGCAGGTAGGCGGGGAGGAAGCGCCACCAGGCCTCGTCCTCGACCAGCCGGTTGCCGAAGCGGGTGCGGAAGAGGGGCCCGACGAGGCCGCGGCGGCGGTTGGCGCGGCCCGAGAACTCCGACTGCAGCCAGGCCACCGCCACGCTGAGCGTGCCGCGGTGCGAGCGCAGCAGCAGGTGGTAGTGGTTGGGCATCAGGCAGAAGGCGACCACGCCGACGCCGAAACGAGGCGACAGCTCGCTGAGCAGGTCGATGAACTCCAGGCACTCCACGTCGGTCACGAAGAGGTCGACGTCCGAGCGCGAGCGGTTGAAGACGTGCTGGTGGGCGCCGGGGTAGTCGAGGCGGGGGGGGCGCGGCATGGGGGCTCCGGGGTAGGTGCCCGATGGTATCACTAGCTAGTGCCAGGCACTAGCTAGTCTCACCCCGGAGCGTCCACGGTGCCCTACGTCCTCCATCGCGCCATGGGCGCCCTCGCCGACCCCACCGCGCCGCCGGATCTGCTGGTGGAGCTGCCGCACGCCGCCTGGCGCCGGGCGCACTTCGAGGCGGTGCGGGCGCGGCTCAAGGGCAGCTTCCCCGAGGGGCTGATCGACTTCTTCTTCGTCAACACCGATGTCGGGGCCGAGGCGGTCGCCATGGCCCTGGCCAGCGCGCTGGTCGAGGTGGACCCGCGGCGCAGCGCCATGGTGCTGGCCTGCCGGGTGCCGCGCACCTTCGTCGACTGCAACCGCGTCCTGGGCGAGCAGGCCGCCGGGATGACCCCCGGGCTGGCGCCCTACGTGCACGACCCGGCTGACCAGGATCTGCTGACCGGGCTGCACCGCGGCTACGTGGAGGCCGCCGACCTCTGGGTCGAGCGGGTCTGCGGAGCCGGCGGCGTGGCCATCAGCCTGCACAGCTACGCCCCGCGCACCGTGCCGATCGAGCAGATCACCGAGCGCATCGTCGAGGATCTGCACCGCGTCTATGCCCCCGAGCTGGCCGACTCCTGGCCGCTGCGGCCCCAGGTCGACCTGATCAGCACCGACGAGCAGGGCAAGCGACTGCTGGCCGACGCCCTGGTGGAGCCCTGCCTGCGGGGCTACGCCGCGCTCGGCCTGGAGGTGACCGAGGGCCGCACCTACCCGCTGCACCCGGCGACCCAGGCGGCGCGTTTCGCCGCGAGGCACCCCGGCCGGACGCTCTGCCTGGAGCTGCGGCGGGACCTGCTGGTGCGGGAGTGGCGGCCGTTCGAGGAGATGGAGGTCGACCCGCGGGCGGTCGAGCGGCTGGCGGGGCCGTTGGTGGAGGCGGTGCGACTGGGGGGTGCCAGGCGCTAGTACCTGCGACCCCAAGTCCCTACCGAGTAGGGTCCTGCCCACCTTCATCTGAGGTGCCGGGACCTGGGGCCTCCGGTACCAGCGCCTCTTCTGGAGGGGGGCTCGCGCCCCCCTTGCTCGCCTTGCGGCGGGCACCCCCGCGGCGGGTGCCGCGCACCCGCAGTACGCGCGACTCCCGCGATTGCTCATATTCGGTAGGTTCTTCGGGTCGCGCGTACTAGCCAGTCCGTCGCGTGGGGCACCGAACCCCGCCCTTCCGTACCTGGCCCTCGGTGAACCTGCCTCCTGCGAACCTCGGGCGGGGTCCTGCCAGACCCTGCCGACGAGAATTCAACACCTTGGACGCCAGCCCCCACGCGGCTCCTCTCCCAAAGCCCACCTGAGGTACGCAGGAAGGGGTTTCACCAGGGTGCAGGTACGCAAGCCGGGGGTTCAACCCGGCCGCCGCCAAGACAGGTAGGCGGTGGCGTGGGGGTCATGGACTCACTAGCCAGTGCCAGGCACTAGCTAGTCATACCGACCACCCGCCACGCGACCCCCTCCCACGGCAGCGTCCGCCCCTCCAGCCGCCGCACGGCCGCCTCCAAGGCCTCGGTGTCGCCCAGGCGCGCGCGCATCCGGGAGAGCCAGGAGCCCGGCGCAGGAGAGAGCCAGCGCCGCAGCAGCTCCTGCCGGACGAGCAGCTCCTGCCGTTGCGGGAGAGGCTCGACCTGCACGGCCAATCCCAGCCCTTCCAGCTCCGCCTTGACCCCCTCCACCGAGCGCGCCGTGAGCGGATCCTCGGGGTCGGTGTAGACGGCCTCCTCGGCCGCAGCCCAGGCCTCCTCGCCAAGCCACCTGCTCAAGCGAGGCGTATCCCGCGCAAAGCTCTCAACCAGCACCACCCGCCCCCCGGGTGCGAGGCGATCCAACCAATCCACTGGCCGGTTCAACCCCAGGATCCACTCAAAACGCAGCTCCGCCCCCACCTCCTCCACGCAGATCGGCCGCCCCATCGCCGGCAGACGCTCCGCCAGCGCCCGCACCGGATCCTCGGGCCCGGCCAGCACCCAGACCCCGCCCTCGGGCGCCCGCCGCAGGGCCTCCCAGGCGACCAGCCCGGCGTTGCCCCCAAGGTCGAGCACCCGATGGTGCCGCTGCACCGGCGCGGCCGCGAACAGGGCCTCTCGCAGCGCCGAGAGCCTCGCCCCCGCCTGCCCCGCCGTGCGCTGGGCCCACTGTTCAACCCGAGAGTCGACCGGCCCGAAGGTGAAGACCTCGCTCTCCTCGGAGACAGCCACGGCGAGCTGCTCCTCGCGCTGGCGGGCGAGGCGTGGACCGACCTGCCCCTCCCAGCCCTGGTCGGAGGGCTGGTAGAACAGTCGGCCCTGCAGGCTGCCGGGCAGGTACTGCTGGGCGACCCAGTGATCGCGGAAGGCGTGGGGGTACTGGTAGCCCTCGCCGTGCCCGAAGGCGGCGCCGTCGCGGCTCTTGTCGCGCAGGTGCAGGGGGACCTCGCCGGCCTGCTCGCCCTCGACGGCGGCCAGGGCGTCGAAGAAGCCCATGGTGCTGTTGCTCTTGGCGGTGCCGGCCAGGTACAGGGTCGCCTGGGCCAGGGGGTAGCGCCCCTCGGGCATGCCGATGCGGTCATAGGCGGCCGCGCAGGCCATCACGACCCCGACGGCCCCGGGATCGGCCAGGCCGATGTCCTCGCTGGCCAGGATGATCAGCCGGCGCAGGATGAAGCGCGGGTCCTCGCCCGCGGCGACCATCCGGGCCAACCAGTACAGTGCGGCGTCGGGGTCGCTGCCCCGCACGGACTTGATGAAGGCGCTGATCGTGTCGAAGTGGGCGTCGCCTTCCTTGTCGTACAGCACCGCACGGCGCTGGATGCTCTCCTCGGCGATCGGAAGATCGATGCGGATCCGCCCGTCCGCGCCGGGTGGCGTCGTCTGGACGGCCAGCTCCAGGGCGTTGAGCAGGGCCCGCGCGTCACCCCCGGCCACGTCGACGAGGTGCTCCAGGGCGTCGGGATCGAGGTCCACGCTCAACCTGCCGTAGCCGCGATCGGGGTCGAGCAGGGCCTGCCGCGTGATGCCGCGCAGGTCCTCGGGGCCGAGCGCGCGGAGCTGGAAGAGGCGGGAGCGGCTGACGAGGGCCTTGTTGACCTCGAAGAAGGGGTTCTCGGTGGTGGCGCCGATCAGGATGACCACCCCGCTCTCGACCCAGGGCAGCAGCGCGTCCTGCTGGGCCTTGTTGAAGCGGTG
>DDSR01000156.1:0-3444 GCA_002343455.1 Deltaproteobacteria bacterium UBA2385 | reverse complement strand
TCTTGCCGGTGCCCGGCGGCCCGTGCAGGATGATGCTGCTGAGCTGGTCGGCCTCGATCGCCCGGCGGAGCAGCCGGCCGGGGCCGACGATGTGCTCCTGGCCGATGTACTCGTCGAGTGTGCGCGGCCGCATCCGGTCGGCGAGCGGGGCTGGCGGCGGCGGCGGCGCCAGGGGCTGCTGGACGGCCACGGCGCTCAGCGGCTGCTGCGGGAGCGGGCCCCGTGCAGGAAGATGAAGCCGGCCCCGCGCAGGGCGGTCTCCAGGCTGACCTCGGGCCGGGTGTGGGTCCAGCCCATGGCCACGGCGAAGAAGCTGGCCAGGATCAGGTCGGCGAGGGCCTGCGGCGGCACCCCGGGGATCAGCTCCTGGCGATCGCTGGCCAGCTCGAAGCGCCGGGCGAGCTCTTCGCGGATGCCGTAGGCGTCCTCGCGGTTGACGAGGCTCTCGGCGGTGCGCCGCAGGGCCACGGCCCCGACCTCGACGAAGAGGGGGGCGTCGGTGCTCCAGGAGCTGGCCATCGCCTCGGCCGTGCAGTCGACGACCTCCTCGATGCTGGCGGACTCGGGGAGCCCGGCGACGGCCTCGACGAAGTTGGCCTCGGACTCGCCCAGCAGCTCGGCCAGCACGGCTTCTTTGGTGGGGAAGTGGAAGTAGAAGGCGGCCCGCGAGACGCCCGCCTGGGTGGCGATGTCCTCGATGCGGCAGCCTTGGACCCCGTCGCGGCGGAAGACGTCGAGGGCGGCCAGGAAGAGGCGGCGGCGCGTCTCCAGGCGCTGCTGCTCCCGCTGGCTGAGGGACTTCTCCACGGAGTCGGACATGGACCGCTGATAAGCCGACAGTCCGTGACTTGCACCGAGGCGAGCATGGCTCTACGCTGCCGGACGCGAGGAGCGAAGTGGCCACGCGTCCGCCCAACCGTGTCGAAGACTGGATCCTGGAGGGCTACCCTGCCCAGGACGGCCGGCTGGTGCGCATGCCCCTGCACACGCTGCCCTTCCGCATCGGCCGCGCCCCCGAGGCCGAGCTGAGCCTGCGCCAGCCCGAGGTCAGCTCCACCCACGCCGAGATCGTCGCCACGACCCAGGGCCTGCTGCTGCGGGACCTCGGCAGCCGCAACGGCACCTTCCTCAACCACATCCGGGTGCAGGGCGAGGCCCTGCTCCACGACGGGGACGTGCTGCACGTCGCGACGGCGGAGTTCCGGCTGGTGCTGCGCCCGGAGCTGAGCCTGCTGGAGCCGACCATCACCCGGTCGCACGTCGTCGAGGATCTGCCCCGCCGCTTCTTCCCCAACCCCAAGGCCTTCCAGGAGCTGCTCAGCGGTGAGCGCTTCCACCTGCATTACCAGCCGATCGTGCAGCTGGGCTCGGGCCGCCCGATCGCCGCCTGGGAGGCGCTGGGCCGCCCGGCGATGAGCGGCCTTCCGGACAACCCGACCGAGCTCTTCCGGATGGCCGAGGACCTGGACGCCGCCCCGGCCCTCTCCCGAGCGATGCGCACCGCCGCCGTGCGCCAGGCCCGCGGCCTCCCCGGCGAGCGCATCGTGCTCTTCGTCAACACCCACCCCTCCGAGATGGACGACCCCCTCCTGCTGCCCTCGCTGGCCGAAGCCCGCCGCATCGCCCCCGATGTGCAGCTCGTGCTGGAGATCCACGAGGGGGCCGTCACCGAGCTCGGCCGGATGCGGGAGATCGCCGCCGACCTGGCCTCGCTGGAGGTGCAGCTCGCCTACGACGACTTCGGCTCCGGCCAGGCCCGCCTGCTGGAGCTGGTCGAGGCCCCGCCGGCCTTCCTGAAGTTCGACCGCTCGATGATCGCCGGCCTGCCCTCCGCCAGCATCGGCCGGCGCCAGCTCGTGCGGGCCCTGGTGGCGATGGTGCGAGGCTTCCGCATCATCACCCTGGCCGAGGGCGTCGAGACCGAGGAGGAGGCCAAGGTCTGCGCCGAGCTGGGCTTCGAGCTGGGCCAGGGCTGGGTCTTCGGCAAGCCGGCGGCTGCCAGAGCCTGAGGCCGACAGGCGCGGGAGCCTAGCTCTCGTAGCGGACCTTCACGGTGGTGATCAGCTCCATGATGGCGCGCTTGACGACCTCGGTGTCCTCGTGCCGAACGATGACGGTGCCCTCGCCCTCGTAGCCGCTGGCGCGCTGCCAGCCGATCTTGGGCAGGCGGGCGTCGATGACCAGGGCGCCCATCCGGCGCTGGGCCTCGTCCAGGCCCTCGACCGCGGCGATGCGGCCCTGGCCGGCGCCGCGCAGGAAGGCCACGCCGACGGCGTAGCGGCGCTGCCAGGGTCCGTCCCAGGCCCCGTCGACGACCGCGCGGGCCCAGGCCCGGTACATGTCGACCGGGCGGCCCTGGACGTCGGTGTGGGCGAAGCCGGTGACGTCGACGATGCGGGCCCCGGGCGGGCGGGCGGCGATCTCGCCGATGGCGACGCTGCCGTCGGGGCGACGGAACCACTCCATATGGGTCATGCCGTCCTGCAGGCCGAAGGCGTGCACGGCCTGGTGTCCGATGTTGACGACGGGCTGGTACTCGGGACCGGAGATGTCCCGCGGCAGCACCACGGCCCACTGGATCCAGGGGTTCTCCATGACCTCCAGCGGGCTCGGGTAGTAGCGGGTGATCGAGTGGAAGCGCACCTGCCCGCCGACGGTCAGGGTCTCGAAGCTGTACTCGGCGCCGGTCAGGAACTCCTCGGCCAGCACGGGGCGCCCGGGGCCGGGCTGGGCTTCGCCCAGGACGCGGTGCAGCTCCTGGGGAGAGGAGACCCGGTAGGTGGCGCGGCAGCCGGCCCCGGCCGGCGGCTTGAGGACGAGGGGGTAGCCGACGCTCTCGGCGAAGGCCCAGGCGGCCTCGGGGCCGTGCAGCAGGGCGTGCCGCGCGCAAGGCAGGCCCGCCGCGCGGAGGCGCTCCTTCATATGGGCCTTGTCGCGGAAGGCGACGGTCGTCTCGACGCTGGGGCCCTCCAGGCCGAGCGCCTGCCTCGCCTGGGCGAGCTGGACCTGGGCGTCTTCGAGGATGCCGAGCAGGCGGTGGATCGGCCCGTGGCGGGAAGCCAGCCGCCGGGCGGCGTCGACGATCTGCTGGGGGTCGAAGGGGTCGGCGATCACCTCGGCGTCGGCGAAGAGGCGGGCGGCGTCCCCCTTGGGCGCCTCGCGGAAGATGCCGAGCAGGCGCACATCGTCGAGCGAGGCGATGCCAGCCGAGAAGCGCAGGGTCGTCTCGAGCGGGAAGGGGGCGACGTAGATCACGTTGCGGGGCATGGGTCCTCCGGGCGCACCCGCATTAGCCGATGCACGATATGCTCGCCCGACCGAGGAGCGGATGGCCGACACGGACGACAACGAGCGCCCTCTGAGCCTGAACGACATCGGTCAGGTCAAGGGCGGTCGTGTGCGCGATCCCTACGGGCCCGACCCTGGGGACCCGGTGGCTGCGCC
>DDSR01000140.1 GCA_002343455.1 Deltaproteobacteria bacterium UBA2385 | reverse complement strand
CAGCGCATCTGCATCGCCCGCGCCGTCCTGCGCGACGCCCCCATCCTGGTGCTGGACGAGGCCACCAGCGCCCTGGACACCGAGAGCGAGGCCCTGGTGCAGGAGGCGCTGGACCGGCTGGCCCGCGATCGTACGGTGCTGGCCATCGCCCACCGGCTGAGCACGGTCCAGCAGGCCGATCTGATCCTGGTCCTGGAGGAGGGGCGCGTCGTCGAGCGAGGGCGGCACGAAGAGCTGTTGGCGCGAGGGGGGATCTACGCCGGGCTGGTGCGGCGTCAGATCGTGGATCAGCCCGCGGATCCGTTGAACGAGGAGAGCTGAGCCGCCAGCTCGCGGCGCTCCCGGCCCAGCTCACTGTCCTCGGGCGAGCCGCAGATCCTCGCCAGCGCCGCCGCCTCGGCCTCGCAGGCTCGGGCCTCGTCCGTCTCTGCCCAGCTCAGGTGGGCCCGCCCCCGGCGGCAGAGCAGCAGCCCCAGGTCCTCCTGCATCGAGCGCTCCCTCAGCGTCTCCTCCCCGGCGAGGAAGGCGGCGCGGGCCTCCTGGGCTCGACCGACCTCGCTCAGGGCGCGGCCCAGCAGCCCCTGCATCCGGGCCCGGACCTGGTGGAGGTCCTGCGCAGCCAGGCTCTCGATGACCGCGGGGAGGATCTGGACCGCCCCCGCCGCGTTGCCCGCCGCCAGCTCGATCTGTGCGAGGTAGCCTCGGGAGAGCAGCTCGGCCCGGGCGTTTCCCGTACGCCGATGCTCCTCCATGCCGGCCAGCATCCGCTCACGGGCGAGGTCCAGATCTCCCCGCAGCAGGGAGACCATGCCCAGGTTGTGCAACACGAAGCCGACGTCGATCTTGGCCTCCAGCTGCCCGGCTTGAGCCTGGAGGAGGATCGCCTCGGCCTCGTCCAGCTTGCCCATGCGCGCCAGGAGCTGGCCCAGGTTCCCCCGCACCACCGCGGCGATGGCCGCCAGCCCGGCCTCGGCGAAGGCCTCGGTCGCTTGCCGGTACAGCCGCTCCCCCGTGGACAGATCGCCACGAAAAGTGGCCAGCCGGGCGAGGCCCTCGACCGCATAGGCGACCCCCCGGGTCGAACCCGCCTGGCGCGCGAGGCGCTCGGCCTCGGCCAGGTGCAGGCCGGCCTCGTCCAGCTGCCCCAGGAAGATCAGCGCCATGCCGACCCGCTCGTGCGCGGTCGCCTGGTCCAGGCGATCCGGCCCCCCCTCCAGCAGCGCCAGGGCCTGGCGCCCGCGCTCCAGGCTCTCCCGGACCTCGCCCCGCGAGAAGCTCAGGACGCTCTGCCCGATGCAGGCCGCCACGCGAGCCTTGCGCAGATCATGGGCCTCGATGATGGTCGCCGCCTCGTCGAGGTGGGCCTGAGAGGCGGCCAGGAGCTTGCCATAGCGCTCGGCCGAGGCCGTCGCGAGCAGCAGGCCCACCCGGGCCGGGGTCGGCTCGGGGAAACGCTCCAGGGCAGCCAGGCCCAGCTCGATGGCCGCCTCGATGCTCCCGCTGTGATGGAGCAGGAAGACCCGCAGCCGGTCCACTTCGGGATCGGCGCCGAGCGCCTGGGCCAGGTCCAGCAGCTCGGCCACCTGCCGGGTCTCGAAGAGCTGCAGGCGGGCCTCGGCCTCGGTGCAGGCGAGCCGCCGGGTCAGCGCGGGCGGCAGGGGACCGGCCTGCCGAGCCTCCGCGCAGATGCGGGCGGCGAGCTGCAGCGGCCCCTCGGCGAGCAGCGCCGGCGCCAGGGCGGCGGCCAGCCTGGCAGCCAGCTCGACCCGACCGGCCGCCCGCGCGTGCTCGTAGACCCGCAGGAGCGTGCTGCGGAGCAGGCCCGCCTGGACACCGGCCCGATCCGGGTGCGGGTCGAAGGTGCCCGGCGCCACCAGCCACTCGGCGAGCCGGTCGAGCACGGCCCCGCGATCGGAGAGCTGCTCGGCGGCGAAGTCGCGGATGCCCGGCATCAGCTGGAGGCGCGGCGGCTCCCCATCGACCCGGTGCACCAGGCTGTGGTCGACCAGGGTCGCCAGCAGCTCGAGCGGATCCTCCTCTCGGGCGAGCAGCGCCTCGGCCAGCTCGGCCGTGAACGGACCCGGGACCACCGAGAGCTGCGCGAGCGACCGCCGAGCCGGCGCGTCGAGCAGCTCCCAGGAGGAGGCGATCGCCGACCGCATGCTGGCGTGCCGGGCCGGACGCGCGCCCAGGGTGGCGCCCAGCAGGTCCAGGTGGCGGTCCATCCGAGCGAGGAGCTGCTCGGGGCTGAGCAGGCGCAGCCGCGGGGCCGCCAGCTCCAGCGCCAGGGGCAGGCCGCCCAGGCGATGGGTCAAGGCGGCCAGCGCCAGCGCGTGGACCGGCTGCGCCCGGAAGCCGATCTCGGCGGCCCGCTCCAGCAGCAGGGCGCCGGCGGAGGAGGCGCGCAGGGCGTCGAGGTCCGCCTCGATGGGCGGCAGGGCGAGGACCGGCAGCTCCACGAGGTGCTCGCCCGCCAGCCCCAGGCGCACCCGGCTGGTCACGAGCAGCCGCGCCTGGGGCGCCGCCTGGAGCAGCGCCTGGCAGACCTGGGCCAGCTCGGCGGCGACCTGCTCGCCGTTGTCGAGGACCAGCAGCACCGCCCCTCGGCTGCGCAGCTCGCCCGCCAGGGCTTCGGCCTCGCCCAGCGTCTGGGGAGCGACCCGCAGGGCGTAGGCCGCCGCGGCGCGGACCTCGTCGACCGTGCTGGCCTGCTGGAGGTCGCAGACCACCACGCCGCCCGAGAGCTCCGAAGCCAGCCGGACCCCCAGCTCCAGCGAGAGGCGGGTCTTGCCGATGCCGCCGGGGCCGGTCAGCGTCCACAGGCCGGCGCCGTCGCGCAGCTCGGACTCCAGCCGGACCAGCAGCTCGTCGCGGCCCACCAGCCCGGTGGGCGGGCGGAAGACCGGCGCAGCGACAGGAGCGGGTGCGGAGGCGGGCGCGGGCTCCTCCTCGATCCGCACCTCGGCCAGGAAGCGGTAGCCGTGGCCGGGCACCGTCGCGATGTACAGCGGCTGCCGCGAGGGATCCCCCAGGGCCTTGCGCGTCTTGGCCAGCGCCTGAAAGAGCGCGTCCTCGCTGACGATCGCGTCGGGCCAGAGGCGATCGTGGAGCTCCTCGCGGGTCCACAGCCCGCCCGGTCGCCCGGTCAGGGCCACCAGCACCTCGATCACCTGGTCCTGGACGTCGAGCGCCACCCCGTCACGGCTGAGCCGACGCTCGGCAGGGTCGAGGCGGAAGGGGCCGAAGAGGATCGCCATGGGCGCCGGATATCATCGCCAGGACCGCGGCGAGCGCGGTTCTACCGGGAGGCCAGCCCGCTCCCCTCCCCGCTCATCCTCGCCGCCTGCGCGATCAGCTCCAGCAGCTCGGCGCTGGCTTCGTCGCTCGGGCGCCGCGCCCCGTCGACGAGCTGCCAGACCTGCGCGTACCGCAGCTCCTCGACGTGCGGGCTGGCCCGCAGCAGCTCGGCGAAAGAGGCGACCCCCAGGGCCAGCCGGAAGGAGGGCGAGGCGTCCGCCAGCTCCTCGCGCAGCAGCCGGGAGGAGAAGCTCGTCGTCCACTCCTCCGCCGGTCGGTCCGCGCCCGCCGGCTTCGCCCGCAGCCGAACCGTCGCCAGCGCCGCCTCGCCCCGATCCTCCCGCAGCACCAGCTCGTACAGCGCCGTCACGCTGTGGCCGCTGCCGATCTCGCCGGCGTCGACCCGGTCGTTCCGGAAGTCCCGATCGGCGATGTCGCGGTTCTCGTAGCCGATGAGCCGGTAGGCCAGGACCGCCTCGGGCTCGAACTCGACCTGGATCTTCACGTCGCGGGCCACCGTCTGGATCGTCCCCCCCAGCCGCTCGCCGAACAGTCGCCGGCCCTCCTTCAGGCTGTCCACGTAGGAGTAGTTGCCGTCGCCCTCGTTGGCGAGCTGCTCCATCAGCGTGTCCTTGTAGTTGCCTCGCCCGAAGCCGACGGTGGAGAGGGTGATGCCCCGGCGGGCGTAGCCGCGGATCGACTCCAGCATCTGTTCATGCGTGCGGGCCCCGACGTTGGCGTCTCCGTCCGAGAGCACGACGACGCGGTTCTCGGCCCCGCGAACGAAGGCCTCCTCCGCCATGGCGTAGGCGAGATCGATCCCGCTGCCCATCGCCGTGCCGCCGCCCGGCCGCAGCTCGTCCAGGGCCTGCAGGATGCGCTCCTTCTCGGTGCAGGAGGTCGGCTCCAGCACCCGCTTGACCGCGCCCGCGTAGGTCACCAGCCCGACGCTGTCCTCGGGCCCGAGCCGCCCGACCAGGTCGGTGAGGGACTGCTTCGCCAGCTCCAGCCGGCCGTTGCCGCTCATCGAGCCGCTGACGTCGACCAGGAAGACCAGCCGCACCGGCTTGCGCGCGTGGCCCTCCAAGCGATCGGCCTGCACCCCGATGCGCAGCACATGGCGGGTCGGGTCCCAGGGGCTGGGCGCGGCCTCCATGTTCACCGCGAAGGGGGCGCCGTTCGTGGGGCCGATGTAGCCGTAGTCGAAGTAGTTGACGAACTCCTCGACCCGCACCGCGCTGGTCGCCGGCAGGCTGCCACCGTTCAGGCTGGAGCGGGCCAGGGTGTAGCTGCCGGTGTCCACGTCGATCGAGAAGGTGCTCAGGCGGTCGGTCGCGGAGAGGACCAGCTCGTTGGTCCCGTAGTCGGTGAAGTGTTCGCTGCTCGGGGGAGGAGCGCGGCGGACCTGCCCTTCGCCCTTCCCGTAGCCCGAGGAGCCGTAGCCCGAGGATCCCAGGCCGCCGCCGCCCAGGCCCGTGCCCTTGGTGCCCAGGCCCCCGGCGCCGTAGGCCGTGCCAGTGTTGCCGGACCCAGCGGAGCCGATCAGGCCCTCAATCAGCAGCGGTCGTTGCTTGATGCGATCAACCCTCGCTTGACTCTCCGCGTCCGGATCGAAGGGCGGCAGAGGCTCCATCTCCGGCTCTGGGGCGCCCTCGCCGACAGAGCCGGCCAACAAGAGCCTCGGCTCCTGCGAGGGCAGGCTCAGGGCGAGGCCGAGCGCCCCGGCGGCGCCGATCAGGGCGAGAGAGACAAACCAGGTGCGACGGGACACGGGGACCTCCAGGGCGCGGCAGCGGGGATGTAGAGGTCCGACCTCGGGGTTGGGGGGCGGTTCGTGAGGAGTCTGTCAGGGGCTGGGAGGCAGATGGACCGACGGGCGGCGAGGAGCGAGAGATCGACGGGCAGACCGTTCAGGCCGACAATGAGGTCAAGCGCGCGCTGGACGGCTCCACCGAGGAGACGGTCTGGTCGGCCTGGGAGCAGCTCGATCCGGACCTGACGCCCATCCCCGAGGATGGCGACTGGACCCACGCCAACGCCCTCGACTACCACCCGGCCCTGGGCCTGATCCTGGTCGGCCTGCGCAATCAACACACCATCCTCGCACTGGACGACGAGAGCTACGAGCATGTCTGGGCCCTGGACCACGACGCCGGCACCGCCACCGAGGTCTGGCGGCACCACCACGACCCGCCGATGAAGATCACGGCCCTGGGCAACGCCGATCGCCTCTACAACGGCAACACCGTCATCACCTGGACCACCGCCGGCGAGATCCAGGTGGTCAGCCCCGACAACGAGGTCCTCTGGCAGCTCAACCTCGGCGTCGGAAACGGCATCGGCTACGCCCAACGCTTCGAGCGGTTCTGAGCGCGCTTCCGGGGCGCCTCAGTAGGAGATGACCTCGAAGGCCGTGCGGCGGTTGCGCGCCCGCCCCTCGGCGGTCTGGTTGCTGGCGATCGGCCGGGTCTCGCCGTAGCCCACCGCCTCGAGCCGGTCGGCGGGGACCCCCATCGAGATCAAGAAGGACCGCACGGCGTCGGCGCGCTGCTGGGAGATGCGCAGGTTGGCGGCGTCGTCGCCCATCGAGTCGGTGTGACCTTCGACCCGGATGCGCAAGGTCGGCATGGACTTCAGCGTGGTGACGACCTTGTCGAGGTACATCTTGCTCTGTCCGGTCAGGTTCGCCGTTCCGGTCTCGAAGTGGATCTGGGCGCCGACCTGCAGGGCCTGCTCGACCTCCGCGGCCTCCGCGGCCTCCGCGGCAGGAGCCGCGGGCTGCACCGCCTGAACAGGCGCAGGCTGCAACGCCGGAACAGGCGCAGGCTGCACCGCCGGAACAGGCGCGGGCTGCACAGCCGGAACAGGCGCAGGCTGCACAGCCGGAACAGGCGCGGCCAGGACCGCCTGCGCGGGCGTCGAGGGCCGCAGCGAGAGCCGCGGTGGGTCGCTGCCCTCGGCGATCACCCCGGCCCGGCCCATCAGCTGCTCGACCGGCACGGTCCGGTAGGCGATGGCGACGGGATCGAGGCTCTCCTGGGCGCAGGACATGGCCAGCTCCAGCTCGGCCCCGCCCAGGGCGACGAAGCGCCCCTGGGCGTCGACCCGCCCGCAGGTCTGCTCGGCGATGCGCGCGGTCAGGACCTCCTGCACGACGTAGAGGCTGCTCAGGTCGACGCCGCCGCGCGCCGCGCCCTTCAGCATCGCCGTGCAGGCGGTGGTCGGCTGCAGCTTGAGCATGGGCAGGGTGTGCTGCTCGGGCGTGCTGAACTTGACCTTCTTGACCATGCCGCCGCTGACCCCGACGCTGCCCGCGCCCAGGTCGACGCTGACGCCGGCCTGCAGCTGGGTCACCACCTCGGTCGCGGTGTAGGTGCTGACGGTGGGCTCCAGCGGGAAGCAGTCCTCGACCTGCAGGCGGTGCCCCAGCTCGGTGGCCTGGAAGATGAAGCCCGGCCGGAAGGCGCCGGAGAGCTCGGGGGTGGGGGTCCAGCCGGTGCGTTCGAGCAGCCGCGCCAGCACGGGGATGTCGCCGGCGTTGGCCGAGGGGCCGCGATCCATCTCCCGCTCGACCTGGGAGCGGATCCCGTCCCGCCGTCCGGCCTGGGAGGTCGTCGGGAGCAGGGCGAGGGTCAGCGAGAGGCCGAGGGTCAGGAGGGGCTTGGTCATTCCGCGCAAAGTAGCCCAGCGGGAGCAGGCGTGCCTGAAGAGCAGGCGTGCAGGGGGAGCAGGCGGCAGGGAGCCGGGAGGGCGCCGGGGTTAGGGTTCCGCTCCAATTGCACAAGGCGAACCCTGACACCCGACCTGCCAGCGCTGGCCGCCTTCCTCAGCGAGCACCGCGGGCTGTGGGAGCCGCGGCCCTTCGTCGAGGGGGCGCCGCCCTGGGTCGGAGAGCGACCGGCGCTGGCCGCCTGGCTCCGCGGCCTCTCCCCCGACGAGGTCGACGCCTTCGAGGAGCGGCCCGAGGAGCACCCGGACGCGCCCGCCGAGCTGGTAGAGCTGGCGGCGCAGGCCCGCCGCTTCGAGCTGCCGCCGCCGCCAGCGACCGGGTCCGACCTGCCCCGCTCCGTGAAGGTCCCCGCGGCCAAGGTCGCGCAGATCGAGGGGCTGCTCGACCGGCTCGGGCCCCCACACCACCAGCGGGCGGTGGACTGGTGCGCGGGCAAGGGCCACCTGGCGCGCAGCCCGGCGACGCGCACGGGCGCGCCGGTGCGGGCGGTCGAGCGCGATCCGGCCCTCTGCGCCGCGGGAGAGGCCCTCGCCGCCCGGCAGGGGCTGGAGGTGCGCTTCCGCGCCGCCGATGTGCTGGAGGAGGACCTCGGCGACTGGATCGGCGGCGGCTCCCTGCTGGCCCTGCACGCCTGCGGCCCGCTGGGCATGGAGGCGCTCCGCCTCGCCCGCGAACGAAAGGCCGGCTCGGTGGCCCTCGCGCCCTGCTGCTACCACAAGGTCGCCCACCCCTGGCTGCCGCTCAGCGCTCGGGCCGGCGGGCTGCTGCTCTCGCCGAGCAGCCTGCGCCTGGCCACCTCCGAGGAGGTCGTGGCCTCTCCCCGCCTCCGCCGCGCCCGCCGCGAGCGCATGCTCCTGCGGCTGAGCGTCGACGAGCTGATGCGGGCGGCCACCGGTCGGGACGTCTACCACCCGATGCGCTCCTGGCCCGAAGCCTGGAGCCGCGAGGGCCTGGCGTCGCTCTGCCGACACCTGCACCAGGAGCGCGGCCTGCCCTTGAGCCAGGATCCCGCCCGCCAGGACGAGGCCCGGCGCGCCGCCGAGCCCCGGGTCCACGAGGGGCGCGCCCTGGGCCTGATCCGCGCCCCCTTCCGCCGACCGCTGGAGCTCTGGCTGGTCGCGGACCGCGCGGCCTGGCTGGACGAAGCCGGGATGCGGGTCGAGGTCCTGGCCTTCTGCGAGCGCCGCCTCTCGCCGCGCAACCTGCTGCTGCGGGCTGCCTGGCCCGGCTGAGCCGGGCTTTCACAGCAGGGACGAGGCGTTACCCTCCTGCAATGCCCACCACCCTGCCCTCTCCTCCCCAAGCCTGGCAGCGCCTCTCGATCCCCTCGCGTCCCCTCTCGCCGACGCTCTCGGTGCGCCGCGCCTTGCCGGTGCCCGACCGCCGGCTGGTCGGCGCCTGGACCTTCCTCGACCACATCGGCCCCGTGCCCGCCGAGGCCCCCGCCCTGGAGGTCGGCGCCCACCCGCACATCGGGCTGCAGACCGCCACCTGGCTCTTCGAGGGCGAGATCCTGCACCGGGACAGCCTGGGCACGGCCCAGACGATCTGCCCGGGGCAGCTCAACCTGATGACCGCGGGCCACGGCATCGCTCACAGCGAAGAGGGCCGGGCCGGTGCCCTGCACGGGGTCCAGTTCTGGATCGCCCTGCCCGCCGAGGCCGAGCGGATCGCCCCGGCCTTCGAGCACCTGCCCGAGCTCCCCTCGGGCTCGATCGGCGGCGCCGAGCTCCGGGTCTTCATCGGGCAGCTCGGGGCCCTGCGCTCCGCCGCGACCGTGCACTCCCCGCTGGTCGGAGCCGAGCTGCGAATCACCGGCCCGGCCACCCTGCCCCTGCGCCCGGACTTCGAGCACGCCCTGATGGTCGTGCACGGTGAGCTGCGGGTCGAGGGCGAGCCCCTGGTCCCCGGAGAGCTGCTCTACCTGGGAGGCAGCCGCGAGCAGCTCCGACTGCAAGGCGAGGCCCTGGCGGTGCTGATCGGCGGCGAACCCCTGCCCGAGCCGCGGGTGCTGTGGTGGAACTTCGTCGCCCGCGACTGGGAGACCATCCGCGAGGCCCGGCGCGCCTGGCTGGCCGGAGAAGCGCGTTTCCCCGAGGTCCCCGGCTACCCCGGCGAGCGCCTCTCCTGCCCGGATCTGCCGGGATAACCAAGGTCGATGGACCTGCCCGATGCTGATCTGGTCGCCGAGCTGGGCTTCCGGCAGGCCGTCTACGCCGCCGTGGCGGTCATCCCGCATGGTCGGGTGCTCGGCTACGGGCAGGTCGCGGCGATGCTGGGCAGCCCTCGGGCCGCCCGCCAGGTCGGCTACGCCCTGGCGGCCCTCCCCCCGGACACGACCGTGCCCTGGTGGCGGGTGATCCGCAGCGACGGCAGCCTCGCCCTGCAGGGGGATCCGGGGCGAGGCCCGCTCCAGGCGGCGCTGCTCCAGGCCGAGGGCGTCGAGCTGCTCGACTGGCGGGTGGAGATGAGCCGCTTCGGGTGGGCTCCTCCACGGTGAAGCTGCTGCTCCTGTTGGCCATGGGCCTCTGGCGCCTGCTGGGCTTGCTGGCCCTGCCCCTGCTGATGCTGCATCCCGGCGCCCGTCGGCACCTGCGGGCCTTGCCAGCCCCCGAGCCGGGCTGGACCTGGCTGCACGGGGCCAGCGCGGGGGAGCACGTGGCCGCCCGGGCGTTGCTAGCGGCGCTAGAACCCGAACACGCGGCTGAGGTCTGGCGCACCTCCAGCTCCTGGCGGACCCCGGTGCCCGACGCCTTCCCGGCCCCCATGGACCTGCCCTTCGTCTTCGCCCGCTGGCTAGACCGGGCCCGCCCCGGCCGGCTGGTGCTGATCGAGGCCGAGCTCTGGCCGGGCTGGCTCTGGCACTGCCGGCGGCGAGGGATCCCGGTGGTCGTGGTCAACGCCCGCGACAGCCGCGGCACAGGCCGCTGGCGCCGGCTGGGGCCCCTCTGGCGGGCCCTGACCGAGGGGGTGCGCTTCATCGACCAGGCGCAGAGCGGCGACC
Source organism: Deltaproteobacteria bacterium UBA2385 (assembly GCA_002343455.1). GTDB lineage: Bacteria > Myxococcota_A > UBA796 > UBA796 > UBA2385 > UBA2385. Next base: position 1,578 of record DDSR01000140.1, on the reverse strand, counting down.
TCAAGCTGGCCGCTCCCCGGCCCGCGCCCGCCTTCCCCCTGGATCGGCCGACCCTGATCGCCGCCAGCACCCGCGAGGGGGACGAGGCCGCCCTGCTGCGGGCCTGGCCGAGCCTGCCCGAGCCGCGACCCCTGCTGCTGCTGGCTCCCCGTCACCTGGAGAGGGTGGCGGATGTTTCCAGGTTGATCGACCAAGCAGGTTTACAACATCGACTGCGCAGCGCTGGAGTTGATCGCCTGTCCGAGATCGACGTCCTATTGCTGGACAGCCAGGGCGAGCTCGGCTCCCTGATGTCCCAGGGCCGGGCGGCCTTCATCGGTGGCAGCTTCGACCCGGCGATCGGCGGCCACTCGCCGGCGGAGGCCATCGCCGCCGGGCTGCCGGTAGTCGGGGGACCCCAGCGACGATCGAACCCGCAGGCCTGGAGCCAGGGCCGCAGCCTGCTCGCGGCCGAGCCGGCGGACCTCGCCCGGGCGCTGGGCGAGGCGCTCGCGCTGGGACCCATCCCCCCTCCCCCCAGCGACGCGGCGGAGCGGGTCGCGGCCGCCCTCCCCTCCCCCGCCACGCCCGCGGAGCGAGACCAGCGGCCCCTGCTCTGGCCGGCGGTCCCCCTGGTCCACGGCCTCGGCCGCCTGCGGCGGGGCTGGCGGGGCCGGCCCGAGGGGGTCGACCTGCCCGTGATCAGCGTCGGCGCCCTGGCCGCCGGCGGCGCTGGCAAGACCCCGGCGGTGGCCTGGCTGGCCAGCGAGCTGCGGGCCCGGCTGGGCGGCGACCCGTCGGGCGAAGGCGCGGTCTGGATCGTGGCCCGGGGCTACGGCCGCCGCTCCGACGGTCCCGCGGTGCGAGCCGCCCTGCCCGGCGCCGGCTGGGAGCCCGACTACCTGGGCGACGAGCTGGAGATGCTGCGGCGGCGAGGCTTCCCGGTGGTCAGCGCCCCCGACCGGGTAGCGGGCGCCCGCGAAGCCCAGGCCCAGGGCGCCCGCCTGATCCTGCTGGACGACGGCTTCCAGCACCGCCGGCTGCGCCGCGATCTGGACATCGTCTGCATCGACGCGCTCTGGCCGGGCGCCCGCGGCCTGATCCCGGTGGGTTCCCGCCGGGAGCCCTGGTCGGCCCTGCGCCGGGCGCACTGGATCTGGGAGAGCAACGCCGGGACCCAGCCCATCGTGCTGCCGGAGGGCCAGGAGCTGCCCCGGGTGCGGGCCCGCCCGCGGCCGATCGGCTGGAGCGTCGGGGGCCGGCTGGAGCCCCTGGACAGCGTCCAGGGCGAGGTCCTGGTGGGGGCCGGCATCGCCCGCCCCGAGCGCTTCCTGTGCAGCCTGCTGCGGCTGGGCCTGCAGCCCCGCTGGGTGCGGCAGGCGGCCGACCACGGACGCCTGGACGGCCTGCCGGCCGGCGCGGTGGTGACCGAGAAGGACGCCGCTCGAATGCCGCTAGGGGCCGATGTCCGGGCCCTGGTCCTGGACCTGGAGGTCGAAGGAGGCGAAGCCCTGCTCTCCGCGATCCTGGATCGTTCCCCAGGACGTGGTTGACGGGATCCACGAGGAATGAGAGAGGCAGCCCCCCTCCGGCCCTTCG
>DDSR01000412.1 GCA_002343455.1 Deltaproteobacteria bacterium UBA2385 | reverse complement strand
CGGCCCGCAGACGACGGAGAGGTCCGGGTAGGCCGCCCGTTGGGAGTCCTCGAGCCAGAGCTTCCAGTCCGAGCCGAAGGGGCGGCAGGGGCCGCCGCGGAGGGCCACCCGTAGCAGGGTACCGAGGTTGAGCGCGATCAACGCATGATCCGCCGAGCCCCCCGCCATGGCCAGGACCTCGCCGTCGCAGTACTCGTGCTTCAGGCCGGTCTCTCGCTCCAGGGCGAGGTACTCCTCGTAGTCCAGGTGGCGGAATGCAGGCTCACCCATCGGGCACCTCCCCGCCCAGTGTAGCCCACGGCCCAGCCTCGCGTCGCGGGGCGGTCTCAACGTCCGCCGCGATGACCCCGGCGTTGACCTTGGGCCGGTCCAGCTCGCCGGGGTGGAAAGTTGAGGAGGACACGGGTCCCCTCAGGTCGAGCTTGCGTTCGCCACGAGGTTCCTGTACGCTCGAAGGACCACTCAGGAGGTCGACATGGGCTGTGGCCACAACAGCAACAACAACGGCTTTGGGGGGGGGGGCTCGTAGTCTTCCTTCGGGGGTCCTTTGGTTCGAGCTGCTCAACAACGAGACGATCATCGCCACGACGGTGAGCGACACCTTGTTCGACGAGCGGATCCTGGATTGCGCGGCGCTGGAGGAGCTGGGCCCCGCCTTGCAGGACATCATGGTGCACCTGGAGCTGCGGGGCCGGACGGGCGCCTTCGAGTGTCGGGTCTCCCTCCAATACAAGTACCAGGATGGGGAGTGGGGGCCCACACCTCCGACCGACGTGGTGCTCCCCCTGGTCAGCACCGAAGACTACGTCCTCTCCTCGCCGTACTCCGATCGCGCGCGCCTGGGTCGACGGCGGATCCGACTGGTCCTGCAGTACCGGACCAACGCGACGGGCAACGGAACGGTCGGCGATCGTGGGCAGTTGAGCATCGCCGTGGCCTGTCGGCCCTTCTGTTGCTGAGGTCGGGGATGCCGACCGACCTGGCCCAGGCGCGGTTCTTCTCGCGGCGAGCGGGGCGGTGGCTGTCCGTTCCGCAGGCCCAGATGCGGGCCCAGCTTCCGTGTCTGGATCGGCCCTTCACCGTGCCCGGCTCGAGTCGAGCCGTCACGCTGCGGGAGGTCCTGGACGCCACCCGCGCGGCTGGAGTCCGTCCTCACTGCGGGGGCCCGGATCAGGACGAAGAGCTGGCCCGTCGCTTGAGCCGATTGGTTCGAGGCTTCGGCCAAGACTCGGTCGGACCCGGGAAGAGCTTCCGTGAAGACCGGCAGGACGACGAGCCGGAGGCAGATCTGGCACCCAGCGACTTCTTCGGAGTGGCCGAGCCAGCCTGCCCGGTCCGAGAGGTGGATGAGCGGGTCTGGGGCCGCACCGACCAAATCATCGGTGATCTCCTGGACATGGGAGCCGGCTCGATCCGCCGAAATAAGTACCGGGACATCTGGTGGGGCTCCCTCTTTCCGCTCGCGGCTGACGAGAACGCCTACAAGGGCTCGATGGTGCTGGCGCCGGCCGACATCCTGGAGGCGCTGCGGGCCGACGAGCGGGCCCGCCTGGCCTCGTTCACCGAGCTGATCCTCGCCTGCCTGGTCGCCGGGATCCGGATGAGCATCACCCCCTTTGATGCTGGGGGGGGCAGCACCTTCAACTTCGCGAGCAGAGGGGCATTGGAGGACCTGGAGAGGCTCTTCCCTCTGGCTGACGGCAATTCCTGGACGGATGTCTTCGACAATCGCCCGCAATGGCAGCTCGGGATCCGCGTGCCTTCGCCCGAAGGTTGGGACCCGTTCTACTGGGACCATGACCATGGCCGGCCCACCGCCGGTGAGCGGGTCTTTGAGCGCTTCGCGATCCACGTCTGGCCGACGCGGGAGGATGATCCCGGTTCCAGTACGGTGTACAGCCGCGAGTGTGCGCGCCGGAAGTCGCTGGGCATCGCCGCGTTCGCCCAGGGAGTGGCGGAGCACCTGGCGGCGCTGAATCGTGCCTGGCAGAGGCTCTTCGGGTTTCGCGCTGTCACCGCGACCATCGAGACGGTCGAGCTCGGCAACGAGCTGAATGGGCTCTTCCCGGTTCCCCCGGACACGGACGATCCCTTGGTCCTGGCCGCTGGCCAGCTCGAAGCGAACCGCTACATGACCTTGTTGGCCCAGCCCTTTCGAGCCTTGCTGCCAGGCATCCGATTCAAAGCAGCAGAGCCTTCTTCATGGCACCCCAGCGTGCGGACCGAGACCCGGTTCAACCGGTGCCTCGCGCCCGAAGGGTGTTGTGTCGTCGACAACTACGCGGCCCGTGTGGAGTGGCTACGCGACACGATCGGAGTGGGAGTGACGGGTGCCCACCGCCTTGCGTTCCGGGATCAGCAGCGATGGGCCAGTTATGTGAACAGTGGAGGGGCCACCACGCTTCCGGACTCCACTCGGGAGTGGGTCTTGTCCTGCTGGGCCGCTGGCTATGCCTGGCCGCCGCTGGTGACCGATAGCGACGAGCTGATGGATCCGAAAGTGACCGACCTGGTGCATCGGGTGGGCTTGCATTGGTATCATGATTACAATGCCCGGCCGCCTTCTGGTTCTGATAGTACTGAGGCGCGCACGGCCGGTGATACAACTTCTGGCGTGCCGTACTACCAGGACGCAATCCGAATGAAGGCGGACCTGGACCTGCTTCAAGGGGTGGTCGTAGAGGGACTCGCCGACGCTGGATTCGTGCTGGAGCGCACGGTGGGCGAGTTCGCCTTTCCAGCGGCATGGCCTGAGGGCATGGAGGATGCGGAGATTGAGGCCCCCTACTACGAGGGCGCAACGCCAACCCTCCAGGCTGCCATGCTGGCCCGCCTCTGCGTGGTCTTGCGTGCCAGCGGCATCGCTCGAGCCTGTTGGAACAGCCCCTATCAACAGCCTCTCAACCTGGACGATAGCGGCAACCTCACCAACTGGACCAGCAAGATCGCTGCCACGGGCCTACACAACGACCTGGCGGCCCCAGGCGAGTACCTCAACTTCGCCGCCCGGGGAGCCTGGCGTCGTCCTGCATGGTTCACCTTCCGCCGGGTCGCCTGGCTGCTCTCCCTGGCCAGCGACCAGGGGACGTTTGTACACAATGCCAAGGGTCTGACCCTGGTTCGGTTCACCCTGCGCAGCCGGCTGACTATGCTGGACCAGGGGCAGGCGGGGTACAGGTACCTCTGGTTCGCCTGGCTCGACCAGTATGCGGACGACACCTGCCTGCACCCAACCTGGGTCGACTCTCCCTCCTTTCCAGAGACCGATCCCAACCTTGGCGCCCCAGAGGCAGACATGTTTCTCTACGACACCCACGGTCGAGGCTACGAGTTCGTACCCCTGGTGCCGCAGGTCTCCGAAGGTGGACTTGGGTGGCCGGTCGACGCCAACGGCTACCGGCAGAGCAGCTTCCGACGGTGGCGGTGGGAGGGCTGGAATGACGCGGTGATGGATCACGGGGAGCAGGTCCTCGGGTCCGAGGACTTCCACTATGCCTGGTTCCGACTGCGCAAGTGCGAAACCGCTGTGGCCCAGTGCCCGGTGGCCATCTTGACCGACGCGAGCGAGGGGGCTGCCCGATGAACCGAACCGATCGCACCATGCTGTTGCTCCAGGTCATTGGCATCGCCACCATCGGCCTCCTTGCCTGTGCCCCTGAGACGAAGCCGGGCGAGGCCCCGCGAGTGTTGGACCTCTGCGTGACGGGAGGCCGCTTCTGTGCGGTTCTTGAAGGTGGAAGAGTCGCCTGTGTGTCGAGTGGAGTGATTGAGCCTTTTGTTGTTGATCTGGACGCTGTGGCTGTTGATTGTTACGGTGAAATGCTCTGTGCAGAGAACGCTCATGGCGGTGTTGAGTGCTGGATGTTCGAGGGCTATGAAGCGCCAACGTTTTCACGAGATGAGTGTCAGCCAGACCCAGCAGCGCTCCCCTTCACACAATGGACACTAAACTGGGAGATGGGCTGTGGTATCAGTCCGGCGGGAGATGCCCATTGTTGGCCCGCCGCCTTCGGTGTGCCAGGCACACACGACTATCGGGCGAAGGAGATTGCAATCACTCGCGCCTGCATCATCCTCATCGACGAGTTCGGTGTCCTCCACGCACGGCACGAGGAGGAGAACTGTGCTTACACTTCGGGCTACGACTACTACCAGGAGACGAACCTTCTTGAGTACCTTCCCGATGGCAGTGATTGGCAGCATGTCTCCGGCGGGTCCACGCATGCGTGTGCCTGGAACAGCTTGGGTGAGGTCACCTGCTGGGGGTCTGTGGTGCCAACCCCGTCGGAACGGAGCTTCATCCAGGTGGATTCCACTACATACGCCAGTTGCGGAGTAACGGTGGACAGTACGATTGAATGTTGGAAGTGGGACCACTTTGATGGTGAGCCATATGATTCAGACCTGGCAGGCTGGGGTGATGTGCTGCGCTGGATTCCCGATGCCGTCCCCACCTCCTCCGGTTGGGTCCAGGTCCAGACCAGCGCCGACTTCGCCTGCGCCCTCAACGAAGACGGCGAGGTCCACTGCTTCGGCGCCGAGGTCCCCCAAGGCAGCCTCTGGGAGGCGCTGCTGAACCCGGTTGACGAGGTGCCCTGCTCCCCGATCCTCGGACCTTGCGAGTGAACACAGAGCTGACGGACCCACTCGGGAGACGACCGCTAATCGCCCGAGTTCACCCTTCGCTGAGTCGTTTGCGCTCCTCCCCTCAGCCCGCCGGCCGCAGGAACTCCACATCCTCGTACAGCGCGTCCACCTCGACCACGATGCCCAGCGCGGACAGCTCGATCCGCCCGCCGGGGCCGTGGTCGCGCAGGGTCCAGCTCCCATCGGGGTTGCGGGTCTGGACCTCGACGTGGACCCGCTGCGAGTCCAGCAGCAGCAGGGTCTGGATGCTGCCGTGGCGGCGGTAGTCGCCTGCCTTGGGGCCGCGATCGTGGGCCTCGGTGCTGGGTGAGAGGACCTCGGCGACGAGGACGGGGTTGGTGGCTGCGTCGGGGTCGTGGGGCGGGCGCTCGATCGGCCCGCAGACGACGGAGAGGTCGGGGTAGGCCGCCCGCTGGGAGTCCTCGAGCCAGAGCTTCCAGTCCGAGCCGAAGGGGCGGCAGGGGCCGCCGCGGAGGGCCACGGTCAGCGCCGCGTTGAGCCTGCCAGCGATCAACGCGTGGTCGGCCGAGCCCCCCGCCATTGCCAGGACCTCGCCGTCGCAGAGCTCGTGCTTCAGGCCGGTCTCTCGCTACAGGGCGAGGTGCTCCTCGTACAATACGCGGCGGATCGGGCACCTCCCCGCCCAGTGTAGCCCACAACTCAGCCCGCCAGCGCAGGCTCCGCCGGCCTCCCGAACAGGTAGCCCTGCAGGTAATGCGCCCCGCAGCGGGCCAGCTCCTCGGCCTCGGGGCGGGTCTCGACACCCTCGGCGATGACCTTGGCATCCGCCGAGACGGCGAACTGGCAGAGCAGGCTGACCAGCCGCTGCTTGCTGGCCTCGACGTCGACGTCGCGCACGATGCTGAGGTCGATCTTCAGGAAGTGGGGCTGCAGCTCGGCCAGCATGCGCAGCGAGGCGCTGCCGGCGCCCAGGTCGTCGAGCGCGATGGCGAAGCCGTGGCTGTACAGCTCCTCGACGGCGCGGACCCAGGCGTCGACCTTGGGCGCCGCGCCGCGCTCGGTGATCTCGATGACGACGCGGTGGGCGTGGGGGAAGAGGGGGGCGAGGGTGCCCAGCAGGCGGCTGGCGTTCTCCAGCTCGGCGGGGTGGAGGTTGAGGAAGATGCGCGCCTGCGATGGGAGCAGGCCGATCTGACCGGCGAGGCGCTGCACGACGCCGTGGGTGAGGGTGTCGAGGAGCTGGTGGCGCTCGGCGGCAGCGACGAGCTGCGGGGTCGAGCGGAAGGAGGGGTGCTGGCTGCGGGCGAGCACCTCGACGGCGAAGAGCTCGTGGCTTGCGGCGTCGACGATCGGCTGCACGGCGATGTGCAGCAGCTCCGGGCTGAGCGCGTGCCGCAGGGCCTGGGCCTCTCGCCGCTCCAGCTCCAGGCGGCGGCGGCCGAGCATCCCCACCAGGTCCTCGCGCTCGCCCATCACCTCGCGCACGGCCCGGACGAGGCCGTCCTCGCCGGCGCCCTCGCGGACGATGCGCGAGACCTGAGCCCGGTTGACCGCGTCGATGACCGTGCCGAGGTCGGCGGGGGCGCCGAGCAGCATGGTGGCGCAGTCGGGCTGGTAGCGCCGGGCGAGGCTGAGCAGCTCGACCCCCGAGCCGAGCAGGCCGCCCAGCCCGACCACGACGATGTCGTAGCGACGAGCCGCCAGGGCCTGGCCGAGCTCGGCGCTGGGCACGCCCAGGACCTGGTGCCCCTGGCGCTCCAGCAGGTCGAGGGTCGGCTGGCGGGCCGTTTCGTCGTCGTGGACCAGGACCAGGCGGGCCATGGCGTCTCCGCGCCTCTCGGGCGTTAGTGGGGTTCGCCATCCCCCATCGCCCATCCCGGCCCGAGTCGAGCGTCAGCAAGCGTCACGATCTCGGGCCTCGGAGCCCGAATGCGCGTCCTCATCGCCGACAACCTCTCCCAAGCCGTGGTCGACACCCTCGAAGACCGCGGCTGCGCCGTCACCGCCGACGCCTCGCTGCGCGACGAGGCCCTCGCCCAGGCCATCGCCCGGCTGGACCCCGATGTGCTGGTGGTGCGCAGCACCAAGGTCAGCGCCGCCCACCTCGCCGCCGGCCGCTCCCTCTCCCTGGTCATCCGGGCCGGGGCGGGGGTCAACACCATCGACCTCGCCGCGGCCAGCGCCCGGGGCGTCTACGTCAGCAACTGCCCCGGCAAGAACGCCGTCGCCGTGGCCGAGCTGGCGATCGGGCACCTGGTCAACCTGGACCGGCGCATCGCCGACAACGTGCTGTCGCTGCGGCAGGGGAGCTGGCAGAAGAAGGAGTTCGGAAAGGCCCGCGGCCTGGCCGGGCGGACCCTGGCCCTGCTGGGCGTCGGGCAGATCGGGCAGGAGGTCATCCTCCGCGCCCAGGCCTTCGGGATGAAGATCAAGGCCTGGAGCCGCTCCCTGACTCCCCAGGCGGCGGCGGAGCTGGGCGTGCTCTTCTGCGCCACGCCGCTGGAGGCCTGCCGCGGGGCCGACGCCCTCTCCATCCACCTCGCGCTCGGGCCCGAGACGCGCAACCTCGTCGGGCTGGACCTGCTGGAGGCGCTGCGGCCCGGCGCGCTGGTCGTCAACACCAGCCGGGGCGAGGTGCTCGACCAGGCCGCCCTGCTCCGCGCGATCGAGAGCCGCGGCCTGCGCGCCGGCTTGGATGTCTTCGCCGAGGAGCCCGCGGCCGACGGCGCCTTCGCCGACCCGATCGGCCAGAACCCCGCCGTCTACGGCACCCACCACATCGGGGCCAGCACCGACCAGGCCAGCGAGGCCGTCGGCGACGAGGTCGTCCGCATCGTCACCGTCTACCGGGAGAGCGGCGAGGTCCCCAACTGCGTCAACATCGCCGTGAAGACGCCCGCCACCCACCTGCTGGTCGTGCGCCACCAGGACCGGGTCGGGGTGCTGGCCGCTCTGCTCGACGTGCTCAGCCGCGCCGGCATCAACGTCCAGCAGATGGAGAACATCATCTTCACCGGGGCGGCCGCCTGCGCCCGGATCCAGGTCGACCAGGCCCCCTCGGCCGAGGTGATGGCCGCGCTGGACGCCCACCCCGCCGTGCTGGCAAGCTCGCTTCTCCCCATCGTCCACGCCTAGGAGCCCCCCATGGCCCGCATCCACAACTTCTCGGCCGGCCCGGCCTCCCTCCCCCTCCCCGTGCTCGAAGAGCTGCGCGACGCCCTGGTCGACTTCCGCGGCGGCGGCGCAGGCATCATGGAGATCTCGCACCGCGGCAAGGTCTTCCAGTCCGTCATCGACAGCGCGATGTCCCGGATGCGCAGCCTCTTCGCCATCCCCAGCGACTACGCCGTGCTCTTCCTGCAAGGCGGGGCCACCCAGCAGTTCCACCAGGTGCCGCTCAACCTGATCGGCGCGGGCGGGGCCGCGGACTACGTCGGCACGGGCACCTGGTCCAGCAAGGCCTTCAAGGACGCCCGCCGGGTGGGCGACGCGGTCTGGGCCTTCGACGGCAAGACGGTCGACTTCCGCCGGATCCCCACCGACGCCGAGCTGCAGGTCCGCACCGAGGCCACCTACCTGCACTACACCACCAACAACACCATCTACGGCACGCAGTTCCATCGCACGCCGCGCAGCCCGGTGCCGCTGGTGGTCGACATGTCCAGCGACATCGGCTGCCGCCCCTTCGATGTCGCCGCCCACGACCTGATCTACGCCGGCGCCCAAAAGAACCTGGGGCCCAGCGGCGTCACCGCCGTCATCCTCTCCCCCTGGGCCGTCGAACAGTCCCGCCGCACCGCCGCGGCCCTCCCCCAGGGCCTGCCCGCCATCCTCGACTACGGTCTGTACGTCGACGACGGCAGCATGTACAACACCCCCAACACCTTCGGCATCTACGCCCTGGAGCGGGTGCTGGCCTGGATCGAGGGGCTGGGCGGACTGTCCGCGATGGAGGTGCGCAACCGCGCCAAGGCCGAGCTGCTCTACGCCGAGCTGGATCGCAGCGCGTTCTGGACCCCCCGGGCCCAGGCCGACAGCCGCAGCTGGAT
>DDSR01000392.1 GCA_002343455.1 Deltaproteobacteria bacterium UBA2385 | reverse complement strand
GCCACCACCGGCACCCCCGCCACCAGCACCCAGGGGATCCCCACCGGGTGTTGACGGGGCTCGGCGTAGGTCGAGGTGTCGGCCACGGTGTCGGCGTCGAAGACGACGATGTCCGCCGGCGCTCCGACCTTGAGCAGCCCGCGCTCCTTCAGGGTCATGGCCGCCGCCGCCTGGCTGGTCAGCTTGCGGACCATCTCCTCGACCGGCACCAGCCGCTGCTCGCGGTTCAGCCGCAGGATGCGGGCGAAGGCGCCGTAGGCCCGCGGGTGGGGCCGCCCGCCCAGCAGGCCGTCGGTGCAGCCGTTGACCTTGGGGTGGGCCATCAGCGCCGAGATGACCTGCTCGCCCTGGGAGAAGGCGATCATCCCGACGCCCATGGCCTCGTCCCGCAGCAGGTCGAAGGCGGTGTCGATCGGGTCCTGGCTCCCGGCCAGCTCGGCCAGGGTCTTGCCGGCGCACTCCGGTCTAGCGCCGCTAGGCACATCCGAGACCATGATGCCCTCGGCCCCCGCCCAGGACCAGAAGTTGTCCCAGCTGTGCGGCGGCGGGGCCAGCAGCTCGGCCTTCATCCGGGCGCGCTCCGCTGGATCCGAGAGGCGACGGACGGTCGCTTCGAAGCCCCCGGCGTGGGCCCAGGGGGGCAGGATGGCCCCCATCATGGTGCTGCCGGCGGTGTAGGGGTACTGGTCGGCGGTGACGCGGACATCGGTGCTATCTAGCGCCGCTAGCAAGCTCTCCACCAGGGGCCAGTTGCGCCGGCCAGCGATCTTGATGTGGCTGATATGGACCCGGCAGCCGCTCTCTCGCCCGACCTGCAGCATCTCCTCGACCGCCTCGACCAGGTAGTCGCTCTCGGAGCGCAGGTGGACGACGATGGGTCGGTCGTGTCTGGCCAGGACCCGGCCCAGCGCCACCAGCTCGGTGGTCGGGGCGTAGCAGCAGGGCGGGTAGATCAGGCCGGTGCTGAGGCCGATCGCGCCCTGGTCGAGGCTCTCCTCCAGCAGCTCCTGCATGGCCAGGATCTCCGCCGGGCTGGCCGGGCGATCCTCCATTCCTAGACATGCTAGCCGGACGTTGCCATGGGGCACCAGGGCGGAGAGGTGGATGCCGGTGGGCGTGGCGGCGAGGCGGTCCAGGTACTGGCCCTGGTCCTCCCAGTCCCAGTCCTGGAAGGTGCCGTCGAGCCCGGCGATCACCCGGGCCATCAGCTCGCGCTTGTCGGCGGGCAGGGGCGCCACGCCGATGCCGTCCTGGCCCAGCACGTCCAGGGTGACCCCCTGCCGGGCCTTCATGGCGATGTCGGGCTCGCGCAGGGCGGCCAGATCGCTGTGGGTGTGGGTGTCCAGGAAGCCCGGGCAGACGACCAGGCCCGCACAGTCGATCTCCTGTGCGCCCCTCAGGCTCCCCGGCGCCTCGATGGCGGCGACGCGGCCGCCCTCGATGGCCAGGTCGGCCGGCCGACCCGGGGCACCGCTGCCGTCCACCAGGGTCCCGCCGCGTAGAACTCGCTCGAACATTCAGGCCTCCGCCAGCTCGGTGACGACGCGCAGCAGCACCTGCACCCCGTCGCCGCACTGGGTCATGGTGGAGAGCTCCCGGGGATTGTGGCTGATCCCCTCGTGCTCGCCGGGGACGAAGATCATCCCGGTGGGGCAGAGGCGGGCCAGCTCCTGGGCGTCGTGCCCGGCGCCCGAGATGATTCGCTCGGTGCTGAGCTGGAGGCCCTTCGCCGCGGCCTCGATCCGCGCCTGGATGGCCGGATCGAAGGCGACCGGCGGGGTGCGGGCCGTCTGGCGCGCCTCGATCTGGACCCCGTCCAAGGTCTCCACCTGGACGAGGAAGGCGGCGAGCTCGGCCTCGGCCTGGGCCAGCAAGGCCTCGTCGGGGTTTCGAAGGTCCACGGTGCAGACCACCCTGCCCGGCACGATGTTGACCAGCCCGGGCTCGGGCCGGATGGCCCCCATCGTCGCCCGTGCCCCCGGGATGCGCGCGGTCAGCTCGTGCAGGAAGAGGTTGATGCGCGCGGCCGCCAGCCCGGCGTCCCGCCGCAGCTCCATCGGGGTGGTGCCGGCGTGGGCGGAGCGGCCCAGGATGGTCAGCTCCTGCCAGGAGATGCCCTGGACCCCGGTGACGATCCCCAGGTCGACGCCGTGGGCGCGCAAGACCGGGCCCTGCTCGATGTGGACCTCCAGGTAGGCGTAGGGCGGGTCGAGCTCGACGGGATGCTCACCCTCGAAGCCGATCCGCTGCAGCTCCTCGCCCATCCGATTGCCCTCGGCGTCGAGGAGCCCGGTCGCCTGCTCCAGGGAGAGCCGCCCGGTGGCGACGGCGCTGCCGAGCATGTCGGTGCCGAAGCGGCAGCCCTCTTCGTCGGTGAAGAAGGCGACGACGATCGGGCGACGGGGGCGGTGGCCCGCCTCGGCCATGGTCCGCAGCACCTCCAGCCCGCCCAGCACCCCCAGGCAGCCGTCGAAGCGCCCCGCGGTCGGCACCGAGTCGACGTGGCTGCCGATCATCACCGGGGCGAGGCCGGGCTCGCGGCCCTCCTGGCGGGCGTAGACGTTGCCGATCTTGTCGATGCGGACGCCCAGCCCGAGGTCGAGCATGGACTGGACCACATGCCGCCGACCGGCCCCGTCGGCCTCGGTCAGGGCGAGGCGGTTGACGCCGCGCAGGCCGGTGCGGTCGTCGGTATAGGCGCCGATCTCGCCCAGGCGGGCGAGCTCCTGGTAGAGCCGTTCGGGGTCGATCTGCATCTGTGCTGCTAACCCGCGGCCATTCTCGACCAGAGGTTCAGGCTGGTCTGCTGTGCCCAGCGGTCCAGCTCGGCCGGGTCGAGGCCGGTCGGCTGCCGGTCCCACAGCCGCCACTGCCCGTCGACCATCACGTGCCGAACCTGCTGGCTGGAGAGGCGGAAGACCAGTGCGGCGGCGAGGTTGTCCTCGGTCAAGGGGGGACCCGGGCAGGGGTCGAGGACCACCAGGTCGGCGGCCTGGCCGGGCTGGAGCCGGCCCAGCGGCAGCCCGAGCTGAGCGCTGGCGAGGCGGGCGCCGTCGGCCAGGGCCTGGACCAGCCGGCTGAGGCCCCAGGATCCGGGGCGCTCGTTGGCGCGGAAGACAGCCGTCTGCAGCTCGGCGAGCATGTCGCTGCCGATGCCGTCCGTGCCTAGCGCTGTTCGGCTGGGGTAGCGCCCGTGGTCGGCCTGCCCGACGCCGTTGTTCATGTTGGAGCGGGCCTGGTGGCTGAGCCAGGCCCCGGACTCCTCCAGGCGGGCCCGGTCCCCCGCCTCCAGGTGGACCCCGTGGGCGAAGATGCTACCCGGCAGCAGCGCGCCGAGCGACTGCAGGCGGGCCAGGGGAGGGCCGGCCTGCAGGTCGTCGATGGACTCAGCCAGGTGGATGTGGACCCCGACCCCGGCTGAACGGGCCAGGCTCACACAGTCGCGGATGCTCTCGTCGGAGAGGGTGAAGGCGGCGTGCATCCCGACCAGGACCCCCCGGCTGGGGCCTCGCTCACCGAGCAGCCGCTCATGGGCGCGGATGCCCTCCAGGGCGCCGGCACGGCCATGCCGATCGCTGACCTCGTAGCAGAGGACCCGCCGCAACCCTAGCGTTGCTAGCGCGCCATCCACCCGCTCCAGGGATCCCGTGATGGCGCGGGGAGAGGCGTGGTGGTCGATCACCGTCGTGACGCCGGCCCGCAGCGCCGCGAGGCCCCCCACCAGCGCCGACACCTCCACCGAGTCCTGGTCGTGGGCCTGGTCCAGCCTCCACCAGACCTGCTCCAGCATCCGGGTGAAGGTCTCCGGCGGGTGCGCTGGCAAGGGCATCCCGCAGGCCAGGGCCGAGTACAGGTGGGTGTGAGCGTTGACCAGCCCTGGCATCACCCAGGCCCCCCCCAGATCGAGCTCGGGCCCGCTGCCCTGGCTGACGACCAGCCCCTCCTCGATGTGCAGCTCGCCCTCCCGCACCGCGGGCGGATCCAGCTCCAGGATCCGCGCGTTCTTCAGGATCATCGACCTCAGGCTCATCTACGCAGCTCCAGCGTCTGCCGATCCAGCTCGGGGATGCGGGCGGCCTGCTCCTGCCAGAAGGCCGGGTCCCACAGCGCGTTGAGCTCGGCCACGCTCTTCCCCTGCTGCTCGACCCAGGTGAAGTACTTCTGGTTGTGCCAGCGGCGGCGCACCTCCATCGTGCCCTCCTGGATCCAGTCCGCGTCGACCCCGTGGAAGAGCTCCAGCCCCTGTGTCGGGGGGCCGCGGCGGGCGCGGAGGCGCTCCAGCACGCTGGGGTAGCGGTCGAAGGCGTCGGTCGCGACCGTGACGATGTTCTGGCCCTCCTTCAGCTCGTAGTGCCGGGCGGTCTTGATGGCGGCCAGCACATTGCAGACGCCCGAGACCCCCAGCAGATCCTTGAGCGGCAACAGCTCGGGGAGATCTCCCTCCTGGATGAGCTGCAGGCCCAGCAGGCAGGCCTCGTCGTCGATGCAGCAGAGCAGGTCCTGGGCCCGCACGTTGTGGATCCAGGTGACGTGCTTGTCCCCGATGCCCTCGATGGCGTGGGCGCCGTAGCCGACGTTGTACAGGGTCGGGCACTGGACAGGCTCGACGCCGACGGTCTTGCTGTCGGCGAAGGCGGCCTTGATACGATCGGCGGCGGCGATGGTGCCGGCGCTGCCCATCGCGCTGACAAAGGCGGCGACCCGCCCGTCTCCGTGCTCCGCGGCCATGGCCAGCGCGCTGTTGCCGGTCACATGGTAATGAAAACGGTAGTTTCCGAACTCCTCGAACTGGTTGAGGATCCGGTTCTCGGGCTGCGTCCGCAGCACCTTGACCGCGTCGTAGATCTCCTTGACGTTGCTCTCGCTGCCGGGCGTCTTGATCACCCGGGCGCCGTACTGTTCGATCTTCTCGAAGCGCTCGGCGCTCATGTCCTCGGGCAGGACCACCAGGGAGCGGAAGCCCGCCCGCGGCCCGACCCAGGCCCCACCGATGCCGTAGTTGCCCGTCGAGGGGAAGACCAGGGTGCTGCCGTCCTGGGTGATCTCCCCGTGCAGCAGCTTCTCGCGCAGCACCGAGTAGGCCGGCCCGACCTTGTGGCTGCCGGTCGGGAAGTGGCGGGCCGACATCACCAGGATGTTGGCCTTCACCCCGGTCATCGCCGGGGGCAGCAGCACATGGGGGATGCTCCCGGTTCGCCGCCAGGAGATGTTGAAGAGGTGGATCGGATCGAGGGGGTCGGTCGACGCGGCGGCCGCGGCCCGGATGGGGGCGGGCTGGGTCTGGGGGTCGAGCAGCTCGTCGAGGGTGGGCAGCAGGGGCAGCGGCATTCAGTCTCCGGTGGACCAGGCGGTGCGCAGGGCCGTGGTCAGCAGCGTCAGCAGGTGGAGGTCGGCGCGGGAGATCTCTCCCGAACCTGTACAGTGGGGGGAGTCGTCCTCGCCCAGGCGCAGGCTGCCCGTGGCGAGGCTGAGGGTGCGGGTGCTCGGGTCCCAGCGCAGCTGCTGGCCGCCCCGTCGCCAGAGCAGGGCCTGTCCCTCGAAGAGGAAGCCGTCCCGATCGGGGTGCTCGTCCCAGGCCCGGGGGTCCAGGAAGAGGTTGGGCTTGGTGGCGAAGGGGCCGCCGTCTTCGGGGCAGACCGGGTCGCACTGCCCGCAGCGGTTGCAGGCGTCGACGGTGATGCCGATCTGGTGGCGGCGCTTGACCTCCACGGGCGGGCCCTCCTCGGCGTGGAGGAGGCCCTCGCGCCAGCTCAGGCGGCCGCCCGGCAGCGGTCGCGTGGGCAGGTCGAAGGCGAAGATGGCGGCGTTGGGGCAGACCGGGATGCACTTGTCGCAGGTCAGGCAGTCCAGCAGGACCAGCTCGCTGCCGACCTTCTTGGGGGCGACGCTGTTCTGGGCCCGGCTGTAGCGGGGGTCCCGCAGGGCGAGGTCGGCGCAGGCCTGGACCCGACCGTCGACGAAGGGCTCCAGCCCGCTGTGCCCCTGCTCGGCCAGCCGCGCCTCCAGCCCGCGCAGGTAGGCGCAGAGCCGCCCGTAGCCCTTGCCCTTCAGCAGGTCGGTGCAGGTGGTGACCGGAGAGATGCCCGTCTGGACGAGCGCGGGGAAGTTCTGCGCGTCCACCCCGGCCGAAAAGCTGATCGGCAGACCTGGAAACTGTGCAGCGAAGCGGGCCGCGAGGCTGATGGCCAGGACATGCAGCGGCGGCCCGGAGAGGTACATCTCCCCCTCGCCGAAGGGCGGATCGGGTGAGCGGCAGACCAGGGTGTTGCTGAACTTGACCCCCAGGCCGACCCCCTGCTGGCCTGCGAGCTCCTGCAGGCGGGGGATCATCCGCTCGAGCTGCTCCCAGCGCAGATCCTTCTCGAAGGCCGCGGGGTCGAGCTGAATCTGGGTGTAGCCGAGGCGCTGATGGAGGAGGCCCTGCACCCCCTCCAGCCCCAGCAGGGTCGGGTTGAGCTTGACGATGGTGTGCAGCCCGTGCGCCCGCAGGCAGTGCGCGGCGATGGCCTCGATCTCGTCGGCGGGGCAGCCGTGGAAGGTCGACAGCGTCACGCTGCGGCTGATCTGTCCGGGGACCTCCACCCGCAGCTCGGGGGGCAGCTCCGCCAGCAGCTCGTCCAGCAGCTCGTGCGCGTCGAGCAGCGAGCTGATGAACGCGTGCATCGGCTCGCTCTGGATCCCGGCCAGGTCGTAGCCGAGGCTCATGTCGAAGACGAGGTCGGGGGAGAGCCCCAGCTCGCGGGCGGCGAGGTGGCAGAGGATCCAGCCCTTGGCGTACTCCCGCAGGCTCTCGCCGATCCGCAGCTCCTGCGACCACTCCACGTTGTAGCCGACGTGGGGCACGTGGATGCAGGGGCGGGGGATGACGAGCTGGTCGAGGATCTGGACCGTCTTCAGCTCCATGAAGCGGGCGCCGCCCAGGAAGCAGAGCACCAGGTTCTGGGCGAGCTGGGTGTGCGGGCCCGAGGCTGGGCCCAATGGCGTGCCCATCGGCTGGCCGAAGTGGGTGGTCGAGAGATCGCGCGCCGGGTCGGGGGTCCAGATCGCGGACCGGGCCATGCCGTAGACCGGGCCCCCGGCGCGCAGCTCGCGGACGAGGCGGCGCGCGAGGCTGGACAGGGGCAGGGGATAGAGCTCGGAGGCCATGGCGCGGATGGTAATCGAAAACAGCATGGGGGGCTGGCCGGGTCGGGCCGGGGTTAGGAGCCGGCATCCAGGAGTCCGCCATGCTCGCGATGACCACGCTCACCGTCCTGTTGGCTTGCGGAGACAAGGACGACCCCGGGCTTCCCGGCGATGGAGGTGGCGACGGGGGCGGCCTGGATGGCGGGAGCGACGACGGGGGCAGCCTGGACGACTGCTGGCTGGTGCGCCCCGACGAGTGCGCGGCGACCCCGAGCTGCGTGGAGCTGAAGGCCCGCGAGGTCGAAGCCGACGGCCTTGGCGGCTGGTGCGTGGACCGGGCGCGCGACGCCGAGCTCGTCGGCTGCATGCCCGCCGAGGTGGACTGTGGATCGGCGATCACCTACGCGACCGCGCCGGCCCTGCCCGACGCCTGCTTCGAGTTCAGCAGCACCTGCATCGTGGCCGGCTGGCTGCCCTGCGCCGACGAGGCGATGACCGAAGCCGGGGACTGCCTGTAGGACCCCGCAGCGGCCTCAACCCTCGCCCGGCAGCCACCAGCTCAGCAGGCCGGCCTGCTCGTAGCGGGCCTGCACATCGAAGACCCAGGTCTGGAGCCCCTCGGCCTGGCAGGAGCCCCCCTCCTCCTCGGCGGTCCAGAGGCGGTCCGTGCGCCGACAGCCCTCGGTGTAGGTCGAGACGCTGATGTCGGGCAGGTGGAAGGACCAGTGGTCGGGGCCGTCGATGGAGCGCACGGCCAGGGCCCGCCAGAGCAGCAGGTCGAGGACCTCCAGGTCGCCCTCGTCGATGGCGGTGTTGCCGCCCAGGTTGGACTGCTTGCACTCGTAGAGGAAGACGTTGGCGCAGCCTCCCAGCGAGTAGAGCGAGAGGGTCGAGCCCGGGCGCAGCCACAGCTGGCGATCAGGGTCGTCGACGAGGGGATCGGGCCCCGAGCTGGGTCGCCAGGCGCTGAGGGGGACGTTGGAGCGCCAGGGGATGGGGTCCTTGGTGCGGGGGTCCCAGCGGTCGATCTCGGGCAGCAGATCGAAGCCGAAGAAGAGCAGGTCCTCGGTGATGTCCACCTGGTGGAGGGCCTCGACCCAGTCGGCGCCGCCGTCGCCCAGGCGCGGCGCCGCCCCCAGCCAGCGCAGGGGGAGGTCCAGCGCGTCGAGCTGCGCAGCCTGCTCCCGGACGAGGGCGGTCATCGCCTCGAGGTCCACCAGGTCGGCGTCCTCCTCGCCTGAGAGCAGCAGGCCCGTGCTCACCCGCGGGCGGTCCCAGAGCGCGGCGAGCTGCGCGTCGAGCTCGCAGAGCCGGGCCTGGTGGGCGACCTCGGCGGTGATGCCCAGGCCGACGCTGGCGGGCAGATCCTCGAGCAGGCGGGTGTTGTTCTCGGCCTGCTCGAAGAGCTCGATGATGGAGCGCTGATCCAGGCACTCCTCGAGCTCGACGGAGCGCTTGGGGTTCTCCAGGAAGCTGAGCAGGGTCAGCTTCAGGGGCGCCGCCCCGGGCAGGAGGGTCTCGTCGACGTAGACGCCGACGGTGTTGTCGGCGTAGAGCAGGGCCAGCTCGCCGTTGTCCTGGACCTGCAGATCGACCAGGGCCTCGACCGCCCGAGGGGGCTGGAGCTCGCCGTCGCGGAGCTCCTGGACACCTTGGTCGGTGGCCAGCCAGGTGCTCGCCGCGTTCTGCGAGATGGGTCCCTGCAAGCCGTCGACCGCGACGCTGCTGCCATCGGAGCAGAGCACCCGGCCCTCGGCGGGCAAGGCCGCGCAGATCCGGTCCTCCCAGGCGGCGAGGCGCCCCCCCTGGCCATCGACCGAGGCGTGCAGGGCGAGCGCGCGTCCGTCCCAGGTCCACAGCCCCCGCTCTCCCAGGATCCAGGCCTGCCTGCTGGAGGCGGCGAGGTCGAGGACGGGCTCGTCCAGCTCGGCCTCGGCTTGCACGGCGCCGGCGCTGTCGAGCAGGCGGATTCGAGCCTGGTCCGCCAGCCAGAGCCCGCCGCTGGCCGCCGCCGCCAGCCCGATCGCTCCGTCGGCCAGGCTCAGCCCTCCCCGGTGCTCCGGGCGCGAGAAGTCCAGCGGGTTGCCCTCCAAGGGGTCCAGGTTGGCCCAGGCCAGGGCGCCGTCCTGGCCCAGCAGCCACACGCCCGGGTCCCTCCGGTCGACCGCGAAGGCCAGCACGGGGCTTCCGGGATCGAGCGCCCCGCGGTTGGCCTCGACCTTGCCGCTCTTGCAGTGCCCCTGGCGCTCGCCCTCGGGATCGAGGTCGGCCCACAGGCTCGGGTCGGTGCAGACCCGCTGGGGCTCGTGGCGGTAGCGGGGGTCGAGCGCCCAGAGCTTGCCGGCCGACGGGTCCAGGACGAAGGTCATGGGCACATCGGGCAGCGAGCGCATCCGGCTGGGGGTCTGCGCCGCCGGCAGGGAGGTGCGCAAGAGCTGCCGGAAGGGATCGAGGGCGACCGGGTCGAGGTCGTCCCAGGGCTGGGTGGGCTCGGTTGCCGGGATCGCCGGCCGGACCGGGGTGCAGGCCAGCCCACCCAGGGTGGCCGACAGGAAGGCTAGCGCTGTTCGAGACGGGCGGGCCCGGGGGTGCATACTAGCGCCGCTAGGCGCTGGCCTCGCTGAGGGCAAAGACGCGCGAGAACTCGATCAGGAGGGGAATGTCGCTGGTCTTGATCCGCCCGCTGAAGAACTCTGCGGGCTCGGGGATCCAGGCCTTCTCGACCATGGCGACCAGCAGGTCGGCGCTGGTCTTGACGACGCAGTCGGCGTCCCCGGTCGGGCGTCCGGGGTACACCTCGCAGCCCGTGTTGCTGACCTTGACGGTCCAGCGTTGCTCTCCCAGGCTGAAGTACCAGGTCAGGGGGCGCTCGACCCGGGCGGCGTCGAAGCGGGCTGGGAGGCCCTGGAAGGCGCGGGTCGTGACCTCTTCGACCGAGAGCGGCTTCGCCTGGGCTTCGACGATGGTGGCGGCCTGCTCCTGCGAGAGGTCCAGGACGCCGCCCTCGCCCAGGCGCTCGACGGCGGTCCTGGCCAGGGCGGTCACGCGGCGGGCCGCCTCGGCCGGGCGCAGGCCCTCGGAGAGCTCGCGCAGGCGCTGGATCTCCAGGGGCGGGCCGATCCGGACGGTGATCCCGCGCTTGCGGGGCAGCCAGGCCCCCTTGGGCATGGCCTGGAGGGCGCCTTCGATGTGGACCGGCAGGATGTCGGTCCCGGTGTCCAGCGCCAGCTTGCCGACCAGGGGCTTGAACTCGGCGAGCCGGTCGCCGGTCTGGCGGGTGCCCTCGGGGAAGAGCAGCACGACGTTGCCAGCCTCGACGGCGGCGGTGGCCTGGCGCAGGCTCTCGCGGAAGCCCCGGGTCCGGTCCAGCGGGAGTACATTGGTCAGGTTTTCAAAATAGGCGACCTTCCAGCGGTTGCCCTCGAAGAAGTAGTCCTGCGCCGCGAGGCTGACCATGCCCTCGCCGTAGTCCCCCAGGGCGTACTTCACGAGGCCCATGTCGAGGTGGCTGCTGTGGTTGGCCACGACGATGACGTTGCGGTTGCGCGGGATGAAGGCCCTGCCCAGCACCCGCGTGCCCAGCATCTCGCCGTTGAAGGCCCGCTGCACCTGGGCCATCATCGACTTCATGGGTTCGACGATCAGCTTTGGGATCTCGATCGGCTGGACGGCCTCGCGAGCGGGGGCCTCGGCTTCGGGAGCCCCGGTCAAGGCGACGATCTCGGCGGCGGTGCGGCAGCGCTGGAGGGCCTGGAGATCGGAGACGGGGTGGCCCATGGCCGACAGCGCGCTCTGCAGCTCGACCCACATCAGGCTGTCGAAGCCCAGGTCGGCGGCCAGCTCGGTCCCGCCGACGACACGCTCGGGCTCGACCCCGGCGATCGAGGCGACGACCCTGTAGACCGGCGAGGCGAGGCCCTCGCCAGCGCCTGCCTTGGCTGCCTCGGCGGCGGCGACCAGGGTCTCCAGCACCGCCCGGCTCTCCTTGCGCTGGATCTTGCGGGTAGCGGTCCGGGGCAGCGGCGCCTCGACGAGGTGCACGACGGCCGGGCGCTGGACCGGGATCAGGGCGGCGATGGCGGCGGTCAGGGCCTTGCGGGCCTCGTCCTCGCTGGCGGAGGGGCGGGCCAGCAGGCCCAGGCGCTCCCCGCCGCGCGGGTCAGGGAGGCCGACGAGCACGTACTCCTCGACCCCGTCGATCGGGCCCAGGCGGGCCTCGACGTCGTCGAGGTAGATGTTCTCGCCGGCGGCGGTGACCACGACCTCCTTGGCGCGGCCGACCAGGACAAGGCGGCCCTTGCCGTCCAGCCGCCCAAGGTCGCCGGTGCGGAGCCAGCCGTCCTCGGTCAGGACCTCGCGGGAGGCGGCCTCGTTGCCGAAGTAGCCCTGCATGACGTTGGGGCCGCGGGCCTGGACCTCGCCGACGCCCTCCTTGTCGGGGGCGTCGATGCGGATCTTCACGCCGGGGATGGCGGTGCCGACGTTGCCCCCCTTGGCTCCGAAGCGCGGCGCGGCCACGGTGAGGACGGGGGCGGCCTCGGTCAGGCCGTAGCCCTCGGCCATCGGCAGGCCCAGTCCGACGAAGAGGGCCTGGGTCTCGCGGGGCAGCGCGGCGCCGCCGCTGATCAGCATGCGAATGTGGCCGCCGAAGCGGCTGTGGACCGAGCCGAAGAGCAGGCGGCCAAGGTCGAAGCCCGAGGCGCGGGCGAGGCCGGTGTTGAGGTCCAGGGCGCGGTCGAAGGCCAGCTCGACGAGCTGACCCTGCTCGCTGACCTGGGCGCGGATCTTGCGCTCGAGCACCTGCCAGAGGGCGGGCACGCCGACCATGGCGGTGATGCGGCCCTCCTGCAGGCCCTCGGAGAGCCGGTCGGCGTCGATGCGGTCCAGGTAGAGGACCCGCGCCCCCATGGAGAGCGGCAGCAGCAGCCCGCAGGAGAGCTCGAAGGCGTGGTGCAGCGGCAGGACCGAGAGGATCCGGTCGTCGTCGGTGAGCGGGAAGAGGCGGCCCAGGCTGGCGACCATGCTGACGAGGTTCTCGTGGCTGAGCATGACCCCCTTGGGCTGGCCGGTGGTGCCCGAGGTGTAGAGCAGGACGGCGAGGTCCTGAGGTTGGACCTGGACGGTGGGGGGCTGGCCGACCGCGCCCGGCGCGCTGGCTTCGTGGAGATCAAAGGTCGTCAGCGAGGGCAGGGCAGCGCCGAAGGCCTCGCGCGCGGCCGGGTCGAGGATGGCCGCGCGGGCCATGGCGCTGTCGGCGATGCGCTGCACGGCGTCGGCGCTGAGGCCGGGGTCAAGGGGCACCGGGACCGCCCCGGCGCGCAGCAGGCCGAAGAAGGCGATCGGCCAGTCGGGGTGGTTCTTTCCAGAGAGCAGGACCCGGTCACCGGGCTGGACCCCCGCCGCGGCGAGGCGGACCGAGAGGGCCATCGCGCGGGCGCGGAGCTGGCGGTAGCTGGTCTTCTCGATGCCCTCGTCGGTGAGGCGCTGCAAGGCGGGGGCGTGGTCGTGGCGGACGGCGGCCTCTTCCAGCAGGGCCAGCAGGTCGTCGTGGCGCTGGAGGGGCTGCTTCTCCTTCTTCAGCTTCTTGCGGATCTCGGGGGCGACGTTGCGCATCAGGCCGGGGGCGTGGACCTCGACGATGTAGTGGCGCCAGTCGATCTCCTGGGGGGTCCAGGGCAGCAGCAGGCGGTCGGCATCGGAGAGGCGCGACCAGGCCTGGCGGATGTTCTCGCAGGAGAAGCGGTAGTTGTGGGTCGCCGTGAAGGGCACGAACTGGTCGGCGATGTAGGCCTGCACCTCGAGGCCCTTGACGAGGCCGTCGAGCTGCTTGCCGGCCTGCTCGGCCAGCGGCTTGAGCGGACCCTGGGCGAAGCGCCCGACGAAGCTGCGCAGGCCGCGCGCCTGCTGCGCCCGGTGGGCCGGTCCGTGGGCGAGGTAGGCCTCGACCTCGACGGCCTGGGGTTCGAGCCGCGCCTGGATCGCGTTGTACACCGGGTTGCCGCCGGCCTCCTTCAGGTAGTGGCGGCGCTTGTAGAGCGCGGTCAGCTCGACGATGCGGCGCACCTCGATCGGGTTCACGTCGCTGGTGCCCAGCTGGTAGACGACCTTGGCGCGGCCCTCGATCAGCTCGGAGAGGGCCAGGATCATCCCCGCGGCGACCAGGTCGACGGGGATGAAGTCCATGACGGTGTCGCGGCCAGCGGCGTAGGTGACGGGCCCCTGCACGGCCATGTAGATCATGGGCGCGCTGGTGTTGATGCCCTCGCACCAGCCTTGCGTGGGGAAGGCGACGGCGCTCTCGATCACGGCGGGGCGGACGATGGTGTGGACAAGGCCGCTCTTGCGGAGGATCTGCTCGCCCAGCGACTTGGTGTAGGTGTAGGTGTTGTGCCAGCCCCAGTACTTCGCTCGCTCCATGCCCTGGTCGACGAGCTGGGTCTTCTCGTACTTGCGGCGGACCTTGCTGAGCTCGGCTTCGAGGGCCTGGCCGCGGCAGGGCTCGCCCTGGGCTTCGAGGTTCTTCTTGGCCTGGTCGAGGAAGGCGGACTGCCGGAAGGCGTCCTTGGCCCTGTGCCGGACGTTCTCGACGATGTCGACGCACTCGGCGATCTCGCGCTCGGGCGACCAGTGGGCGGTCTCGAGCTGGTCGGCCTTGGGGAAGGGGTGGCTGAGCGGGTCGACCTCGTCGACCTGGCCGGTGCGGCCGCCGGCGACGTAGCAGGTGGAGGTGTGCAGGAAGGGCAGGGGGCGATCGGGCAGGCCGAGGTCCGAGACCAGCTCGACGAGGTTCTGCATGCCGAAGGCGTTGGCCTTCAGCGCGTAGTCGAGGGGCGGGGTGAAGTCGACCACGCCCGCGACGTTGACGAAGGCGGCGAGGCGGCCGCGCAGGGAGTCGCGCACCTCGGCCGGGATGCCGCCCATCGGATCGCCCACGTCACCGGGGACGGGGTGGATCTTCGAGACCATGAAGGCCTCGTAGGCGGCGCCCGGGTAGCGCTGGCGGATCGGGTCGAAGACCGCCGAGCCGAGGATCTCCTCGCGGAAGCGGGTGGCGCTGTCCTGGCCGGCCTTGGGGCGGACGACGAGGTGGATCGTCTCGAGCTCGGGGAAGCGGTCGAGCAGCATGCAGACGAAGACCTTGCCCAGGAAGCCGGTGCCTCCCATGACCAGCAGCTCCTGGCCGGCCAGCAGCGCCCGGGGGTCCAGCACGGGCTCGCTCACGCGCGCTCCGCCGCCGGACGGGCCGGAACGGGCTCGCTGAGGTCGACGCCGCCGGCATCGACCAGGGCGGGCGGCTCGGCCGTGGGGCTGACGTCCGCCATCAACAAGGGGCAGATGCGGAAGCAGGCGATGCTGGGATCGGGGGTCTTCTCGCGCACCATGCGCAGGGCTTCGGCCATCGTGCGGGCGGTCTCGTAGCCGAGAATGCCGGGCACGTACTCGTTGTCGGGGCCGACCGCGATCACCCGCCCGCGGTGCTGGCGGCCGTTCTCGCCCCAGTACCACATGTAGAAGGGGTGGGCGGGGTGGTAGGCCCGGCCGGTCCGGTAGAGCTGGATGTAGGAGGGGTGGCGGGCGAACTCGGCCTCGTAGCTCTTGTGCAGCTCCATCGCGTCCCGGGTGCGGGGCAGGAGCTTGTGGAAGAACTCGACGTAGGCGGGGTGCTGGTGCTCGTCGAAGCGGTCGGAGCAGGGGTGCAGGGCGATGATGGTGCCGCCCGGCTTGAGCAGGGGCACGCCGCGGTGCAGGTTGTGGAGGTAGCCCTCGACCATGACGCTGACCAGCAGGGGGTTCAGCACGGCGCCGACGTTGTAGGGCGAGATGTAGGGCACCGGGAAGATCACGACGTCGAACTGGCCCTTGACCGGCACGCAGAGCTGCTGGTGGACCTTCTCCAGGATGGCCTCGTGCACGGGCACCGCGGCGCCTGCGTAGACGGCGATCATCTCGTAGGGGGCGGGGACCTTCTCGAAGATGGCCTGCCGGGCGGCGTCGGGCAGGGCGTCCAGCGTGCGGATGAGGGCCTTGAGGCCGCCGTACTCGAGATCGGAGAGATCGTCCTCGTTTTTGGCGAGGATGTCGAGCGGCCGGTCGAACATGTGGTTGTTGACGGTGGTCTCGACGTGGAAGACGGGGACCTTGGCCTCGATCAGCTCGCCGACCTCGACCATGCGGCGGTTCAGCTCGCTGCGGCGGGGCTCCATGTAGGAGCCGGACTGGCGCACGGCGGCCGGGGTGTGGTGGCCCTTGAGGGTGCGGTAGCCGACCAGCCCGGTGCCGAGCGACTTGTGGCCGCCGTTCATCGGGACGAAGGTCAGGTTGACGTAGACGACCAGGTCGCTCTCGGCGGCCCGACGGTTGAGCTCGACCTCGATGCCGCCGGGGGTGGTGCCCAGGTGGGTGAGGCCGCCGGGCTTCTCGGCGTCGTGGTTGTAGAGCCGGTGCGGCCAGTAGCGCTTGAAGGCGCGCTCGCCGACGACATGGCGGATCTCGTCCGCGGTCATCGGGCGGTGGAAGGCCGTGGCGATGATGATCTCGATGTCGTCGACGCCGTACTCCTGGGCCTGGTTCAGGACCTCCTCCACGACCAGGGCCCGGTTGTCGGGGCCCTTCATCGGGGGCAGGGGCATGGAGATGTCGTCGACGGCGATGGTCAGCTTCATGCCCGGACGCAGCAGGGCGAAGAGGGGCTCGCTGCCCAGCGGGTGGCTGAGCGCGTAGCGGACGGCCGCCCGGGGATCCGGCAGGCCCTTCATCGGCTTCTTCGGGTACAGCACCTTGCTGCCGATCGGCAGGTCCACCTCGACGAGGCGGGTGCCGCTGAAGAGCACCCGCGGCCGGCTGCGGTGGTCGATGGTCACCACGTTCGGATGGTCACTCATGCATTCTCCGGCCTTCGCGGGCGGGGCGCTGGATGTCGAGGATCGGCCACCGATAGGCGCGCGCGAGGCGCTCCAGGCGGGCGTCGGGGTTGATGCAGGCGGGATGGCCGACCACGGAGAGCATCGGCACATCGCTGAAGGAGTCGCTGTAGGCGTGGCAGGCGCTGAGGTCGAGCCCGTGGCGGGTGGCGTCGGCGACGATCAGGCCGGCCTTCTCGGGGCCGGCGACCACGGGCTGGCGGAGCTTGCCGGTGGCCTTTCGATGGGCGAACTCCAGCCGGTTGGCGATGACGTCATCGCAGCCCAGGTGGCGGGCCAGCGGCCAGACATTGACATCCAGCGAGCCGGTGATGAGCACGGTCCGCATTCCCGCGGCCTGGCACTTCTGCACCAGGTCGGCGGCGCCGGCGAAGATGCGCGGGCGGATGGTGTCCTCGAAGATCTCCTCGGCCAGCAGCACGACCCGGTCCTCGCTCATCCCGGCGAAGTGCGAGAAGAGCAGCTCGTTGAAGAGGCGCCGGTCGCGCAGCTCGGCCAGGGCCAGGATGGGCGTCTGCAGGGCGGCCCGTCCCAGCCGCATCAGCGACCGGGCGGGGGTCTCCTGGTTGGCGAGGTAGACGAGGAGAGGGTGCAGCAGGTTGGTGCCGCACAAGGTCCCATCCACATCGAAGTAGGCGGCGGCCTTGGCTTGAGCTTGGGTCACGTCGCACCGGTGGGGGGGCGGAGGGCGCGGGTCGGTAACGCAAGCGGGCCGGCCGGGCACCGTGCGCAACAGCCTACGCACCCGCCCGCTCAGCCGCCCCCGTCCAGGCCGCCTGCGCGGATGGGCCGGGCCCGGCCGGTCCCGCGGGGGGGCTCGTAGGTCGGGACCGTCCCGGACGGGGTCTCCCAGCTGGAGGGCAGCAGCTCGTCGCGCAGGACCTTGCCCTCGGGGGTGAGCCAGTGCACGACACACTCCTGGCCGAGGGGAGCCATCCAGGCGGTGCGCATCTTCTGCATCGAGATCAGGGCCTGGACGCGCTGCAGGCTGAGGGGGAACCGAACCCGCCAGGGGCCGTCCTGCCAGCCGCAGTCGTAGTGGATCAGGGCGTGGGCGCGGGTCAGGCCCTCGGAGGGGCCGCGCCCCCGAAGATCGTAGACATGGGGAGGGTGCTTGCGGTCGAGGAGGAAGGCCTCCAGGTTGCCGGCGTCCTCGCTGTAGGGGACCAGCAGGCCCTGGTCGACCGCCAGCACGCAGGCGCCGTTGGCTGGACAGGTGGCGTCGAGCAGCGCCTGCAGGTGAGGGTGTCCCCACTCGGTGTAGGGGACGTAGATGTCGCGCAGGGCGGGCTGAAGGGAGAGGTGGGAGCGGGCCAGGGCGGTCGCGACGAGCGGGTGGTCGCCGACCTGGGGGAGGATCCGGGGCAGGTTCAACAGCAGCCAGCCGGGGAGGACCAGGGCCAACCCCAGCAGCGGCCGCCGGGCGAGGCCAAGCGAAGCGAGGATCACCAGCGCGGCGAAGCCGACCAGGAAGTTGTCCATCCCGGCCCGGAAGATGGCCCAGAGCACCACGGGGATCAGGATCCACACCAGGAGCAGGGCCTGGGGACGGCCAACCAGCCGGCGCCCGGCCAGGGCGATGCCGAGCAGCGCCGCGAAGGGGGCGACCGGGCCGGCCAGGTCGAGGATCTGCTGGCTGAAGGGGGCGACGTTCTGGGCGTAGCGGGCGCGCGAGGCGACCTTGGGGCCC
Source organism: Deltaproteobacteria bacterium UBA2385 (assembly GCA_002343455.1). Taxonomy (GTDB): domain Bacteria; phylum Myxococcota_A; class UBA796; order UBA796; family UBA2385; genus UBA2385. Next base: position 7,422 of record DDSR01000392.1, on the reverse strand, counting down.
AGGTAGTCCACCAGGCTGAGCAGGGAGGGGAGGGCCGCGAGCAGCCAGGCGAGGCCCACCAGGAGCAGCCGCTTCACGTCGGGGCGACGACCCTGGACGCCGACGGCGATGGCCAGGCCCAGCGGCAGGATCCAGGGCAGCCCGCTGGAGCGCAGCAGCAGGGCCAGGGCCCCCAGCAGGGCGGTGGGCAGGGTGCCGCGCCGCAAGGTGGGGTCGCGCAGCCAGGGCACCGCCGCTCCGACCACCAGGCCCACCTCGACGACGTGGATCCACGACAGCCGGGGCATGATCACGAGGCTGCGCATGGAGCCGGCCAGGGCGACGGCGAAGGCGGCGGCGAGCAGCGGCCGGGTGCGGGAGGGGGCCGACGGCTCGACGGTGTCCCCCGGAGTGCTGGGGGCGTTCGCGCTAGGGGTGTTTGCGCTGAGGGAGTGGGCGCCCAGGGCGACGATGAGCAGGATGGCCGCCTGCCAGAACAGGTCCCAGGCGCGGAAGGCCTCGCCGCTGGGTCCAGTGACCCGCAGCCAGAAGGCCAGGACCCACTCGTACCAGGCGCCGCTGTCCCAGGGCTGCGGCATCCCCTCGGGGCCGAAGCGGGCCTGCTGCCCGTGGATCAGCCGCCAGAAGTCGGGCACGTTGCCGTAGAAGTTGCCCAGGTCCCGGGGCATGCGGCGATCCTGCAGGATGAACTGCAGGTGCAGGCCGAGGGGCAGCAGCCCGGTGACGAGCAGCGCCGCCCAGGCAACTCGCCGGACCCGGGTCTCGCTGTGCTCTGGGTCCTTCATTCGGGCTTCCCTGCGACGGAGCCGGGTATCGTGCTGCGGGCAAGGGGACGAGCAGGCGCCTTCGTCGGCCGGTGCTGCGGGGAGCGGGGAGGGCGTTAGGTGGCCGCAGCCTTGGAGTCCCCATGTCGATGCCCGGTGATCGCCTCCGTCAACTCGCCCGCAAAGTACGGGGGCGCCTGGGTCCGGGTGGCCGTCCGGTGGGCGACGCCTTCGACTCGCACCGGGACGTCGCCTTTGCCGTGCTCGCCGAAGAAGGCGACAGCGCCTTCCAGCGCGTCGGGGCCAGCCTGGTCGGCGCCTGGGAGGTCGGCATCACCGACCTCGCCCGGGCGCTGGAGCCCCGGCTCCAGAACGCCGCCAAGAACAAGCTGACCGAGCGCCTCTCGGACGCGCTGGTGCCCACCCAGCAGCCGCTGAACGACGCCAAGCATGCCTTCGGGCAGGCGGTGACCGAGGGGACGCAGGCGGCCCTGCGCAGCGGACGGCTGGCCGACGCCTGGGCCCCATCCTTGCGGATCCTGCAGGGCCTGGGCCGCAAGACGGCCGAGGGCTGGGCGAAGTCGACCGACTACATCGGGCCCTTGTGGGAGGCCTTGCCTGGCGAGGGGGATCCGCGCCAGCGCTTCGGCGCCCTGGGGGCTCGCCTGGAAGGCCTGCTGGACGAGGCCGCGGCGGAGTGGCAGCGGACCATGAACGAGCTCCCGCAGCAGGCGGACCTGCAGCGTGCCATCCGCGACGCCACCGAGGCCTGGTACGCCAAGGTCAGCGTGGGCATCGAGATGATCGTCTACGACGGGCGGACGGTCCTGGTGCAGGCCGCCGAGAAATTGCCCCGAAAATCGTGATCCCTCACCCGCGAGGGATCTCCCGCTGTAGGATGCGGTCCTTCTCCGGGAGTGCCGTTGCCGCTGCTTCGACCGAGCCTCTTCCTCATCAGCTGTTTCGGTGGCGGGATCTCGCTGGCCGCGTTGGCCCTGAACGACGCTCCGCAGCGCGCCGAGCGGCCCCTGGTGGAGGCTGTGGTGGCTGTGGAGTCGGGCGCGCCTGTGGGCCTCCCCGAGGTCGTTCAGGCTGAGGATCCCGGCGCGGCCTGCGACGACGGGGCCATCGACCCGACGCAGGTGATGAGCCAGCTCGCCTGGGAGCTCTCCACCCAGCACATCGGCTACAACGCCGAGCCGCTCTCGGACTGTTCGGGCATCCTGCATCGGCTGCTCGAGGGGCTGCGCGACCGCTGCGACGGGTCCTTTGCGCCCGAGCCGGTCGAGGCCCGCTCCGCGCGCGACCTCGCCTCCTGGTACCAGGGCCACGGCTTGCTGATCCCGACCCCCGAGCTCGGAGATCTGGACCGCTGGCTGGTGCCCGGGGCGATCACCTTCTACACCAGCCCGCGGCGCCGGGATGTGGCCAACATCATCCACACCGCCGTCGTGGTCGATGTCCAGCGCGACGAGCTCGGCCGCGTGCAGGCCCTGACCCTCTTCCACGGCCGCCAGCCCGGCAAGGTGGCCAGCTTCACCAGCAACCACCGCCGCGACTCGGACCAGCCCCTGGGCAACGGGGACCACGCCCTCTTCGCCATCGCCTATCCGCACCCGGCCATCGCGCGGGCGGCTCCGGCCCTGGCCGACGGGCTGGCGGACGCCAGCGACGGGTGGACGCCGGGGCTGTAGGGCTCAGGCCCGGGCGACGGGCGCGTCGAGGTGATCTTCGTCCCCGGCGCCCAGGCTCTGGTGCTCGCGCAGGATCGGGGCGAGCACGGCGTCGAGGTCCTTGTCGGTCACCAGCGGCAGCAGCATCCGGCAGAGGCCCATCGCCGCGGCGAACTCCTCGCTGACGACGCGCACGCCCTTGCCTCGCTCGGCACCTTCCTCGGAGGCGTAGCGGGTCCAGATGAGGATGGGGATGGTGGGCCGAAGCTCGCGGGCCACCTCCAGCGCCCGGTGGCTGGCCCGAAGATCGGAGATCACCAGGACCAGGGCGCGCGCGCTGCCGATGCCGGCGATGTGCTGGACCTCGGGGCTGGTGATGTCGCCGTAGACGACCTTGCGGCCAAGGCGGGCCTGGCGGGTCAGGGTCGCGGGCTGGAGGTCGACCAGGAGCGCGGGCACGCCGGCGGCCTCGAGGGCCTTGACGACGATGCTGCCGCCGACGCCGAGGCCGGCGACGATGACGTGGTCCTGCATGTCGACGGGCGCGTCCTGGACCGGCGGGGTGTCGTGTCCATCGAGCAGGCGCTCGAGGGGGGCGAGGCCCGGCGCGCCGGCCACGAGCCGCGGGGCCTGCATCACGACCACAGGGGCCACGGCGATGCTGAGGACGGCGGTGATCAAGAAGAGCTGCCGCTCGGTCTAGTCGATCAGCCCGACGCGGACGGACTCCTGGGCCAGGACCAGGGAGAACTCGCCGACCTGGGCCAGGGCGAGGGCGGCGGTGGCGGCGACCTGGACCGGAAAGCGGAGCAGGAGGCCGACCCCGAAGGTGACCTGGGCCTTGATGACGATGGCGACGGTCACGAAGGCGAAGACCAGGACCGGGTGGGTCATCAGGAGCTGGAGGTCGACCAGCATGCCGATGGAGACGAAGAAGATGCACATCGTCACGGTGCGCAGGGGCAGCACCTCGGCCAGGGCCTGGTGCGAGTAGCGGGTGTCGGCCAGGACCATGCCGGCGAGGAAGGCGCCGAGGGCCAGGGAGAGGCCCGCGACGGCCGTGGCCATGGCGACGAGAGAGGCGACGGCCAGCACGGCCAGCAGGAAGATCTCGCGGTCCTTGTTGCGGGCCACCAGGGTGAAGGCCCAGGGCGCGACCCAGCGGCCCAGCAGCAGGGTCAGGACGACGACGCCCACGGCGCGGAGCAAGACCCCGCCGAGGCTCCCGGCGTCTCCGCCGGAGGGCCCCAGCAGGGGGAGGGCCAGCATCATCGGCACGATGCAGAGGTCCTGGAAGATCAACACCCCGATGGCGAGGCGACCGTGCGGGGCGCGGGTCACGCCGCGCGCGTCGAGCAGGCGAAGGATGACCGCGGTCGAGGAGAGGGCGATCATGAAGCCCCAGGCCAGGGCCGACTCGGGGCTGCGCCCGAAGATCAGCGCGGCGACGAAGACCACGCCGGTCGTGAGGACGACCTGCATGGAGCCCGCCAGCAGGACGGCTCGCCAGGAGCGCAGCAGCTCGCCGGTCGAGAACTCCAGGCCGATGGTGAACAGCAGGAGGGTGACGCCGATCTCAGCCATGACCTCGACGCTGGCGTCCCGCTCGACCAGCCCCAGGGCGTCGGGGCCGAGCACGAGTCCGGCGAGGAGGTAGCCGAGCACCGGGGGCAGGCGCAGCCGCGAGAGGACCAGCGCCAGGACGACGGCGGCCGCGAAGATGAAGCCCATGCGGGCGACGATTTCAAGCTCCCCGTGCATCTTCCGAGCGTATCCGCTCGGGTCAGCGGGCGCCTAGGACCTGCCGGGCCAGGGCGACGAGCAGCTCGGCTTCGACCGGGGAGTCCTCGTACGGGCGCTCGTCGGGCTCGGCGGGGAGCAGGCGGAGAGAGGGCTGCCGCCGGGGCTCCCGGGGGGGAGCCGGCGAGCAGACCTGGGATGAGCGGGTGGGACCGAGCCGTGCCATGGGGATACCCCTTGAGGCCCAGAGTACAGGCGACCGCGGCCGTCCGCTGGGTTTCTACGTCAAAGGGAGGTCAGCGAGTTCTTTCCTCCGGGCGGCCGGCCTCGTTAAGGGGGCTCACGCACCATGGAGCCCTTCGTGTCTGTCAATCCCTTCGTCGATGTCGCCGCCATCCAGGCCCTCTACTCCCGCCAGGCCATGCGCCATGAGATCGGCCGCCGCCGCCTGGGCCGAGGCCTCACCCTGGGGGAGAAGATCCTCTTCGCCCACCTGGACCTGCCGGAAACGGCGGCCTTCCAGCGGCGCAAGAGCTTCCTCGACCTGCGGGTGGACCGGGTGGCGATGCAGGACGCGACCGCCCAGATGGCGCTCCTGCAGTTCATGACCGCGGACAAGGACGAGGTGGCGGTGCCCAGCACGGTGCACTGCGACCACCTCATCCAGGCCTACAAGGGCCGGGAAGAGGACATGGACCAGGCCCTGATGGTCAACAACGAGGTCTACGCCTTCTTGCGCAGCGTCAGCGCGCGCTACGGGCTGGGCTTCTGGAAGCCGGGCTCGGGCATCATCCACCAGGTCGTGCTTGAGAACTACGCCTTCCCCGGCGGGCTGATGATCGGCACGGACAGCCACACCCCCAACGCCGGTGGATTGGGCATGATCGCCGTCGGCGTGGGCGGCGCGGACGCGGTGGACGCGATGGTGGGCCTGCCCTGGGAGGTCCTCAACCCCGGCTTCATCGGCGTGAAGCTGACCGGCAGCCTGAAGGGCTGGGCCAGCCCCAAGGACGTCATCCTGCGGGTCTGCGAGCTGCTGACCGTCAAGGGCGGCACCAACAGCATCGTCGAGTACTTCGGGCCCGGCTGCGCCAGCATCTCGGCGACGGGCAAGGGCACCATCTGCAACATGGGCGCCGAGCACGGCGCGACGACCAGCTTGTTCCCCTACGACGAGGCGATGGGCCGCTACCTGCGGGCGACGGGGCGGGGGGCGGTGGCCGACCTGGCCGACAAGCACGCCGCCGAGCTGCGGGCCGACGACGAGGTCTACGCCAACCCCGAGGCGGTCTACGACCGGGTGATCGAGATCGACCTGGACACGCTGGGCCCGCGCGTGGTCGGGCCCCACACGCCCGACCTGGGCCGACCCCTCTCCGAGCTGGGCGCCGAGGCGGACCGCAACGGCTGGAGCCGGACGCTGAGCCAGGCCCTGATCGGCTCCTGCACCAACTCCTCCTACGAGGACATCACCCGCGCTGCGGCGGTGGCCCGCCAGGCCAGCGCCCGGGGCATCAAGGCCAAGACGGGCTTCATGGTCAGCCCCGGCAGCGATGTGATCATGGAGACCATCGAGCGGGACGGGCTGGCCGACGATCTGCGGGCCATCGGCGGGGTCGTCCTGGCCAACGCCTGCGGGCCCTGCATCGGCCAGTGGAAGCGCGACGACGTGCAGAAGGGGCAGGTCAACACCATCCTCAACTCCTTCAACCGCAACTTCCGGGGCCGCAACGACGCCAACCCCGAGACCCTCAGCTTCATCGCCTCGCCCGAGATCGTGACGGCGGCGGCCCTGGCCGGGGATCTCGGCTTCGATCCCGAGCGGGACAGCTTGCAGGACCTGGTCGGCCAGCCCTTCATGCTGCAGGCTCCCCAGGGGGAGGAGCTGCCCAAGAACGGCTTCGTCACGGCCTACGACGGCTTCGTCCAGCCGCTGCCGGTCGAGCAGCGTCGGCTGGCCGACGTGATCATCGGCGCTACCAGCGATCGGCTGGAGCGGCTGACGGCCTTCACGCCCTGGGACGGGCAGGACATCACGGGGCTGCGCATCCTGGTCAAGGCGATGGGCAAGTGCACGACCGACCACATCTCGGCCGCCGGGCCCTGGCTGAAGTACCGCGGCCACCTGACCAACATCTCGGGCAACCTGATGCTGGGGGCCCACAACGCCCTGACGGGGGAGTTCGGTCAGGGGGTCAACTTCCTGACCGGCGAGCGCGCCAGCCACCCGGACATCGCCCGGGCCTACCGGGCAGCCGGGCAGGGCTGGCTGATCGTCGGCGACGAGAACTACGGGGAAGGCAGCAGCCGTGAGCACGCCGCGATGGAGCCGCGTCATATGGGCGGCCGGGCGGTCCTGGTGCGCGGCTTCGCCCGCATCCACGAGACCAACCTCAAGAAGCAGGGCCTGCTGCCGCTGACCTTCGCCGACCCGGCCGACTACGAGCGGATCCAGGGCGACGACGTGGTCGACATCGTGGACATCGGCGCCATCGAGCAGGGGGGCAGTCCGACCGTGGTCCTGCACCACGCCGACGGCAGCGTCGAGCGCATCGCCACCAGGAACACCTTCTCGGCCGAGCAATTCGCCTGGTTCAAGGCCGGCAGCGCGATCAACAAGATCCGCAGCGAGGGCGGGGCGGTCTGAGGGCCTCGCTGGCGGGGGCCTGCCCTAGCGGTAGGTCTTGCAGTCGGCCTTCAGGCTGAAGTTGCCGGACTGGCCCTCCTTGCCGTCGACCACGATCAGGTAGGTCTGGGCGCGGTCGACCGAGGTGAGGGTCAGCGTCCCGCCGCCGCTCTTGGTGTCCATCTCGCACTCCCGCACCCGCCCGACGTGGGCGGTGCCGGGCAGGCCGTCGAGCCCCCAGGCGATCGCCACGATGTCCAGATCGGCGCAGGGGCTGTCCAGCGTGATGGTGGCCTGGTTGTTGGCCGGCAGCTCGAAGCTGTAGATGGCCTCGGGCGACTGGTCGTAGCGCTGGCGGGCCGGCGTGCAGAAGGCCCGCTGGTAGAACTCGTCGCCGAAGCTGCTGCTGCCACCCTCGGTCGTGCCGCCGAAGAAGCCCCCGCACTGCAGGATGCCGCTGGTGGCGCCCTGGACGGGGGCGTCGTACCGGACCTCGCAGTCGGCCTGGGTGGTCTGCGGAACGGGGGGCGGCGGGCCGCCGGGGGAGCCGACCGTCAGCGGGCGGGGCGCCTCGACCGGCGCGGAGGGCACCGCATCGGCGGTGGGGGCGACGTACTCC
>DDSR01000393.1 GCA_002343455.1 Deltaproteobacteria bacterium UBA2385 | reverse complement strand
GAGCCACTTCGGCTCGCTTGTTCCTTCCCCCGGTTCATGAAGCGACTCTACACAGGTACGTGAATCAAGTCACCGCGTCGTTGTGAAGACCCTGTAAGGGTACAGACAACAAGATGTATGCCGCGATCCGCATCAGAAGGGCTTCTTCTCGACGCTCTTCGCGATCCTGGGAATGAAGGATTTCCTGAGCTCGAGCTGGTACTCGGTGTTCAGGTTCTGGCGCGTCACGAACAAGGTGACCTCGGGCTTGCGAACCTTGCCGACGAGGGTCTCCTCTTCGATCACGATCCGGCGCGCCTGAGCGGTGGCCGGGTCCGAGAGCAGGGAGGCAGAGAGGAGCAGCAGGCTGGGAATCATCATCAACCTCCCCAGGGCGAGGGGGTGGGTTCGGGAGCGGGTGCCGGAGAAGGCTCGGTCGGGGCAGGCACGGTCGGGGGAGGCGCCGGCGTGACCGTCGGCGGCGGGGTGTCCAGTGTAGCACCCGGCTGGCAGGTCTTGTCGGCTCCGCAGGCGAGACCGAAGCCACAGTCGGTGTCGACCTTGCATTCTCCACCCGCGGCGGCCGTGCCCGGAGAGCCGACGTCCACGCAGATGTTGTCCCGATTGCAGGCCAGGAGGTCCGGGCAGCCAGAGGTCGGGCAAGCCTGCCCCCGAGCCGCATCGGCTGCGGCGATACGCGCGGCCTTGACCTTGTCGAACTCCGCGGCGAGGCGCTCGTCCTCCTTCCGCTTGGCGTCGCGCTCGTCCCGCTTGCGCTTGCGCTCGAGCTCCTTCTCGTACTTGACCTTGGCTTCCTGAAGCTCGGTCCGCCACTGCGCGGCCAGGGCCGAGTTCTTGCCTCCGGCGGCGAGGTACCGGTCGATCGAGGCCAGTGCGGTGTCGTAGGAGCGCATGTAGTCGCCCTGCAGCACCGCGATGTTCAGGTAGGGATCGGGGTTGTTCCCGTCCAGCTCGAGCGCCTTGCGATACGCGGCCAGCGACTCTTCGAAGCGCCCCAGCCCGCGGTAGCAGATGCCAAGGTTCAGGTAGATCGCGGCGTCGTTGGGCGCGAGGTTGCGCGCCTGCTCGAGCAGGGCCACCGCGTCGGTCCAGTTCCGATCGTCCATGTTCATGGACGCCAGATCGACCATCGCCGGAACCAGGTTCGGATCCAGGCGCAGCGCCTCGGTCAGCTCCTGGCGCGCCAGGAAGGGCTGCTTCTTGGCGAGGTAGACCTTTCCGAGGTTGGCGTGCAGGAAGGCGTTGGACCCGGCGCCCTCGATCGAGTTGAGGGCCTTCTGGTAGACGAAGCTGGCGAGGTCGTTCTGGCCCTGGGCGAGGTAGATCAAGCCCAGGTTGTTGTAGATGTTGACGTTCTTGGAGTTCATGCCCAGCGCCTTCTGGGCCTGCTCCACCGCCACCGAGTAGCGCCCCTGCTTGCGCAGGATGCTGATCACGCCGACCACCAGGTCCCCATTCTCGGGGTCGAAGCGGAGCCCCGCCTCGTAGCTCTGCAGGGCGCGGTCGAGCTCGCCCTTGGCCTCGGACATGGCGCCCAGGTTCAGCCAGGCGGCGCCCAGCTTCGGGTCGATGTCGGTGGCGCGCAGGTAGGCCTTGCGGGCGTTGGTCTCGTCGCCAAGCAGCTCGTAGGCGACGCCGATGTTGAAGGGGATCTCGGCGGCGTCGGGAGCCACGGAGCTGAGCGCCTTCAGGTCTTCGACCACCTGGCGCGCCGTGGTCGGATCGCCCGCCGCCAGGGTCTGCGCTGACTTCTCCAGCACCTTGGCAACGCGATCCGGACCGAGGTCGGAGGAGGGAGCCACCGGCAGGCTCCCCTCGCCCTCCGCGACCGTCTCGGTCCCGGTCGACTCGCCAGCGGCGGTCGGCGGCTTCTTCTTGCAGGCAGCCATCGAGAGGCTCAACGCCAGCAGCATGGAGAGGCGCATGTTCACTGGGCACCCCCCTCAGGAGCGGCTGGCTGTGTCTCGGTCGCTGGCTCTTCAGGCTTCGGGCGCAGCGGCATGGCAGCGGCCCTGGGGACGAAGGTGCTGGCGGACTGGCCCCGGATCTCGGCCTTGTCCATCGCGAAGTCCCCCGGGAATCGATCCGCCAGGAAGGTCAAGGTGCGCGAGACCCACTCGTTCCAGCGCTTGGCCTCGGCTGCCTTGTCCAGGTTGACCTGCAGGCGCGCCCGGCCCTTGTCTTCGATCGGGATGCGCAGCTTGTCGATCTCTTCGTAGTAGATGGACTTGCTCTCTTCGTCCAGACCCTTGGGCGGCGGCGCCTCGAAGAGCATGTCGGAGTACCGCAGGTAGGCGCGACCCAGGTAGTAGATCGCCGCCGCGCTGCTGTCGAAGTCGGCGTAGGTCGAGACGATGCTCATCGCCAGGTCCTCGATCTCCTTGATCTCGGCCGGCTTGGTGTCGAGCAGCACCTTGACGTTCTGCTCTTCGCTCTTCTTGAAGCTGACCACCTCGAAGCGGGCATACATCGCCTCTAGGCGGCGGACGTCGGCGAAGCCCGCCATCTGCCGCCCGCGGGCACCGACGCCCCCCCCCGGGGCCAGCCGGGCGAAGGTGTTGCCGAGCTCTTCGTAGGCCTTGTCGATCGCCGCCGGGCTCGCCCCGGTCTCTTCCGTCAGCTTGGCAATGCGGTAGCGCGCCTCGATGGCCCGGTCGGGGCTGGCGTCGGGGTAGCGCGCCAGGTAGCGCCGGTAGAACTCGATCGCCTCGGTCTTGCCGACCCGCTCCCACTGCTCGCCGGCGGCGAACATCACCAGCTCGGCATCGGACGGGGTGGGGTTGAGGCGGACGTACTTTTCGAAGTTCTCGGCCGCGCCGCGGTGGTCGCCCAGTCCGATTCGCAGGAAGGCCGCGTTGTAGACCGCCGCCGAGGAGTCCTGGTAGTCCGGGAAGCGCTTGTAGAGCTCCTCGTAGTACTTGATCGCGTTGTCCAGGTCCAAGACCTCGGAGTAGTTGTTGGCGATCCGGAAGAACAGGGCCCGGCTGCGGTCGTCCTGCTTGTAGGTACCCGACCGGATGTTGTCGATGTACTGCTTGAAGAGGGCGTTGGCCTGGTCGATACGGCCGGCGATCTCGTAGGAGTTCGCCGCGTTGTAGTGCGCATCGGTCACGTACTTGGACTTCGGGTACTCGACCATGAAGGTCTCGAAGGCCTTGGCCGCCTCGACGCGGTCGATCTCGATCAGCTGCTCGGCGAGCTTGAAGCTGGCTTGCTCGGCGAGGTTGCCGAACTCGTCGCGCTTCTTGACGCCGCCTCCCAGCGGACGCCCGGCGTAGTTGACCGCCAGCATCTTGACCTTGGTGAGGTCGCCCTCCTCCTGGTAGCTGTTGATCATCATCGCCGCGGCGTAGGCCGCCTCGTCCCACTCCGGGTGCCGGTCGATCAGGTCTTCCAGCCGCGGCCGGGCCAGGTCGTAGTGCCCGTGGTGGTAGTAGATCTGGGCGATGAGGTACTTGAGCGGGACCCGGTTCTTGTCCAAGGCCTCGCGGAAGTCGGGGTCCTTCAGGTCGGTGGTCAACAGCGTCTGCGCGACCTCGATGAAGCCCGTGTGCTCGTCGGTGAGCTTCCAGACCACCCGCTCCTCACCGGACTGCAGCGTGACCCGCTTCTCTTCGACAGCGTCGGCTGGCCTCTCATCGAGGTTGGCGTAGCGCTGCTCCAGGCGACCTTTCCGGACCTGCATCAGGCTCCACAGCGCGCCGTCACGGTAGGCGTGGTCGTTTGACTTGAGGAGCTGGAGGAACTCCACCTCGGCCTCGTCGAACTGCCCGGTGCGCATCAGGGTGTCGGCCCGGTACCACTGGATCTCGTAGTAGTCCTCGGCGAAGGGGAACTTGCGCAGGTACTGACCGTAGAGGTCTGCCGCGCGGGCGAGGCTGGCCTCGTCCTCGGTCGTGATGCCCTCGTTGTGGTAGCCGGTCGCCACCGCCGCCAGGGACTTCTCGATGTAGCCCCGGGCGACCGCCTGGGCCTCGGGGTTCTTGCGGTTGGCCGTCCACCAGGGCGAGTCGTCGTTGTAGACCTCGGTCAGCTCGGCGATCGCCTCTTGCGCGCCCTCCGGGTCGTCGAGGGTGTAGCTGATCTGCGCCACCCGCCACTGGTGGGTGGGGTTCTCGGGGTCCTCGGGCCAGCGCTTCTGCAGGTACCGATAGACCTGGATCGACTCCTCGAAGCGGGCCTGGTCGGTCAGGACGCCGGCCAGGCGCACATAGACGTCCTTCTCGAAGTCACGCTCGCCGGTGGTCCGGTAGAAGGCCTTGGCCTCTTCCAGCGGCGAGACGCCGTTCCGATCGCCCAGGTCGCTGAAGGTGATGGCCGAGTACTCGATCGCCTCGGGGGCGGTCGCGGCCTGGAAGCCCGTGCGGGCGAAGTTCTGCTTCGACCAGTCCAGCAGCTCGGTGAAGAGCGTCAGGGAGCGGGTGAACTCGTCCTTCTTGTAGAAGGCCCAGGCCAGCTTGTAGAGGCCGTCGTCGTAGAGGTCGCCTTCGCTTCCGGAGAGGGCGATGACCCGCTCGTAGTGCGGGATCGCCTGGTCCACCTGGTTGTAGTCGAAGTAGTAGTCGCCCAGCCGCAGGTGCGCGGCGATGGCGAAGCGCGAGTCCGGGTGGGCGTCGACCAGAGCCTGGAAGACGTCACGGCTCGCGATCTCGTCGTACTGGAGGGAGCCATCCCGGGCGAGGCAGAAGCCCAGCATGTAGTAGGCGCCGTCGACGAAGGCGTACTGGGGGTGCTCGTCGATGATGCGCCGGTACAGGGCGATCGACCGCGAGTAGTCCTTCTGCGGGGCCTCGGGGATGGAGAGCGCCGTCTCGTAGTCGAAGCCGTCCATCCGGCGCTCGTACTCTTCCTCGGCCAGCGCGAAGTCGAGCTCGGTCTTGTCGTAGTGCAGCTCGCCCAGCCGGAACATCGCGTGGGCCGTGTTCTCGCTGTTCGGGTACTTGGCCAGGAAGCGCTCGAAGCGGGCGATGGCCACCGAGGTCAGCTCGATCTGGGCGTCGTCCAGCTCGTTCATTCGAGCGGTGAACTGGGCCGCGAGCTGCTGGCGCTGCTCGGTCTCGACCGCCTGGAGGTAGGCCCGCGCGTCCTGGTCGAACTGGTTCATCCGGTCCTGGTAGCGAGCCATCGTCTCTTTGAAGGCCGCGACCTCGGCCTCGTCCGGGACAGGCGGCGCGACATCCTGGGCAACGGCCTGGGCCGACCAGGACAAGCCCAGCAGGAGGAACAGCAAGCGGGAACGACCGAAGTGGCTTTCCATCACTGTCCCTTCTTCTCGTCTGCCTTGGAGCTGGCATCAAGCTTCTGACGCACCAGCCGGAAGCGGTCGTCTTGCAGGCGAACGGCGTTGGCCTGCTCTCGTCCGATGCGGGTCATCTCGTCGCCGACATCCGTCCGGTTTAGCCAGTAGACGTCCACGATGCCCAGATCGGCTTCTTCGACCGTGCGCCCGATCTCTTCCTGGAGGCGACCGAAAGCGTCCTGGGCGACCAGGGTGGCGATCTCGGTGGACCCGACCTGGATCTCGTCGAGCTCGGCCCGAGAACGACTGACCCGGGCCGTCTCTTCGTCGAGGCGTCGTCGCAGGACCTCGATCTCGGTCCGCTCGGAGGAGTCCAGCCGATCGAGGATGGCTTGCGAGCGACCGTCGAGCGAGCTGGCTCGGTCCCAGAGGTCGTCGAGCTGCGAGAAGACCGCCGACGAGTCCGAGGCCGTCGAGCCCGACCGATAGCGGCCCAGCTCGGCCCGCACCGTGGCGAACTCACGGGCGACCATGGCGCGCCGTCCGGCCCCCGGCGATCCGCTCTGCGAGGCCACCATGGCCAGCAGCGACGAGCGGGTGGAGTCGGAGTTGCTTCGCTCCAGGGCCATCACCGAGCGCCGGAGCTCGGCCGTCTCGGCCTCGATCTGCTTGCGGAGCTCGGCGACCTGCTCGGTGGAGAGCTGCCCGGGGTTCTCGTCCAACAGTGAGCTGAGGGACCGCCCCCGGGCGAGCTCGGCCTGGGCGGCCGCCTCGATGCGCCCGCCGTAGGCCTGCACCGCCCGGACCTGCGCGTCCCAGGCCTGCAGCTTCCCGGTGTCGGAGCTGGTCTCGGTGTCGGCTTCTTCGTTGCTGCCCTGGATCACGGAGAAGCGCCCCGAGAGCATCGTCAGGGCGTCTCGGTCCGCGCTGTTGCCCCGGCTGAGCAGGTAGTCGATCTCGAAGCCGATCAGCGCCGCCTTCATGGTCAGGGCGTCGTCCTGGACCCCGCGGAGCGAGGTCCGCCCGCGGGCGAAGGTGCCGATGTTGCTGTCCGCCCGTCGGAGGGCCTCGCCCACCTGCTCGATGCGGGACTCGCTGATCTCCAGGTCGCCCTGCTGCGCGTCCATCGCCCGATACACGTCCACCGCCCGGGCCATGGCTTCGTCATCGACCAGGATCTCCGCGGCGAAGGGAGGCAGCCCGCCATCGACCGTGGCCTGGTCGCTGGAGGTGGCCGCGAGGCGCCGGAAGTAGCCGATCGGATCTTCCCGGTTGACCTTGAGCAGGTCCAGCTTCTCTTCGATCGGCGTGTAGTCCTCCACCACCGACTCGTAGGAGGACAACGCCTCTTCCCGACGCCCCTCCTTCATCAGGACATGCGCGCGGGTCAGCTCGAGGTTGACGGCCTCGCGATGGCTGGGAAAGCCCAACAGGAAGATGTCCAGGTAGTCGAGGGCCTCGCTCCACCGCTCCTGCTTGACGTAGCTCCACACGAGCTCGTAGAGCTGGTCGGCGTAGTAGGGCGAGCCCTTGGGGATCTGCTGGTAGGCCTCGGTCGCCATGGCGAAGTCCCCCACCTCGTAGGAGATCCGGCCCACAGCCATCCAGGCCAGCTCGCTCACCACCGCATCGCTGACGTCGCCGGTGCCGGTGGCCTCGACGACCTTCTGGAACTCGCCGATGGCCTCTGGGAACTTGCCCTGCTGGCTGAGCATCATGCCCAGGAAGTACCTGCTGCGCAGGTAGCTGCTGGACTCGGGTAGGACGCTGGCGAACATGGCCTGGGCGCGGGCGTCCTGGCCCTGCCGCCAGAGGCTCTTGGCCACCGTGTACTTGATGAAGTCCGTGGCCGGCACCCGTCCGGAGACGATGTAGGCCTGGTAGACCTCGTTGAAGGCCTCGTCGTCGCGGGTCAGGCCATGGACCTCGAGCAAGCGACGAACGGCGTCGGCGAAGAACGGGTGCGCCGCACCCTCGGCCAGCACCTTCTGGTAGGCCTCGGCCGCGGTGCCCAGGTTTCCGAGCTCGAAGAGGCACTCGGCCAAGTACCACTCGCTGTCCTGGTGGAGCGCCCGAACGACCAGCGCCTGCGAGTCGACCAGGGTGTAGAAGGTCAGCGCGGCAGGCTCGTACTGGCCCACCAGGAACTGGTAGACCGCCTCTTCGAACCGATATCGAGCCTCGACCGAGCCGATCAGGCCCCGGCGACGGCTGAAGTCCATGCCGAGCTCGTCGACCTTGGTCTCCAACCCGACCACCCGCGCGTCGATGTCGATCAGGCGCGACTGGAGGTTGCCGGCGGCCAGCGCCGACGAGGGGCAGAGGGCGATCAGCCCCACGAGGCCGAGCCCGAAGCCCGAGAGACGTCGCAGGGAGATGGCCATCCTACTGCTCACCCGAGGCGTCCAGCGAGCGGGTGCAGCGGACATCGAAGGCGACCGCCGGCCGCTCGACGAAGGATCGCGTCATGCCCCCGCGCTCCTGGGCGTCGACCCGGATCGCGCAGGTGTCGCCGTCCTTGACCTCGAACGTGGCGTTCGCTTCGACGTTGAAGCTGATCTCATCGACGTAGCTGAAGACCCCGCCGCTGCCCTGCAGGTTCATGGTGACGCTGAGGTTGTGCGTCCCGGCCTGGATCGGCCCGTCGAAGATCTTGATCTCCCGCACCCCGTCCAGTCCCCCCTCGGCGGCGGTCCGCGAGTACCGGGCCTGCCCATCCACGTAGTAGGAGAGGGACTCCACCTTGTAGGAGCGGCCCAGGCTGTTGACGTGGGTGATCGTCCCCCGCGAGCCCGTGTCGGTGCCCTGGGCGACGATCTCCGCCAGCAGCTGGAGCGTCGCCTTCGAGCGGAAGACCCGCTCCTTGAGCGAGTTCACCTGCTCCTCGATGGAGAGGAGCTCCCGGTTGATGTCGGTGGGCGCCTCTTCCGTAGAGGTGAGCGTAGAGGCGACAGGCTCCGACGACGGGGGGGTCGCCTCGCCTTGCGCATAGGCCACGGAGCCGGTGGAGCAGATTCCGAGGATCAGAGCAGTCCCGCTAAATCGAGTCATGGCAGGCACTATCGGCTCCTCCGCACGAGGATTGAATTTCGATCGCTCTCGCGGGCAGGCACAGCCCTGTCGCGAGAAACCCTCTGGCGTCTACTCCATGCGATCGACACCGGCAAACCGTCGGCTCCGAACCACGGGACTTTGAGGGCACCGGTTTCCGCCAGGAGGGCGCCGGAGAGATGGGTCTTGGGCTCGGGCATCAAGGTGCAGTCTCGCCTGAACGCGGCGGCAGCGCCAGCAAGGCTTCCGTAAAGCGGTCCTGGAGAGCCCGAACCGGGCTGGTCGATCCGCTGAAGCCGTTGACCAGGAAGGCGAAGGCGTAGGTCCGCCCATCGCCGGCGTGGATGTAGCCGGCGAGGCAGAAGACGCTGTTCAGGGAGCCCGTCTTGCCGCGCATCATGGCGGCGTCACCCGAGCCCAGCCGCCGCCGGAGGGTGCCGTCCACCCCGGCCACCGCCAGGCTGGCCTGAAACTCGGGACCGACGCGCTTGTCGTGGTACAGGTCGACCAGGACCGCGGTCAGGTGGCTGGGACGCATCAGGATGTCCCGAGAGAGCCCGGATCCGTTGACAAGGTTGAACTCGCCGCGGGGCACGCCCAGTGACTCCAGGTAGCCGGCCATCACCTCGATGCCCGAGGTGGTGCTGCCCGGCGCCCGGCTGCTGGCGCCGCCGACGGTCTTGAGCACCTGCTCGGCGACGATGTTGCTGGACTGCTTGTTCATGACCGACAGCACGCTGTTCAGGGCGTCGGATCGATGCCGGACCAGCAGCACGGCGTCGGACGGCACGGTCCCCCGGACGGCCTTGCCCTTCCACTTGACTCCCCGGTCCTTGAGCATTCGCTCGAAGACTGAGATGAAGTGCGCCGTAGGATCGGCGATCGAGCGATAGACGCGCGAAGACTCCGCGCCCAGCGGCACGTTGCCGCTGACCGTGAAGGCGACGCTCAGGCCATCCTTGGACACCTCGCGCTCGACCTTCAGCCAGGCCCGCGAGCGAGCGCTTCCGGTCGTCGTCTGGTTGATGATCTCGACCGCCGCGGAGGGGGTCTCCAGGTCGACCCGGGCCGGCAGACCCGCCTCGGCCGCCGGGCCGATCACCAGGCAGGTGGTGTTCTGGTTGACGCTGAGCGCGCCCAGGGGGGCGAAGTAGGCGGGCCCGTTGGCCTCGTCCACGCCCTTGTTCCATCCAGGGATGAGGCCGTTGTCGGAGTAGCCGGTGTCGTCGAAGACCAGCGAGCCGTCGATCTCCACGATGCCCAGGGTGCCCAGGTCGCGCTGGATCTTCCAGATGTCCTCGACCACGAGGGTCGGATCTCCGCCCCCCAGCACGTAGAGGTTGCCTTGGAGCACTCCCTCGGGGGAGATCTCGCCGCCCCCCAGCACATCGGTCTGGAAGCGGAAGCCCGAGCCCAGGGTTCGCAGCGCCACGGCGGCGGTCAGGACCTTGGTCACCGAGGCGGGGACCAAGGCGACGTCGGGCTGATGGGACCAGACCTCCTCGCCGCTGTCGACGTCGACCACCTGGATCCCGACGCTGGCGGAGGAGAAGAGCCGAGCCTCCAGGAGGGGATCGAGCGCCTCGGCGATGGGCGAGGCCTTGGGGGCATCCACCGCGCCCTCCTGCCCGTAGGCAGCTGGGAGCAGGGCGGCGAATACCAGCAACAGGCAGAAGATGAGCGCGGGCATGGGGCGAGATCAGCTCGGAGCGGTTGGGTCGACGGGCTCATGGAGCGTCCCGACCAGGATATCATTGCGGCCTCCTGCCCGAGGGGTGCCGGGGGACCACGGAGACTCATGTTCGCGCTTCGGATGCTCACGATCCTCGCCTGCGCACCGACGCCGGCCTTGGCCCAGGCGAGCCTCAGCTCCCCCGAACGGCCAGTGCTGCCAGCCTTCGCCTCCGCCGGCGAAGACGGCGCGGCCACTCTCTGGGTCAACCCCTCGGCCCTGGCCTTCGATCCCGATCCCAGCTCCTGGCTGGGCTGGAGCCAGGCGGGGCTCGACCGCCCGGGCACCGTCAGCGGCGCGATCCAGCGTGGCCCGGTAGCATTCGGCGCGCTCTACCGGAATGGAACGGGCGACGACGGCTGGCTCTCCATCGCCAACGGGGTCGGGGTCAAGCTCAGCAAGCGCATCGCGCTGGGTGTCGGCGTCGGCTGGCAGATCCCCGAGGGCCCCGAGAACAACTTCCTCACCTGGGACGCCACCCTGGGCTGGCGGCCCGCCCAGTGGCTGGGCGTCTCGCTGATCGCCAACAACCTCAACGACCCCGGGGCCGACCTCGGCGTCTACCAGAACTTCGGCGGCGGCGTCGCCTTTCGACCCTTCGACGGCAAGCTGCTGCTGGGCGTCGACTACCGGCAACGCGACCTGAACGCCGCAGGCAGCGGCCGCTTCTCCGCCACCGCCCGGATCGAGCCGACCGACGGCCTGGTGCTGCGGGTGCAGGGAGACCAGACGGGGACCCTGGGGGCCGGCGTCGAGCTCTTCTGGGGCCGGGTCGGCGTCGGGGCCCTGGCTGCCGCCGACGTCCAGGATGGCTTCGAGAACGGCCTGGGAATGGGCTACCTGATCACCGGCGACGGCGACCGCGGGCTCTTCGACTACGGCCGCCGGGTGGCGGTCTTCGAGCTCGACGGGGCCTTCCCCTACCAGCGACCGACCGGCCTCCTCGCCCGCCCCGACGAGACCTGGCTTCACCTGCTGCGCCGCATCGAGCTGGCCATCGCGGACCCCGCCGTCCGCGGGATCGTCATCACGATCGACCGGGCCCCCTCCTCCTGGGCGCGGGCGGCCGAGCTGCGCGCCCTGATGAAGGAGGCCCGCACCAAGGGCAAGCTCACCGCCGCATGGCTGGGTCGTGACGCCGGCAACCTGGCCTACATGCTGGCGACCAGCGCCGACCGGGTCGTCCTGCATCCTGCGGCCAACCTCGACCTGATCGGCCTCTCGATGGAGCTGACCTACCTGCGCGGCACCCTCGACCTGATCGGCGTCGAGGCCCAGTACGTCAAGCGCTCCGAGTACAAGGCCGCCCCCGAGCAGTGGACGCACCACGGCCCCAGCGAGCCCTCTCGCGCCCAGCTCGACGCGATGCTCGACGAGCTCGACGGCCAGCTCGTCCAAGCCATCGCCGAAGGCCGCGCCCGCAGCCCGGAGCAGGTCCGCGGCTGGATCGAGCAAGGCCCCCTCAGCGCCGAGGTCGCCATGGAGCGCGGGCTGATCGACTCCATCGCCTACGCCGAGGAGCTCGAGGGGCACCTGGAGCAGTCCTTCCGGCGCAACCTGGACCTGGAGCGCACCTACCGCCTTGACGACAGCGTGACTGGCTGGCCCTCGGCCCGCGAGATCGCCATCATCTACGTCGACGGGGTGATCGTCTCGGGCAACAGCTCCCCCGGTGGCCTCTTCGGCACGCGGACCGCCGGCTCGGCGACGATCGTCCGGCAGCTCGACGAGGCCCGCCAGGACGACGCCGTCCACGCCATCGTGCTGCGCGTCGACAGCCCCGGTGGCTCGGCCTACGCCAGCGACGAGATCTGGAAGGCCACCCAGCGGGTCGTCGAGTCGGGCAAGCCCCTGGTCGTCAGCATGGGCGGCGTGGCCGCCAGCGGGGGCTACTACGTCGCCGCCGGCGCCGACGCGATCTACGCCCAGCCCGGCACGATCACCGGCAGCATCGGGGTCTTCAGCGGCAAGTTCAACCTGCAAGGCTTGCAGGAGCAGCTCGGCATCCAGACCGAGATCCTCGCCCGCGGCCGCTACGCCGCGATGTACACCACCTCCCGCCCGCTCGACGAGGCCGAGCTGGAGGTGCTCGACCGCCAGGTCGGCGCCACCTACGACCAGTTCAAGGATCGCGTGGCCCAGGGCCGCTCGATGAGCCCCGAGCAGGTGGAGGAGGTCGCCCGCGGCCGGGTGTGGACCGGCCAGGCCGCTCGGGACGTCGGCCTGGTCGACGAGCTCGGCGGTCTGAACGAGGCGATCCAGCACGCCCGCGCCTCGGCCCGCATCCCCGTCGGCGCCGTGGTCGAGCTGGTCTCCTACGGCGATCGGGAGTTCGGCCCCCTCCCTCGGCGCGCCGTGCAGAGCCTGGTCCGCGCCGGCGTCGGCGAGGGCTCGCTCCAGGCTCTCGAAGCCCCCGAGCTGCCCGCCCTGCTCCAGTCCGCCCAGACCTGGAACCAGCTGTCCCAGGACCCCGTCTGGGCCTTGCTGCCCTGGAGCATCGAGATCCAGTGAGCGAGCCCGCGCCCCCCCGCCAGATCGGACGCATCCTGGTGGTCGACGACGACCGCTCGGTTCGCACCGCCCTGCAGGTCAACCTGCGCAAGGCGGGCTGGGAGGTCGAGCTGGCGACCGACGGCGACGAGGCCTTCGGGCGCCTGCGCGAGGCCGGCTTCGACATCGTCCTGACCGACGTGATGATGCCGACGATCACGGGCTTGGAGCTGCTCGCTCGGATCCGCTCCAGCTGGCCGGCCACCCGGGTCGTCGTCATGACCGGACACGGCTCCGTCCCCGACGCCGTCGCCGCCCTCAAGGCCGGGGCCGACGACTACATCATCAAGCCGGTCAGCAAGGACGAGCTCCTGGTGATCCTGGCCCGCGCCATGCGCGAGAAGGCCCTGCTGGCCGAGGTGCAGCAGCTGCGCGCCGAGCTGGACGGGCGCTTCGGCTTCGAGAGCCTGATCGGCAACACCACCGTCATGCGCGAGGTCTACGAGCAGGTGGCGGCGGTGGCCGACTCCGATGCCCTGGTCCTGCTCACCGGCCCGACCGGCACCGGCAAGGAGCTCCTCTCCCACGCCATCCACCAGCGCAGCCCGCGGCGCTCGGCGCCCTTCGTGACGGTGAATTGCGGTGCGCTGCCCGAGGGGCTGCTGGAGTCCGAGCTCTTCGGCCACGAGCGAGGGGCCTTCACNNTCCTCGACGAGATCGGCGAGATCCCCCCGTCCACCCAGGTCAAGCTCCTCCGCGTCCTGGAGTCGGGAGAGATCCAGCGGGTCGGCGCCTCCTCCTCCCGCAGGGTGGACGTCCGGGTGGTCGCGGCCACCAACCGCAACCTGCGGGCCGAGGTGAAGGCGGGCCGGCTGCGCGAGGACCTCTACTACCGGCTGAACGTCTTCCACATCGAGGTGCCCGCGCTGCACGAGCGCCTCGACGACCTGCCGCTGCTCGCCAACCACTTCCTCCAGCGCTTCGCCGAGCGCTACAACCGGCCCGCCCGCCGGCTCAGCGCCGCGGCCCTCGATCAGCTGATGAAGCACCGCTGGCCCGGCAACGTGCGCGAGCTGGAGCACACCCTGGAGCGAGCCGTGCTGCTCAGCCGCGGCGAAGAGATCGAGAAGGTCCAGATCAGCCAGTCCGACCTCAGCGAGCCCGAAGGTGGGCCCAGCGCACCGATCGGCACCCTCCCACCCGGCAAGAGCCTCCCTGACGCCCTGGACGACATCGAGCGGGCGACCATCATCGAGGCGCTGCAGCGCGCCGGCGGCGTGCAGGCCCGCGCCGCACGACAGCTGGGAATCTCCCGCAGCAACCTGAACTACCGCATCGGGCGGCTGGGGATCTCCCTGCGCGCGGTCGACTACGACTGAACCGGGGGACGCCCCGCCCGCCCTCAGTCCACGTAGAGCGCGCGGAGCTGGTCGCAGACGGTGCCGTCGCGGCGCATCTCCACCAGCTCGGTCAAGCCGGCCTCGCATTGCTCCAGGGCGTCGTCGACCTGCCGGGGCTCCAGCGCGGTTCGCTGCTCGCTCCAGCCGTCGCGGCAGCTGTCCTGGAAGTCCTGGCGAGAGGTCGCGTCGAGGTCCTCCCAGCCGATGGGCCAGTCGACGATGCACTCCGAGAGGCGATTGCCGATCCGCTCACAGAGCCGGTCGCAAGGGTCCGCCTGGCAGGCGACGAGGAGCGGCAGGGCGAGGATGGTGGCCAGGGACGGAGTTGAACCGCCGACACGGGGATTTTCAGTCCCCTGCTCTACCGACTGAGCTACCTGGCCGAAGATCCTCAACGACATCATGGCCTTGAGAGAGTGGCCTCGCTGCCGCCCGACCGTGTCGAGCGTCGACCGATTATGCCGCCGCCGCGGGGCTGTCAAGAGCTCCTCCGCGCCCCAAGTACACCGTCCCGTTCCCAGCCCACACCGCCCTCTCCCACACCCTCCAGCCCGGCTCCCGCAGCGTGTCCACGGCGGCCTTCACCTTCGACCTGGACGGGACCCTCGCCGACACGGACCGGCTGCGGATCTTCCTGCTCCCGGCGGCCCTGCGGCGCCCGGCCATCTACTCCAAGCTCCAGGCCGGCTTCGAGGAGCTCCGCGGTCAGCGCCGGGCTGACCTGGACGAGGAGCTCTGTCGACGGGTGGCGACGCGCTGCGGGTGCCCCCTCGCCGAGGTCCGGACCGCCCTGCTCGAGGTCATCGACGGCCGCTGGGCCGACTCCTTCCGGCACGCCCGCGTCCCAGAGGGCGTCCTGGGCCTCATCGCCCGGGTCGACCAGCTGGGCTTCGCCAGGGCCGTCGTCAGCGACCACCCCGCCCTGCGCAAGCTGGCGGCGATGCGCCACCCATCCCTGCGACCCGAGCGCTGGGCCGCGATCGTCGACTGTCGCCGCCTCGGCGCGATGAAGCCCCTCCCCGACGGGCTGTACGCCGCCGCCGCCGCGCTCGGCCAGCCCACCGGCGCCCTGGTCCACGTCGGAGATCGCCCCGAGACCGA
Organism: Deltaproteobacteria bacterium UBA2385; assembly: GCA_002343455.1. GTDB lineage: Bacteria > Myxococcota_A > UBA796 > UBA796 > UBA2385 > UBA2385. Next base: position 26,255 of record DDSR01000393.1, on the reverse strand, counting down.
CGGCGCGATGGCGCGCGCGGCCGGCGCCCGCTTCTTCGACGTTCGTGACGCTGCGGCCATGAACGCGCTCCTGAGAGAGCTGGGTTGAGCGGCCCGGTTTGCTCGGGTCGAGGTGAAAAGCGGGTGCAAGTCGCACCGCTCGCGAGTACCATCCGCGGGTATGCGTGACGGCCGCTGGCGCCGCCTCCCCTCCCCTGCCCCCTCGGCCCCTTCCCCATCGGCCCCGAAGGTTCGAATGCGTCCTCTCCTCCTGCCGCTTCGCTCCCTCCTCGGTATCTGCGCCCTGGGCGCCCCGCTCAGCGCCGCCGCGCAGGATCTCCATCCTCCGGGCGCCGTGATCGAGGGCGCGGTCCACGCCGACATCACGCCGGGCGGCTTCGACGCCATCACCGCGCTGCTCCCGGCCCTGGTCCCGACCGGCCTGGAGATCCCCGCCGTCGGAGACTCCTACGAGGGCGTCTTCGGCCAGTGCTGGCTCGGCGGCTACGAGTACAGCCTCACCAACGGCGCGGTCGACATCGCCATCACCAGCGCCAGCCTGGTCCCGCAGTCCGGCTACCTCCAGCTCGACGCCGACATGGAGATCGCCGTCAACTCCGAGGCCTCGCCGCTCAACCTGCTGCTCGCCGTCGAGTGCATCGAGACCGACTGCGACGCCTGGGTCTCGCCCTTCTCGGCCAACATCTCCACGACGCTGGCCCTGCAGGTCACCGGCTCCGGCAGCAGCCGCCAGCTCGACGCCCAGGTCGGCACCATCAACCTGACGCACGGCCTCAGCAGCAGCAACATCGTCATCGACGACTGCTGGATCGGCACGGTCGAGGATGTGCTGGGCTTCTTCGGGCTCTCGATCTTCGACCTGATCCTGCCGCTGGTCGAGGACCAGCTCGCCGGGGCGGTGGCGGACTTCGGCCCCGAGATCGAGGCCCTGATCGAGGAGTCCTTCGCCTCGCTCACCATCAGCGAGACCATCGATCTCGCCGGGTCCGAAGCGACGCTGGAGCTCTACCCCTCGGCGGTCGACATCCAGCCCGCCGGCGTGCGCCTGACCCTGGACGGGAGCATGTCCTCGGTGGCGCCCGCGGACTGCGTGGCCGACTACGACATGGGCGGCTCCTTGATGACGGCCAACGAGCCGCCCGGCCTGGGCACCGCGCCGGCCGAGATCGGCAGCGACTTCCACGCCGGGATCCTGATCTCCGACGACTTCGGCAACCAGGCCCTCTACAGCGCCTGGCGCGGCGGCCTGCTCTGCTACACGCTGGACGAGAACGCCGACATCGGCATCCCGATCACCACCAGCCTGCTGGGGCTGCTGGCGGGCGACTCCTTCGACGAGCTCTTCCCCACCAGCGCTCCGATGGTGCTCCAGACCCGGCCCAAGGCCCCGCCGACACTCGAGTTCAGCGGTGAGCACGACCTCGGGATCGAGGTCGAGCAGCTGGGGCTGGAGTTCTACGCCGAGCTCGACAACCGCATGGCGCGCGTCCTGGCGGTCGATCTCGACGCCCTGGCCGGGGTCGACCTCGAGCTGGACGGCGCGACCGGCGCCCTGGCGATCAACGTCGCCCTGAGCGGCGAGGACGTCATCCCCTCCGTCACCCACAACGAGTTCGTGCCCGACGCCTCGGCCGAGATCGAGGCCCAGTTCTCGGGCGTCTTCGACAGCCTGGTCGGCAGCCTGATCGGCGGCCTGGTCGGCGACCTCGCCTTCAACCTGCCCTCGATCGAGGGCCTGGGCCTGACCAGCCTGGAGACCGCCGCGGCCGGCCCGGCCGGCGACTGGCTCGGCGCCTACGCCACCCTGGGCCCGGTCAGCTACACCAGCGCCGGCTGCGGCGAAGACGGCGGCGGCTGCGACATGGGCTGCGCCTCCGGCTCCCGCGCCCCGGGCTCTGGCTGGCTGCTGCTCGGCCTCCCCCTGGCCCTGGCCGGGCTGCGCCGGCGCCCGGGGGCTTAGTCCGCGAGACCCGGCTCGAAGCGCAGGTCCCGAAGCACCGGCTCTGCCGCTCGTCGACCCTCGGCCAGCGCGCCCTCCGGCAGGTGCAGCTCGACCTGGGCGGTCGCGCCTGGCCCGGGGATCAGCCACCCTTGGACCAGGGCGCCGTCGGGCTGGAGCGGGGTGCAGCTCCCCACGCTCAGCGCCTCGGCGCCGCCACGGTCCCGGTAGCGGGCCCGATCCACGAAGGTCCAGCGGCAGCCGCTGCGGGGCCGAAACCCGTCGGCCGCGCCGCTGAAGGCCCAGACCTCCAGCCAGCTGCCGGAGGCTTCGTGGACGAGGGTCAGGCGAATGCTGCCATCGTCTCGCCCCGGTCGGGCGACCCAGCCCTCGGGCACCGGCACCGAGAAGCCCCAGCGACCATCGACGAACCGCCCGGCGACCACGAGGCCGGCGGGCTGGACCTGCTCGACCGCGGGGGCGTCCTCGACGGGCGCTGCGGGGCCCGTGCGGCGGCAGGAGCAGGAGGCCAGGGCGAGCCAGAGCAGGATCACCGTCGGCCCTGGCGGAGCGACGCGAGCGCCTGGCGGTGGGCCTCGCCGCCCCACAGCTCCAGGAAGGCGGCCCGCTCTTCGTCCGCGGAGCCGGTCCGCACCAGCCGGAGGGCGGCGGCGACGGCCTGCGGCGGGTGGCGGGTGAGCTGAAGCGCCAGGGCCCGCGCCCGAGCGGCGGCCTCGCCATCCTCGACCACCTCGTCCACCAGGCCGATGCCCCGCGCGGCCTCGGCCTCCAGCGGCTCGGCCTCCAGCAGCAGCCGCAGGCTCGCCCGGCGGCCGACCCGACGCAGCAGCCGCAGGCCGCCGCCCCAGCCGGGGCTCAGGCCCAGGCGGGCCTGCACGAAGCCCAGGCGGGCCGAGCGCCCCGCGACCACCACGTCGCAGGCCATCAGCAGCTCGGCACCACCGCCCAGGGCCACCCCCTCGACCGCACCGATCACCGGGCAGGGCAGCGCCTCCACCCGATCCAGGCAGCCGGACATGAAGGCCTGCATCCCCGCGGCGGCCCCCTCCCCCAGCAGGCTCCCGCGAACCGCGGCCAGGTCGCCGCCAGCGCAGAAGGCCGCGCTCCCCTCCCCTCGCAGGATCAGCGCTCGGGGCGGCTCCTGCTGCAGTCGGTCGACCGCCTCGCCCAGGTCGGCCATCATCCCCGGACCGACCGCGTTGCGCGCCTGCGGGTGGTCGAGGACCAGCTCGGCCAGCTCGCCCTGACGCTCCAGGCGGATCCGCCCTCCCCCCCGAGGCAGCTGCTGCGGTCGCCAATCTGTGGACACGGCCCCTCTCCTCGACGGCGCAGCCTTGTGGCCGACGAGCGGCCCGCATATCCTCCCCCACCACCCCACCGGGCACCCGGAGTCTCCATGCGCGCGCTCTTCCTCCTCCCCGCTCTGCTCCTCCTGCCCGCCTGCGGTGGGATCGGTGGAGACCTCGCCGGAGGCGACTTCAGCCCCGTCCAGGGCTTCTTCGGCGGCCCCTTCATCGTCTTCTCCAACCAAGCCATCGACTGCATGGATCTGTGGTGGGTCAACAAGAACTACGACGAAGACGAGGTCCCCTGGGACCAGAGCTTCGACATCCTGCAGATCACCTTCAACAACGCCGACGTCGTCGAGGGCACCTTCGACGTCTCGGGCGTCTCCCCGGTCTCGGCCGCCCGGCTGATCGGCGAGGGCGACACCTTCGACATCGACGACGTCAGCTCGGGCCTGCTGATCATCGACAAGGTCAAGGAGAACTCCAAGGTCAGCGGAGAGGCCGAGCTCCAGCTCGGCAGCGGGATCATCAGCGGCAGCTTCTCGGTCGGCCACTGCGTCAACCTCAGCAGCGCCTATTGAGCGTCGGCTCGCCGCTCCTGATCCTGCTGGCGGGCGGGCTGAGCGCCTGCGGTCGGTCCGAGCCCCCTCCGGCCCTCCCCCCGACGGTCTCCACCCCGCCGATGAGCACGCCCTCGTCGGTCCCCGCGACCGAGCTCTGGGCCCGAACCGACCGGGTCGAGGGCTCTGCCTCTGAAGGGTCGGTCGCCGAGGGGGCGGTCCTGCCCGGCGCCCGCGAGGCCCTCTCCCGCTGCAAGGGCCGGGAGCCCTGCGTGTTGGAGCGCTTTCGCAGCGAGTCCACGGGCGCCACCCTGCTGCTGCTGCGGAGCGGCCCGGAGCTGCTCCGCCTGGATCCCCCGGAGTCCTGGCAGGCCGAGTGGTCGTCGGCCTCCCTGCTGCTCCGCGCCTGCCTGGGCGACCCGCTGGGTCCGAGCCCGGCGGAGGACCCCGGCGCGCTGCGCGTCCTGGAGCAGCAGGGAGAGGCCTGGCGCTGGCGGATCTGGCTGTCGGGCGAGAACCGCTGCCGGCTGGAGGGCGAGCTGAAGCTGGAGGCGAGGCAGGATCGGGTCGACACCCGCTCGCTCAGCTCCGACGGCCTGCCCTGGCTGGAGGGGGGGATCGACCGGGCCCGCGCCTTGCTGCGCGAGCAGTACGGCCTGCCTATTGCTGAATGAAGGGCCGCAGAGAGACCCGCAGATCGTCCAGCCGCGCGGGGGGATCGGCGATCCGGCGAAGCACCCCGCGCAGATCCGGCCGGTCCTGATCGCGCAGGGCCAGCGCGAGCTCGACCTCGCCGCCGGCGTCCAGCGGGCTGAAGGCGCCGGTCCGCCCGACCAGGACGATCCCGTGGTCCTCGAAGAGGTTGACCAGCCTGTGAAAGCGGGCGTGGGCGCCCTGGGTCCAGGCGGGTTGGAACTCGACCAGCCGCTCCAGCCGGGGCTCCTGGTCGGAGAAGCTGCCGATGCCCAGGCGCCGGGCGGCCTCGGCCGACTCGCGCGCGAGGCCGTCGAGGTCGGGGGTCGGCTGGTCCGCGCGCAGGGTGGAGAGGAAGAGGGCGTACTCCTTGATGCCGTAGGGTGAGATCACGCCCCAGAAGGGGGCGTCCTTGTCCAGCACGTGCAGCTCTTCGGGCAGGCCGTCGACCTCTCCCTTCAGGCAGAGCACCAGCAGGTCGGCGCTGACGAGGCCCTCGGCGTCCCGCTCCAGCGGCTCGCGCAGGGGCTCGGGCAGCCAGGAGAGCACCGTCGCCGGCCCGCGGGCCACCCATAGCGGGCCCTCGACCGGCACCTGCTCGCCGCCGGCCAGCCGCACCGAGGCGACCCGGTCCCCCTTCAGCTCGATGCCCTCGACCCGGACCCCGCTGCGGACCTGCCCCCCGCTGGCCAGGATGGCCTGCTCGGCAGCCTCCAGCGAGACCTGGCTGCGCCCGCCGGCGACCTGGTGGGGGCCGCGGTCGGCGATGGCGTGGTGATGACGGGCCAGGGCGGCGCCGAGCTGCTCGGCCGGGACGCCCCAGCGGCGGCTGGCCCAGGGCTGCAGCAGCAGGCGCCAGGCCGGCTCGCCCATCCGGCGGACCACCCAGTCGCGGTAGCTGCGCTCTTCCTTGCCGGTGCCGGACAGCTCGCTGGAGCGGAGCTCCTTGCGCGCCTGGATCAACCCCATGGCCAGGGGCAGCCGCCAGGCGGCCGGACCGAAGACCGGGGCGTCCCGACGGCGCAGCGGCAGGTGCCAGGTGCGGCCGGCGAGCTGGATCCCGCGCCCGATCCCCGGAGCCTCCACCAGCGGGCCGAAGACCTGCTCGGCCACCGAGCGCACCTCGTCGCTGGTGCGCATCCGCCCGGTGTTCTGAGGAAGATCCGGGTGGACGAGGCCGCTGGCACCCGGTCCCGCTTGCAGCAGGGTCACCGCGTGCCCCGCCGTCGACAGCACCGCGGCCGCACGCAGCGCGTCCGGTCCGACTCCGATCACCACCCGCTGACCCATCCTGCACCCCGAGATTTGCGCCGCCCGTCCAAGGCGACGTCGGTCCCGGGGAGGAATATCATGCTGGGCCCGCCGCATTGGAGCTCCCCATGTCCTGGCCCCCCAAGGGACCGCTGCCCACCGTCGATGTCCTCGTCCTGCGAGAGGTCCAGGGCCAGCCGGGCCTGGTCCTGGTGAGGCGCCGGAACCCTCCGCAGGGCTGGGCGCTGCCGGGGGGCTTCGTGGACGAGGGCGAGCGGGTCGAGGACGCCGCGCTCCGCGAGCTGACCGAGGAGACCGGCCTCGTCGGCAGCCTGCGCTGCCTGTTCGGCGTCTACTCCGACCCCTCCCGCGACCCGCGCCGCCACACCATGTCCGTGGTCTACATCGTCGACGCGCCGGGCGAGGCGCTCGGCGCCGACGACGCCGCCGAGGCCGCGGTGGTACACGGCGAGGAGCTGCGCCGGCTGGCCCGAGGGGAGGCCGGACCGCAGGGGCTGGCGCTGGCCTTCGACCACTCCGTGATCGTCAGCGATCTGCTGGACTGGCTGGACAGCGGTCAGCTCCCCTCGCCTCGCTCCTCGGCCTCCGCGCGTCGGTAGATCGCCACCGCGCTGTCGCCGTAGCGGCGCTGGCGGTCCAGCAGCAGCCCGCCGGCCTCGGGGGGCAGCGCGGCCCCGGCGCGGTGCTCGATCAGCAGCGTCGAGGAGCAGACCTGTGCCGCCAGCAGCAGCCAGCGCTCGGGCGGATCGGCGTAGGGGGGATCGACCAGGACCAGGTCCCAGCGCCGGTCGCCGCGCAGCAGGCGCTCGGCCTCTCCCCCCAGCAATTCGACCGAGAGGCCCAGCTCCCGCACTGTGCGCCGCAGGTGGGCCAGGACCCGGGGGTCACGATCGAGCAGGGTCAGGGAGGAGGCCCCCCGGCTGAGCGCCTCGAAGCCGAGCAGACCGGAGCCGGCGCAGACGTCCAGGACGCTCCGTCCGCTGAGATCCTGCCCCAACATCGAGAAGATGGCCTCGCGCACTCGCTCGGCGGTCGGACGGACGTGGTCGACCGGCGGGGCGGGCACCTGCCGCCCCCGCAAGGAGCCGCCCGTGATGCGCACCGGGGCTACTCCGGCGCGGAGGGGGTCGAGGCCCCTGGCTGCTCGGAGTGAGACGGCAGCTCGGAGCGGGGCGGCAGCACGATCGGCGGGGTGTCGGCCCGGGGCTGGGGCGGACCGACGCTCCAGGAGCAGCGCCCCTCGACGCAGCCGCACTCCTTCAGGATGGAGAAGCAGGGCAGGACCTCGCAGGTGCCCATCAGGCCCTCGACCGCGGCGACCGTGGCGCAGACCTCGCCGCTGCACCCGCCCGTGCGGCAGTCCGCGTCGGTGCTGCACTCGCCGTCGGCTTCGGGTCCCTCGACCCGCTCGCGACACTGGGCGTAGAGGGCGTCGACGTCGACCTCTTGGAGGGGCAGGGCTGCTGGGGCCGGCAGGGCCGGCGGGGCTGCTGGGGCCGGCAGGGCCGTCGGGGCCGCGGGGACTTCGGCCGAAGCGGGGGTGGGAGCCTCCGCGATCGGAGGCGGCGCCGAGGCCGTCCGGCAGCCGAACGAGAGCAGCAGGGCCAGCGCGACCGCCAGGGATCGAGAACTCATCCGCATCGTAGCCTCCTGCCGCGGGCCTAACCGACGCTCGGCCGGCGCGGTCGCGGGCCTCTCTGGCGGCCTCCGCCCGCCGCCAGACGGGGCCCTGACGCAGAAATGGCGAGCGCGCTGAAAAGTGAGCCTTGTGTGCGCAGCGGGGAGGCATTAGAGCGGCGCCCTTCCGAGGAGCTGGGTGGGCTTACGCCTCTCTCCTCAGCCGGAGATCGAATGAGCCAACTCAAGCGCACCCTGATGCTGGCCACGCCTGTCCTGGCCTCCGTATGCGCCATGGTCCTGTGGAACAGCCAGGTCCAGGCTGACAGCCCGGCCGAGGACGAGGCCTTTCCCCTCGCCACCCACGACCTGCTGCCGCACCCTTCGGGTCGGCACGTGGCCTTCGGTCGGGTCGACCCCAACGAGATCATCGAGCAGCCCATCCAGTACTCCCACATGCTTCATGCGGGCACGCTGAACATCCAGTGTGAGTACTGCCACACGATGGCCCGCAAGTCGATCCACGCGGGCGTCCCGCCGACCGAGACCTGCATGGGCTGCCACAAGGTGGTGGACGCGACGGATCGGCCCGAGCTCGAGAAGCTCAAGGGCTACTGGGAGCGCGGCGAAGAGATCCCCTGGGTGAAGGTACACGACCTCCCGGACTTCGTGTACTTCAACCACAAGCGTCACGTCACCGCGGGCGTGCAATGCGAAGAGTGCCACGGCCAGGTCAAGGAGACCATGACCGTGGCGCAGCGTGTTTCCTCGCTGAACATGGGTTGGTGCCTCGAGTGCCACAAGACCCACCCCAGCGTGGACGAGAACTACGGCGCACAGGCGGAGCTCCGCCGGGCCGAGATGAAGGACTGCTACACCTGTCACAAGTGAGCGGAGCCATGTCGATCGATCGACGCGACTTCCTGAAGGCGTTGGGCGTGGCCGGTGCGGCCACAGCGGCGGGGTGCGACTACAACTCGCCCGTTCCGATCCCGGCACCTCTGAATTTCCTCGAAGACCCCTACGTACCTTACGAGAAGGTGCTGCCCTACGTCGTCCAAGACGAGCAGGTCGTCACGGGGGTTCGCAATCACATCGCGACCCGCTGCGACGAGTGCTCGGCGGGCTGCGGCGTGGTCGCCAGCCTTCGTGAAGGCCGCGTGACCCAGGTCGAGGGGAACGCCCGGGAGCCCATCTCCGGCGGCAACATCTGCGCCAAGGGGGTCGCGGGCATCCAGGCCACCTACAGCCCGGACCGCTTCACCGGCCCGCGGCGTGCGGGTCAGCCGACCACCTGGGACGAGGCCATCCAGACCATCGGCGGCGCCCTCAAGGGTGCCGTGGGCGGCATCGCCTGGCTGGGCCGTCCTCGGACGGGCAGCCTGGGCGCGCTGATCGGACGGGTGCTCGGCGCCGGCTGGGGACGGATCGCGATGTGGGAGCCGCTGGGTCCCGACGCGCTGCGCGCCGCGGTCCGGGCCCTCTGGGGCGTCGAGAACCTGCCGACCTGGCACCTCGCCGCCGCTCACACGGTCGTCTCCTTCGGCGCCGACTTCACGGCCTCCTGGCTCTCTCCGGTCGAGCACAGCCGCGGCTGGGCCGACAGCCGGGACCCCGCCAAGGGCGGCTTCGTCAGCCGGACCGTCTTCGTCTCGCAGCGCCTGGGCAGCTCCGGCGTCCTCGCGGACGTGCACCTCTCCCCGCAGCTCGGCGCCGAGGTCGACGTCGCCCTGGCGCTCGCGAAGCTGGTCGCCACCAAGCGATCCTACACGGGCCCCGCCGCGTCGGCCTTCGCCTCGGTGGACCCCGCCGCGGTGGCCACCAAGAGCGGGATCAGCGCCGAGCGGCTCGAAGAGCTGGCTGGCTGGCTGGCCGAGCACCCCAGCGCGATCCTGCCCGGGTCGGCCACCGACTCCTCCGATCCCACCGCCCTGGCCACCGCGGTCATGATCCTCAACGAGGTCTGCGGGAACATCGGCAAGACCGTGCGCTTCGGCGACGAGCACCGCGTAGCGGGCTTCGCCAGCACCGAGCAGGTCCGCCTGCTCCTCGAAGACTGCGCGGCCGGCAAGGTCAAGGTCCTCTTCATCGACGACCTGGATCCCGTCTTCAACCTCCCCACCGGCATCGACGTCGCGGCCGCGCTGGCCAAGGTCGAGACGCTGGTTGTCTTCGCCAACGAAGAGAACGAGAGCACGGTCGATGGGGCCTGGGTCCTGCCGCCGGGCACCACGGTCGAGACCTGGGGCGACGCCACGGCGCGCACCGGACACTACGTCGTCCAGCAGCAGGCCATGCGCCCCCTGCACGACACCCGCGCCCTGGGCGACATCCTCCTCGGCCTCGCCAAGGTCGCAGGGGTCCCCACCCGGCCCCCCGCCGATCCGGCGACCGAGCTGGCGGTGGACCCGGCCGCGGCGGTGCAGCCCGCCGCGATCATGGGGCCCGACGTCGACGCTCCGGACTACAAGAGCTGGCTCGTCGCCTGGTGGCGGGCCGAGGTCTGGGCCACGCATGGCCAGCCCGGCGGCGACTTCGACAGCTGGTGGGTCAGCACCCTCAAGGACGGCGGCTTCTTCCCCGGCGTGGCCGAGGCTCCGGCCCCGGCGATCGCCCCGGTGGCCGCTCCGACCGTCGACGGCGCGCCCGCGGGCGACGGCGCCTACACCCTGATGGTGTTCGCCCACCCCTTCCTCCACGATGGACGCCACGCCAACAAGCCCTGGGCGCAGGAGGTCCCCGAGCCGGTGAGCTCGTACGCCTGGACCACCTGGGCAGAGATCCACCCCAGCACGGCCGAGAAGCTCGGCCTGACCAAGACCGACACGGTCAAGGTCTCGGCGAACGGCGCCGAGATCGAGGTCGACTGGTTCCCCAGCAAGGGCATCCGGCCCGATGTGGTCGCGGTCGTGCTCGGCAACGGCAAGAAGAAGGGCGGCCGGTACACCCGCTACGGGGCCAACCCGATGCGGCTGCTGACGGCGGCGACGGACCGCGGCGGGGCCATGCGCTTCGTCACGACCAAGGGCTCGGTGGCCAAGACCGGGAAGGAGCGCACCAACCTGCCCTACCTGGGCAGCTTGGACCAGCAGGGTCGCTACATCAACTACGTCGTCTCCAAGGACGACCTCGGGACGGGCGACAAGCCGGGCAGCATCCTGCCCCACCACCACCCCCCCGTGGATGAGCGGCTGACCAAGGCCGGGCTGAACGACATGTTCCCCGAGCCCAACCACCCGACCTACCGCTTCGCGATGGCGGTCGATCTGAACCGCTGTACGGGCTGCGGCGCCTGCATGACGGCCTGCCACTCCGAGAACAACATCCCGGTCGTCGGCCCCGAGCAGTTCGCCAAGTCCCGCTACATGGGCTGGATCCGCCTCTCCCGCTACTGGGAGGGCGACGGCGAGACCCCCGATGTGCGCTTCCAGCCGGTAATGTGCCAGCAGTGCAGCCACGCGCCCTGCGAGGGCGTCTGCCCGGTCCTGGCGACCTACCACAACATCGACGGCCTCAACGCCATGATCTACAACCGGTGTGTGGGCACGCGCTACTGCGCGAACAACTGCCCCTACACCGCGCGGCGGTTCAACTTCCACACCTACCGCTGGCCCGACAGCTTCAACCTCATGCTCAACCCCGAGGTCTCCACCCGGGACATGGGCGTGATGGAGAAGTGCACCTTCTGTGTGCAGCGCACGCGCGAGATCAAGGACCGCTACCGGGACCAGGGCTTCACGGTCACCGTTCCGCACGAGGCGCTCGACGAGCTGACCGCCTGCGCCAAGGCCTGCCCGGCCGACGCGATGGTCTTCGGCAACGCCAAGGTGCCGGAGAGCACGGTCGCCAGGCAGTTCGCCGAGCCTCGCGCCTACGCGATGCTGGGCGAGCTGAACAACAAGCCCGGCGTGCGCTACCTCGCGCGCATCAACCACATCCCCAGCCTCGCCCACCACGGCGGACAGGGCGAAGACCATGGGACCGGTTCCCATGATCCTGCCAAGTCCGGCGGCGATCACCACTGATTCGAGCGGAGCCAGCCGTGAACGGTATCACCTACGGCGCAGTCACACGCGACATCCTGCGCCCGCTGTTCAAGCCCTCGGCAGCCTACCTGGGCCTGCTCGGCCTCTCCCTCGCCATCATGGCTTGGGGTGGGTACTGCTGGTACGTCCAGCTCGTCCACGGACTGGGCGTGGCCGGCTACCAGCCACCGGTGTTCTGGGGCGTGTACATCACGACCTTCGTGTTCTGGATCGGTATCGGCCATGCCGGCACGCTGATCAGCGCGATCCTCTTCCTGTTCCGAAGCCGCTGGCGTACCGGCGTCTACCGGGCGGCAGAGGCCATGACGATCTTCGCGGTCATGACGGCCGGCCTGTTCCCGGCGATCCACGTCGGCCGGGCCTGGAACGCCTACTGGCTGTTCCCCTACCCGAACCAGCGCGAGCTCTGGCAGAACTTCAAGAGCCCGCTGATGTGGGACGTCTTCGCCGTCTCGACCTACTTCAGCGTCTCGACCATCTTCTTCTACATCGGCCTCATCCCCGACCTCGCCGCCGTCCGTGACAAGACCAGCGGCCTCATCAAGAAGATGTACACCCATATGTCCCTGGGCTGGCGCGGCACCGACCGCCAGTGGCGCCACTACATGGCCGCCTACGGCTTCTTCGCCGCCTTCGCGACGCCGCTGGTGCTCTCGGTCCACTCCGTCGTGTCCTGGGACTTCGCCATGTCCCAGACGATGGGCTGGCACAGCACCCTCTTCCCGCCCTACTTCGTCGGTGGCGCCATCTTCAGCGGCTGCGCGATGGTCATCACGCTGCTGCTGCCGCTGTCCAAGGTCTTCAAGTGGGATGAGTACATCAACGTCTGGCACTTCGAGAGCCTCGCCAAGATGTGCCTGCTGACCGGTGGGATCCTCACCTACGCCTACGCCATCGAGCACTACGTCGCCTGGTACTCGGACAACCCCTACGAGTGGGGGATCTTCGTCTTCCGCGCCACCGGTGAGGACTACGCCTGGGTCTTCTACATGATGGTGTTCTGCAACTGCATCGCGCCGCTGATCTGGTGGGTGAAGAGCATGCGCCGCAACCTGGCCGTGCTGTTCGTCGTCTCCATCATCATCAACATCGGCATGTGGTTCGAGCGCTACAACATCATCGCCAGCTCGCTCGCCCACCAGTACGACCCCGCCAGCTGGGTCTTCTACGCCCCGACCTGGGTCGAGATGGGCATCCTGATCGGATCCTTCGGCTGGTTCTTCACCTGGTTCCTGCTCTTCATCAAGGTCATGCCCTCCGTGGCCGTGGCCGAGGTGAAGGAGCTCTTGCGCCCGCCGCTGAAGTCGGATGAGGAGGCTGCAGCATGAGCACCAAGACCCTCACGGCCATCTTCGGCCACCTCGACTGCATGATCGACGGCGTACACGCGGTCAAGCAGTCCGGGATCAGCGACTTCGTCGCGACCTCTCCCCTGCCGCGCCACGACCTGGAAGAGGTCATCTACGAAGGCCGGCCCAGCCCGGTGCGCTGGTTCACCATGTCCGGGGCCATCTTCGGCGGCACGCTGGGCTTCTCACTGGCCTCGTTCACCCACCTGAACTGGCCGATGATCATCCCGGCCGGAAAGCCGCTGGTCTCCATCCCGGCCTTTCTGGTCATCACCTTCGAGTCCACCGTCCTCTGGGGCTGCCTCGCGACCCTGATCGGGCTGATCGTCATGTGCCGCCTGCCCGGCTTCGGCCTCCAGGCCGAGCTCGAGGATCCGCGCCTCAGCGACGACAAGTTCGGCCTCGTGGTCAACGGGCTCAGCGACGCCCAGGCCGAGCAGTGGAAGGAGAAGCTCGCCCACCTCGGCGCGCAGGAAATCACTGTCACGGAGCGCGACGATGCTTGAGCTTCGCCCCCGCCTCGCCATGATCGGCGCGCTGATCGCCGGTCTCGGCTTCTCCGCGCCGGCCTCGGCCTTCCCCTGGGACTGGGACATGGTCGACGCCCAGTTCTACCGGGCCTACGAGTGGGCCATGATGACGCTGCCCGATGGGGCGGTGACCCGGGACCGGTACGTGCCCAACAGCGACCGCATGACCCCGCAGGGCCAGGCGCTCACCAACCCCCTGACCGCGCCGACCGCCGCGGACCTGGCGACCGGCAAGAAGATGTTCGACGTCTACTGCCAGACCTGCCACGGCGTGGACGGCAAGGGCGGCGCGCCGGTCACCAAGAACGACCCGGCCAACAACATCCGCCGCTACCCCATCCCGCCGCCCAACCTCAGCGGGGCGGGCGCGATCACGGCCAGCCGCTCGGACGGCTACCTCTACCTGACCATCCGCAACGGTGGGGCCATCATGCCGCGCTACGGCGCCGCCATGACGGACCACGAGATGTGGGCCGTCGTCGCCTACATCCGCACGATGGAGGGCGCGGCAGCCACGCCCCCGGCCCCTCCCGCAGACCCCCAATAGGAATCGGCGCCATGGGAACACACGCTGTTGACACCAAACCCGCCATCCTGGCCATCCCGATGTCCATCCCGGGCCCGGTCAAGGCGGCGGGAGCCGTGGGGATCCTGATCGGACTCGCCACCTTCGGCTTCGGCTTCGCCATGCACCGCGAGCTGGCCCTGGCCAGCTTCATCAGCAACTTCATGTTCTGGGCCGGACTGGCCCAGGGCGCCGTGATGCTGCCGGTGGCGATGACGGTCGTTGGTGCGCGCTGGGGTCGCCCCATCAAGCGCTACGCCGAGGTGCTGGGCCTGATGTTCCCGGCCATGTATGTCCTGCTGATGCTGTTCTTCCTGATCGGCGGCCTGGACATCTACCCCTGGATGCACGAGCAGATGCCCAAGCACAAGGACATCTACCTGCAGCCCGGCTTCTTCGTCGCCCGCCTCGCGATCGGCCTGGGCGTGCTCGGCCTGCTCTCGCTGGCCTTCATCCGCAACAGCCTCCGCCCCGACCTCGGCGTCGCGGCCAAGGTGCTCGGCGACAAGGCCCCCGCCTTCTGGGCCAGCCTCACCCGCAACTGGAAGGGCGACGCCGAGGAGATCGAGCAGGCCCGCGAGCGAGGGGTCTTCCTCAGCCCCTTCATGGCCCTGTTCTACTCGCTGGTCTTCTCGATGATGGCCATCGACCTCTCGATGAGCCTGGCGCCGCACTGGTTCGCCAACATGTTCCCGGCCTGGTACTTCGCCAGCGCCTTCTGGAGCGGCCTGGTCGCGATCGCCATCCTCTCGCTGTCCACCCGTCGCTGGCTGGGTGTCGAGAAGTTCATCACGACCAATGTGTACCATGACCTCGGGAAGATGACCTTCGGGTTCACCATGTTCTGGGGCTACACCTCCTTCGCCCAGTACCTGGCCATCTGGTACGGCAACATGACCGAGGAGATCGGCTTCATCCTGCTGCGGACCGAGCTCAAGCCCTGGTCGGACCTCTACCTGGTGGTCGTGACCCTCTGCTTCCTGGTGCCCTTCGCCACCCTGCTCTCCCGCGGCATCAAGAAGATCCCCTCGGCCTACCTCGCCATCACCAGCGTGATCGCCGTGGGCATCTTCCTGGAGCGCTTCTGGGTGGTGATGCCCTCCGTCCAGATGGAGCCCGACCTCGTGACCCCGCTCCTCCTCACGGTGGGCATGGGCATCGGCTTCCTGGGCTTCTTCGCCCTGGGGACCACGGCGATCCTCAGCAAGATCCCGGCGATCCCGGTCAGCGACCCCTATATGCAGCCCGACCCGAACCACGTGCACGTGCACCCCAAGCACGCCCACCACTGAGACCGCCTCCCAGGCGAACTCAGGCTCAGGGGCCTGGGCGGGACTACCCGCTCAGGCCCTTCGCACGTGCGAAGGAGGCCCGGTACGAGGCGTTGCCAGGCACCAGCTCGGCCGCCTTGCCGTAGCAGGTCTGCGCCGCCTTGCGGTCGTTGCGCATCAGGGCCATCTCGCCCTGCCGGTCCAGCAGCTCGGCCGAGGTCGCGATCTTCGTCTCTTCGATGACCTCCTTGCGGTACTCACGGCGCCGGTGCTCGTCGGTCAGCACCCTTCGCCCCTCGTCCAGGCGAGCGTTGATCAGCTCGCAGTCCTTGACCGCCTCGGGCCCCAGCTTGCGGAAGCGCTCGACGGTGTACTCCTCCTTCAGCCGCTTGTAGGCGACCTCGACCTCCTCACCGACGCAGATCCAGTGGACCTCCAGCACCTCGAAGTGGGTGCCCTTGAGGATCTGGGACTTCTTGCGGGCGAGCACGGTCGAGAGACCGGCCAGGAGCCGGGTGTCGTCCTGCTGCGTCTTGTAGGCGACGAACTCGAGCTGCTTGAAGGCCAGCATGGCCGCCGCCGTGAGCGAGCGCGACATGGGCGAGACCGCGTAGAGCTCGCGCAGCCGCCAGGATCCGGCGCGGATCGTCTCCACCAGCCGGCCCTCCTGGGGACCGAAGCGCATCTCGGGGATGAGCTCGATGGAGGCCTCGGGCAGGTAGACGTACTGGTCCAGGTAGGGCTGCAGGCCCTCGTAGACCTGGTCACCCTTCAGCGAGCGGGCCTGCTGGAAGAGGGTCCGGAAGATCATCGCGGGCACGCGGATCGGCGAGGGCAGGAAGCGCTCGGGCATCGTGTCGAGGTGGTGGAAGGTCCAGCTGCCGGCGGGCTCGCTGAGCACCCGCTGGAGCACGAACTCGCACTGCTTGCCCAGCACCATGACCAGCTGCGGAAAGGACATCAGGCCCATCGAGATCAGCGCGTCGCCCTGCCGGCACCCGTCTCGCTGCATGATCTCCAGGGACTCGCTGAGCTGCTCACGGGTGAGCTGCTCGGCCTTGTAGAGCAGGACGCCCAGGACCTCGCTCTCGTCGATCGGGTCGCTGCGCCAGGCGACCGGCCCACCCTGGCTCCAGAAGCCCCGACGGACTCGTCCGCCGGGCGAGCGGTGGGTGAAGAGGCCGCTGGACCGATCCACCGCGAGCCGGGTGAACAGCGCGCGCAGCTCGTCCAGCGTGCCCTTCCCCTGGGCGTCCGGGGCCCGATCGCCCAGGTCTGGGACCGGGATCCCCCGGCCCCCATTGGCGCCGGCCGGAGCCGCCTGGGGTGCGGGCTTCCCCTGTGCAGCCTCTGCCTGCCGGCGCTCCCCGCGGCCTGCGGCGGCGACCTGCCCGCTGGCCAGCCACCAGGCCTTCAGATCCTTGACCGCGGCGTGCAGCTCGTCGATCCGCTGGGTCACGGGGGCGGGCCACTCGGCGATGCGGAGGGCGACGCTCCCGTCGCTGCCCCGGTGGACCACCTGGGCGTCGATCGGCCCCAAGCGGCCCAGCGGCGGCACCAGGAGATCGAGCTTCAGCTCGGCGGCGAGCTCGCCGCTGACCGTGCCCGCGGGGAGGAGCAGGCCGCCCTGCCCCAGGGTC
Organism: Deltaproteobacteria bacterium UBA2385; assembly: GCA_002343455.1. Classification (GTDB taxonomy): domain Bacteria; phylum Myxococcota_A; class UBA796; order UBA796; family UBA2385; genus UBA2385. Next base: position 9,463 of record DDSR01000393.1, on the reverse strand, counting down.
CCGGCGTGGTCTTCGAGGAACTCCACGACGGTGCGGTAGGTGTGGGTGACGCGGCGAATGGCCATGGCAGCTCCAAGCACGGGGGCGATCGCCCCATCATTCCACAGGGGAGCGGCCACCCGCTCGCACCCACTCCGCGACCTCGATCTTGCCGAGCCCATCCGGGGGATCCACCATGTAGCGCGGCAGCCCGATCCCGCTCACCCGACGGCCCAGGGCCCGGTGCAGCTCCAGCCCCCGCTCCATGCTGAGCCGAAAGGCCGCGTTGCCCGGAACCGGGTCGGGGTGGTGCAGGTAGTAGGGGTAGACCCGGGCCGAGAGCAGGGCCTCGCTCAGCCGGACCAGGGTCTCCAGGTCGTCGTTGACCCCAGCCAGCAGCACCGACTGGCAGAGCAGCGGGATCCCCGCGTCCGAGAGCCGCGCCAGGGCCGCCCTGACCTCGGCCGTGAGCTCGTCGGGGTGGTTGCAGTGGACCAGCATCCAGATCGGGCCGCGCTGCCGCAGGCCCTCGACCAGCTCGGCGCTCACCCGAAAGGGAGCCGTGATCGGCGCGCGCGTGTGGATGCGCACATGTCCCACCGAGGCGCGCACCGCGTCGAGCACCGAGAACAGCCGCGCGTCGCTGACCGCCAGCGGATCCCCCCCGCTCAGGATGAGCTCCCGCGCGCCGCTGACGCGGACGTAGTCCAGCGCCCGGGCGAGCTCTTCGGGGCTGGGGTCCTCGGGCCCCTCGTCGTCGCGCCGGAAGCAGTAGCGGCAGTACAGGTGGCAGCGCCGGGTCATCAGCAGCAGCACCCGATCGGGGTGCTTCCGCACCACCCAGGGCACCGGTCGACGCAGCCGATCGCCGACCGGGTCGACGATGTCCTGGTCGTCGGCGACCAGCTCGGCGGCGTCGGGGAGGGCCTGCCGAGCCAGGGGGTCCGCGAGGTCCTGGATGCGCTCCGCCCAGCTCCGGGTGATGCGCACCGGGAACGAGGCGTCGGCCTTGCGCCAGAGCTCCTCGCTCAGCTCCGGAAAGCGCAGCAGCGCCTCCACTCGCCCCATGATGCGCCCGCCGCGGCCGTTGTCGTGATACACAGCCTCGCCTCCGGGATGAGCCGCTCGCCTCTGCTCTATCCCAGCCGACGCGAACCCAGGACCGGGGCCGCGTTTGTCCCCCTCCATTCCCAGGCATCCCCATGGCTTCGCAGTACGACACCTCGCAGTTCCGCAACGGCATCAAGATCGAGCTCGACGGTCAGCCCTTCATCATCACCTACTTCCAGTTCGTGAAGCCGGGCAAGGGCACCGCCTTCACCCGCACCAAGCTCAAGAACATGCTCAACGGCTCCGTCATCGAGCGCACCTTCCGCAGCGGCGAGAAGGTCGACGCCGCCGACGTCGAGGACCGCCCGATGCAGTTCCTCTACTCCGATGACGAGTTCTTCCACTTCATGAACACCGAGACCTTCGCGCAGGTGGCCATCCCCACCGACGCGCTCAAGGACGAGGCGCCCTTCCTGACCGAGAGCCTCGAGGTCATGGTGCTGTTCTACAAGGACCGCCCGGTCAACATCGAGCTGCCGAACTTCATCGACGACGTGATCGAGTACTGCGAGCCCGGCGTGCGCGGCAACACCGCCACCGGCGCGACCAAGCCGGCCACCCTGGCCTGCGGCGCCGTGGTCGCCGTGCCGCTCTTCGTCGAGCAGGGCGAGCGGATCCGGGTCGACACCCGGACCAACAGCTACGTCAGCCGGGTCAAGGAATAGGCTGCCGATGGACCTCAGCGGACGGGTGGCGCTGGTCACGGGGGGCGGCCGAGGCATCGGCCGTGCCATCGTGCAGGAGCTGGCTGCCGGTGGAGCCACGGTAATCATCGGCTACAACCGCAGCGCCGAGTCCGCTGAGGCGCTCGCCCAGCAGGTCGGAGGGCAGGCCGTCCAGGCCGACCTCTCCAGCGCGCAAGGCTGCCAGGCCTTGATCGCCGCCGCCGAAGCGCGGGGCTCGCTGGACATCCTGGTCAACAACGCCGGCATCACCCGCGACACCCTGATGTTGCGGATGTCGGACGACGACTGGGACCAGGTGCTCGACACCAACCTCAACGCCGTCTTCCGCCTCTGCCGTGCGGCAGCGACGACCATGCTCCGCCAGCGGCGCGGCAGCATCGTCAACATCACCAGCGTCTCGGGCACGCGCGGCAACGCCGGCCAGGCCAACTACGCCGCCAGCAAGGCCGCCGTCGCGGCGATGAGCCGCTCCCTGGCCAAGGAGCTCGCCAAGCGCAGCATCCGCGTCAACTGCGTCGCCCCCGGCTTCATCGACACCGAGATGGTCCGCGCCATGGACCCCCGCATCGTCGAGGGCGTCGTCCAGGCCGTCCCGATGCGACGCCTCGGTCAGCCCGAAGAGGTCGCGCGCGTCGTGCGCTTCCTCGCCTCGGACGCCGCCAGCTTCGTCACCGGTCAGGAGTGGGTGGTCGACGGCGGCCTGGGGATCTGAGCCTCAGCCCGTCAGCCCCGAGAGCACCCGCTCGATCTCGGCCCGCTCGATCTCGTCCAGCCGGTACTCGATGCCCATCCCCGGGTCCTGGCCGGTGGGCAGCGTAGACAGGCCGACGCTGGACCAGGTCACGACGCCCGAGATGCACAAGGGCTCGTGCATGGAGGGGGCCCGCACCTCGATCACGCACTCGCGGCCGACCGGCAGCGGCTTGCCCGTCTTCACGAAGCAGCCGCCGCGGCGCAGGTTCTCGCGGTACTCGCCGACCATCGACTCGATGTTGCGGTAGGCCAGCTTCAAGCGGGCCGGCTTGCGCCGACGATGCCGAGAGGTGCTGCTGCTGGCGCCAGGGCCGGGCGAGCGCGCGAAGATCTCGGTCCGCTCGTCGTTGTCGAACTGCGGCGCCGAGCGCTCGGAGAGGGCCGCGGGCAAGCTGAAGAGGTTGGAGTCCATGAAGGGATCGATCGAGCGGTCCGAGGCGTCGTCGTCGAAGCCCAGGTTTCCCATCCCCCCCTTGGTGGACTCGGCGACCGGCTCGGGCGGCGGCAGGAAGAGCGGCTCGTCCTCGTCCAGCGGCTGCACGGTCTCGTCGGCGTCGTTCCCGGGGGCCGGCGAGGCCGCGGGGGCCGAGGGCTCGTCCATCGCCACGCCGATCTCGGCGAGCAAGCCCACGTCGAGCTCCTCGAAGGGGTCCTCGCCCAGGAGGTCCAGGTCGTCGCCGTCCAGGGCGAAGAGGTCGTCCTCCTTGCCAGCGTCGTCCTCGTCCAGCGAGTCCAATGCCTCGCCGAAGTCCTCGGGCAGGGCGAAGATCTCGTGGTCGACCTCAGGCTCGAAGCCTCCCCCGGCCAGCCCCACCGGCGCCGGCTGATCGTCCTCGTCCTCGTCGTCGAACGAGGGCAAGGCGAAGGCGTCCTCTTCGGTCGCCCAAGCGCTGGCCGAGCTCCCGGCGAGCCCGATCGAGGCCTGCTCTTCTCGGCCGGAGTGCCCGCCGGGGTGGACCGACATCTCGTCCACCAGCTCGCCCTCGTAGGCTTCGAGCGCGGCGGTGTCGAACTCTTCGAGCTCGTCGGTCGCCGTGGGCGCCGGGAGGTTGATCCGCCGGTCCGCGGGAGGAGCCGGCGGCAGCTCCGCGATCTGCGCCGCCGCGAGCGGGGCCGGATCGGGGCGCGGGGCCTCGGCCGGCGGAGCGGGAGCGGGCTTGGAGTCCTTGGGCTTGGAGCGACCGCCGAGCAGGCTGGCGAAGAGGCCCTTCTTCTCGGTGGCCTTCTTTGGGGCCGCGGCCTTCCCCTTCTTCGACACCGAGACGGGGACGTCCCGGTCGTCGCTGGCTACGCGCGGCTGGCCACCGTCGACCCGGGCCTGGACCGCGCCGCGCGACTGGGCCACCTCGGCGTAGTTGCGCACCGTGATCTTGCGCGCCTCGCCCACGCCGGGCTCCATCGCCGACACGTGCAGCATGCCGCTGCTGTCGATGCGGAAGGTCACCTCGACCTTGGTCTCCATCCGCGGGGCCGGCGACAGCCCCTCCATCCGGAACTCGCCCAGGAACTCGTTCTCGTCGGCGAACCGACTCTCGCCCTGGCGCACCGTGATGCGCACGCTGGTCTGGTTCTCCCGCGAGGTCGCGAAGGTCCGGGTCTCGGTCGCGGGGATGTGGGTGTTGCGCGAGACCACCGTCTGGAAGAGCCCCCCGGCCACGTCGATGCCGAGGTCGAAGGGGGTCAGGTCGATCAGCACGTGGACCGGCGCGTCGTCGTCGACGATGGTCGCGGCGTGCACCGCCGCCCCGATCGCCACCACCTCTTCGGGGTGAACGCCGCGGCTGGGCTCCTTGCCGAAGAGGCCCGAGATCATCTCGCGCACACGCGGCATCCGGGTCTGCCCGCCCACCAGGATCACATCGTCGATGTCCGAGAGGTTCAGCCCGGCCTCGGTCACCGAGCGCCGCGTCACCTCGATCGAGCGCTGCACCAGGTCCTCGACCAGCCGCTCCAGCTCCAGCCGCGAGATCGTCGCCTCCAGGCTGTGCTCGCCCGACACCCGCGGCACCAGGACCGAGGTCTTGTCCGAGAAGGACAGCTCGCACTTGGCGCGCTCGGCCGCCTCCTTCAGGCGCTGCATGGCCATGCGATCGCGGCGCAGGTCGATCTTCGTCTTGGCCATGAACTGGTCGGCGAGGTGATCGACCAGCCGGTAGTCGAAGTCCTCGCCCCCCAGGTAGGTGTCGCCCTTGCTGGCCAGGATCTCGTAGACCCCGCTGCTGAGGTGAAGCACCGAGACGTCGAAGGTCCCGCCGCCGAGGTCGTAGACCAGCAAGGTCCGATCGACATCGCGCCGGAACCCGTAGGCCAGCGCCGCGGCGGTCGGCTCGTTGACGAGGCGGTCGCAGTTCAGCCCGGCGAGGCGGGCCGCTTCCAGCGTGGCGGAGCGCTGCTGGTGGTTGAAATAGGCCGGGACGGTGATGACCGCGTCCTCCACCGGCTGCCCCAGGGCGCGCTCGGCCATCTCGCGGGCGGTGCGCAGGATGCTGGCGCTGACCTCGATCGGGCTCAGCTTGCGACCCGCCGCCACCACCATGCAGCCGCCATCGCTGGCCGGCTCGATCGGGTAGCCCACCCGCCCCCGCGCCTCGACCGCCTGCTCGCTGTCGAAGCGGCGCCCCATCAGGCGCTTGATGGCGTAGACCGTGCGGTCGGGGTCGGTCAGGATGCGGTTGCGCGCGGCGTGCCCGACCACCTCCTGACCCTGCTTGTCGAAGTTCAGGACCGAGGGCAGCACCCGGTAGCCGCGATCATCCTCGACCACCTGCGGTCGGCCGTCCTGCAGGACGGCGACAACGGTGTTCGTGGTGCCCAGGTCGATGCCGATGGCCTTCTTCATTTCCGCGCGCCGCTTCGATGAGGGGTGAGAGCCGTGCGAGCATAGCGCATGCGCCTGAGGAGAGGTGCGGCAGGCTCAGCCCTCGCCTTTGAACAGCGGGACCTGCGCGACCCGATCCTCGGGCCGCGGATCGACCGGGTAGTCCAGCGAGAAGCAGGCCTCGCAGAAGCGGCCCTTGTCCTCGCCCTCGGCCAGCTGCAGCGACTCCAGCGACAGGTAGCCCAGGCTGTCGGCGCCCAGCATCTCGCGAATGCTCTCGACGTCGTGGCGGTGGGCGACCAGCTCGTCGGTGCTGGGGGTGTCGACCCCGTAGAAGCAGCTGCCGCGGGTCGGCGGCGCCGTGATGCGCAGGTGCACCTGGGTCGCGCCCGCGTCCCGCAGCATGCGGACGATCTTGCGCGAGGTCGTGCCGCGCACGATGGAGTCGTCGACCACCACCACCCGCTTGCCCTCCAGCACCGCCCGCACCGGCGCCAGCTTCAGCTTGACCCCAAAGTCGCGGATCTGCTGGCTGGGCTCGATGAAGGTCCGGCCGACATAGTGGCTGCGCAGCAGGCCCCGCTGGTAGGGGATCCCGCTCTGCGCGGCGTAGCCCAGCGCCCCGGTGACCCCCGAGTCCGGCACCGGGACCACCACATCCGCCTCGGCGGGGTGCTCCAGGGCCAGCAGCCGACCCAGCTCCAGGCGGGTCTCGTAGACGCTGCGCCCGAAGACCCGCGAGTCGGGTCGGGCGAAGTAGATGTGCTCGAAGACGCAGGCGCGGCGCGGGCGGCGCGGGAAGGGCCGCAGGCTCTGCATGCCCTGGGCGTCGACGATGACCATCTCGCCGGGCTCGATCTCGCGCACGTAGCGCGCCTCGATCAGGTCCAGGGCGCAGGTCTCGCTGGCCACGACCCAGGCGTCCCCCCGACGGCCCAGGACCAGGGGCCGGAAGCCGTGCGGGTCGCGCACCGCCACCAGCGTCGCCTCGGTCAGCAGGACCAGGCTGTAGGCGCCTTCGACCCGGGAGAGGGCCTCCACCAGCCGGTTGATGAAGGTGGTCTGCTGGCTGGCGGCGATCAGGTGGAGGATCACCTCGGTGTCCGAGGAGGTCCCGAAGATGCTGCCCCGCCGCTCCAGCTCGTCCCGCAGGAGCGAGGCGTTGGTCAGGTTGCCGTTGTGGGCGATGCCGAGCTGCCCGCGCTGGTAGCGCACCACGAAGGGCTGCACATTGCGCAGGGTGTCCTCGCCGGTGGTCGAGTAGCGCACATGGCCAATCGCCGCGTGGCCGCGCAGCCCGGCGATGTCGGGCCCGGCGAAGACGTCGCTGACCAGCCCCCGGCCGCGCCGCAGCCGCAGGAGCTGTCCGTCGGAGGCGGCGATGCCCGCCCCCTCCTGGCCCCGGTGCTGGAGGGCGTGAAGGCCCAGGTAGCTGAGGTTGGCCGCCTCGCTGGCGCCGAAGATGCCGAAGACCCCACACTCCTCGCGGAACTTGTCCATCGGGACCTGCTCGGCGTCCGCCGACTTCATCGACCCGCTGCCTCGCCAAAGACCCGCTCGAACAGCTCGCGGTAGGTGTCGCCCAGGTCGCCCAGGTCGCGGCGGAAGACGTCCTTGTCCAGCTTGCGCAGGGTCCCCTTCTCCCACAGTCGCGAGCCGTCCGGCGTGATCTCGTCGGCCAGCAGGATCTGCCCCCCGCGGCCCCGACCCAGGGCCCGGCCGAACTCCAGCTTGAAGTCGACCAGGGTGATGTCCAGGCCGTCCCAGAACCCGCACAGCAGGTCGTTGACGCGCAGGGCCGCGTCCCGCAGGTAGGCCAGCTCCCAGGCCCGCGCCCAGCCGAAGAGCAGGGCCTGGTCGTCGGTGATCAGCGGATCGTTGAGCTCGTCGGACTTGTAGAAGAACTCGACCAGAGGCCGGGGCAGCGCGGTGCCCTCGGGGATGGCCAGCCGCTTGGAGAGGGAGCCGGCGGCGATGTTGCGCACCACGACCTCGACCGGGATGATCTCCAGCCGATGCACGAGGTGGTCGGCGGGCCCGATCGCCTGGACGAGGTGGGTGGCGACCCCGGCCGCCTCGACCCGCTCGAAGAGCCCGGCGCTGATCTGCGCGTTGATCCGGCCCTTGTCGGTGATGGTCGCCCGCTTGACGCCGTTGAAGGCGGTCGCGCCGTCCGTGAAGTGGATCCAGAGCAGATCGGGATCGGTGGTGGCGAAGACCTGCTTCGCCTTGCCCGTGTAGAGCAGCTCGGTGCGTTCCGGAGGGGTGGACATGGCGACCTCGGGGCGGGCGGCCAGGGGTATCATGAATCGGAGAAGCGAGCGGCAGGCACCTCCACGCGGAGCGCCGCGATACCCTCCCGCCATGTCCACCACCCGACGCGGGCCCTTGCTGGCCGCCGCTGCCGTGGCCCTCGGCCTGGGAGCCGCCTGGCTCTTCCTCCCCGCCGTGTTCGTCCACCAGGCCGAGGAGATCGCCGCCCAGGCCGACGCCCACCCCGACCTCCTCCAGCGCCTGAAGGAGCGAGAGCGGGCCGCCGAGCACCTGCAGAGGGCCGCCTGGTCCGCCGCCTGGACCGACGAGGTCGACCAGGCCCTGGCGCGAATGGACGCCCGGAGCGAGGCCGAGCTGGAGGCCCAGCGGCTCAGCCTCGAAGCGGGAGCCCTGGGCGCCCAGGCCCACCTGGACTGGCTCGACGCCCGGGCGAAGCGCGCCGACCTCGCCGGCGAGCGGGCCCGCATGGCCCTGGTCCTGGCCAGCACCTCCTACGGGCGCTTCGAGCGGGCCGAGCAGGCGCTGGCCGACCTTCGGGGCCCCTTCGGGACCCGCAGCCTCGCCGCGATCCGGCTCTGGCAGGGCCGCCTCTCTGAGCTCCCCGGCGAAGCCGGAGAGGCGCTTCCCGCGCAGATCCTCCTCCGCCAGGGGCCCACCGATGCCCAGGCCCCGGCCGAGCCCCTGCGGGCCCTGCTCACCGCCGAGCGCGCCCGTCGCGGGGGCAGCCTCGACGCCAGCCGCGCCATGCTCCTCCCGCTGCTCGATCACCTCGACCTGGACCTCGCCGCGGCGGCCAGCTGGAGCCTCGCCCGGGGCCTGCTCGACCAGGCGCGGGCGCAGCCGGGGGGGCTCACCCTGGTGGGCGTCGCGACCGAGCCCGACCCCGCCGCGCTCCTCGCCCTGCGCGCGCGCCTGTACGCCTCGGCCGACGACGATCCCCGCTGGACCGCCGCCTGGCTGGCCATGTCGGAATTGGAGGCCCACGCCGGTCAGCCCGAGGCCATGCTGGAGGCGATCTGGGCCGCCATCGGGGCCTCGATGGGCAGCTGGGCGCCCGCGCCTTCCGCCATGACCGCCCAGCTCCGCCTGGACGCCCCCGGCGCCCTCAACCCGGAGCTCGCCGCCCGCCCCCGCCTGCTGGTCGGCGAAGCCCGCCTCGCCGCGCTGGCCGCGGGCCTGCCCACCGAGGACCTCGCCCAGGCCGAGGCCGCCCTGCTGCTGCTCCAGGGCCGGGGCTTCCTGGCTGCCCAGGACCACGACGCCGCCCGCACCCGCTTCGAGCGCGCCGCCGAGCTCGTCCCGGCCTCCCCCACCATCACCGGCTGGCGGGTCCTGACCGAGCTGCTCGCCGACCGCCCCGACCCGGCGCGGGCCCTGCTCGAGGCCCTGCCCCAGCTGCGGACCACCGCCGACGACGAGGCCCTCCGCCTCCAGGCCCAGGGCTGGCTGAGCCCTCCCGCCCCCAGCCGGGTCGACGCCCCCGCGCGGGCCCTGCGCACCCGGCTGCGCGAGCGCAGCGACCCCTTCGAGCTGCTCGCCTTCGCCCAGGTCCACCCTGACCGCTCCGACGACCTGCTGCTGGCCCTCAGCTCGCCGCCTCAGGACCGGGTCGAGCTGGCCCAGGCCCTCGCCCAGAGCGCGCTCTGGCTCCGCGTGGCCCGCGCCCAGGGTCGCGAGGACGAGGCTGCCCGCGCCGAGGCCCAGCGGGCGGCACTCTCCACCGCCGCCCTCGCCGAGCCCCTGTGGGCCCTCTTCGGCCTGGGCGCCTTCTCGCTCGACGCCGAGGCCCTCCCCGCCGCCGGGGGGAGGCCCGAGGATCACCCCCCCGAGCGCCCCCCTCGCT
>DDSR01000303.1:8227-23164 GCA_002343455.1 Deltaproteobacteria bacterium UBA2385 | reverse complement strand
CTACCTGGCCATGTGCAGCCAGGAAATGGGCGCCGATATGGTCTACGCTTGGCCGACGGCCGAGATCGCCGTCATGGGCTCCGATGGCGCGGTCAACATCATCTTCCGGCGTGAGCTCGAGGCGGCCGAGGACCCCGTCCAGCGCCGCACCGAGCTGGTCGCCGAGTACAAGGAGATGTTCGCCAACCCCTACGGCGCGGCCGCCCTGGGCTTCATCGACGAGGTCCTGGTGCCCTCGACCACCCGCGCCCGGCTGGTGGAGGCCTTCGACAGCCTGCGCGGCAAGCGGGATCGCAACCCCCCTCGCAAGCACGGCAACATCCCTCTCTGAGCAGGCTTGACGGATCGCCTCCCCGTCAATACAGCCCGCCGGATCCTCGCATGCCCCTCTCGGGCGTGTCTCTCCTTCCCGCTGTCGCTTGTACGACGGCCCGGAGCTGCCCCCATGGCCGTTCGCCTCCGCCTGACCCGCCTTGGCCGCAAGAAGCGTCCTTTCTACCGCATCATCGCGGCGGACTCCCGCTCGCCCCGTGACGGTCGCAGCATCGAGCTGCTGGGCCACTACGACCCGATGACCAACCCCGGCGCCCTGAAGCTCGACCTGGACCGGGTCGACTACTGGATCGGCGTGGGCGCTCAGCCCTCCGACACGGTGGCCAGCCTGATCGCGCGGGCCCGCAAGACCGCCGAAGCCCAGGGTTGAGCCGGTGCGCGATCTCGTAGAGTTCACGCTCCGCTCGGTGCTCAACGACCTCGACCAGATCTCCATCGGGGTGGTCGAAGGCCGGGCCTCGGTGCTGTTCGAGGTTCATGTCTCCGACGCCGATCGGGATCGCCTGCTGGCCGATGATCGCGCCCTGCTCAGCTCCATCCAGGCGGTCGTCTCGGCCTCCTCGGGGCAGCAGCGGGCCGTGGTGGACGTGGTCGACCCCAACGCCCCGACCGAGCAAGCCGACCAGGGCGAGGAATAAGCCGGAACCGTGGGCAATCCCGACGGTGCCGCTCCTCGACCGAAGCCCCCCGGGCCTCGTTTCAGCTCGGACGATGTGCGCATCGGGCGGGTGAACGGGGTCCACGGGATCCGTGGCGAGTTCAAGGTCTTCCTCTACAACCAGGCCTCCGACCTGGTGGGGCGGACCGTGGCGGCGCGCCTGATCTCGCCGACGGGACAGCAGCGCTCGGTGTCGATCACCCTGCGGCCCGGCGGAGGCAAGCGCATCCTCGCCTCGGTCCCGGGGCTCGAGGACCGCGAGCAGGCCGCCCTGCTGGACGGCTGGGAGGTGGTGGTGGCGGCGGCCGACCTGCCTCCTCCCGAGCCGGGCGCCTGGTACCACCGGGACCTGCTGGGGCTGCCGGTGCAGACCGTCTCGGGCAGGCCGCTGGGCCGCATCGTCGAGATCTTCGACACGGCCGAGGTGGACGTCTGGCTGCTTCGGGACGGTGAGATCGAGCGGGCCCTGCCGGTGCTGGCCCGAAACCTCGTCCAGGTGCGCATCACGAGCCCCGAGCTGCCCGGCCTGGTCGTGGTCCAGGACGACGCCGTGGACGAGCTCCCGCCGCTCCAGGCCTGAGCCGGATGCGCTTCGACCTGATCACCCTGCACCCGGCGATCTGCGAGGCTCCGGCTTCGGTGTCGATCCTCGGACGGGCCCGGGCCGCCGGCTTGATCGACGTCCGGGTGCACGACCTCCGCCAGTGGGCCGGAGGCGCTCGGCGGCAGGCGGACGACGCCCCCTACGGCGGCGGCAGCGGCATGGTCCTGAAGGTGGACGTGGTCGATCGGGCCATTCAAGCGGTGCGCACGCCGGGCTGCCGGACGGTGCTGCTGGATCCCGCCGCGCCCCGCTTCCGACAGGCGGACGCGGTCCGGCTCTCGACGATCTCGCAGCTCGTCCTGATCTGCGGTCATTACGAGGGGGTCGACGCCAGGGTGCGCGACCACCTCGTGGACGAGTCGCTCAGCATCGGGGACTACGTCCTGACCGGCGGGGAGCTGGCCGCGTTGGTGGTGCTCGACGCCGTGGCCCGGCTGGTCCCCGGGGTGCTGGGGAACGCCGGCAGCCTGGACGAGGAGAGCTTCACCGCCCGCGAGGGAGAGCACCTGCGGCTGGAGGCGCCCCAGTACACGCGGCCGCGCAGCTACCAGGGCTGGGAGGTCCCCGAGGTGCTGCTCTCGGGCCACCACCAGCAGGTCCGGGAGTGGCGCGCCGCCCGGTCCCTGGAGCTGACCCGCCGCCTGCGCCCCGATTTGTTGGGCGACGACCCGGACTGAGCAAAGCGCCTTGCCTGGAGTCGGCTTTCCGGCTAAGCGCCGGCGGTTCGCGCCGTGCTCGCTTTGGGCACCGGCCACAGCGCCCCACGCGCGCCGAGGAAGACATGGACATCGCCACCATCGAGAAGACCCTCATCCCCGCCCTGGCCGAAGGCGCCGAGGACCGCGCCGCCATCGACATGAAGGTCGGTGACACCGTGCGGATCCACGTCCGCATCGTCGAAGGCGCCAAGAGCCGCATCCAGGTCTTCGAAGGCACCATCATCGCCATCAAGCACGGCGGCATCCGCAAGTGCTTCACCGTGCGCAAGGTCTCCTACAACGTCGGCGTCGAGCGCGTCTTCCCGCTCTACAGCCCCTCGATCGACAAGATCGAGGTCAAGAGCCGCCACGAGGTCCGCCGCAGCAAGCTGTACTACCTGCGCTCGCTGCGCGGCAAGAAGGCGCGCCTGATCGAGACGCGCGGTGTGCTCAACAACTAAGCGGCCGGCGTGGGCTCCGGACCCCCCCGAGGCGTCGAAGAACGTCGACGGGCGCTGGCGGACGGCGCTTGGGCGGAAGAGCTGGTAGCCCAGCGCCTGCTCGATCAGGGCTGGTGCGTGGTCGCTCGCAACTGGCGCGGTGCCGGCGGCGAGCTGGACATCGTCGTCGAGCGACGGGGCTGTCTGCGGGTGGTCGAGGTCAAGGCGCGCGCCCCCGGCGATCTGGAGGGGCTCGAGTCGATCGGTCGCTTCAAGCAGCGCACCTTGAGCCGGGCGGCCCGCCTCTTCTTGGAGGAGTGGCCGGATCTCGTCGAGGAGATCAGCTTCACGGTGGCCCTGGTTCATCTCCCTCCCGGTGGCCCTCCGGCCGACGCCGAGGGGGCCTCGGTGCGCATCGACTGGGTGGACAATGCCTTCGACTCCTGAGAGGCCCTCGACTCCCGAGGGGCCTTCCCCTGCCGACACCGGGGCCCTCCTCGTCGTCGCCACGCCGATCGGCAACCTCGGCGATCTGCCTCCTCGCTCGCGAGAGGCGCTGGCGACGGCCTCGCTGATCCTCTGCGAGGACACCCGCAGCACCCGGCGCCTGCTCTCCGCGATGGGCATCTCCTCGCCCCCGCTCTGGCGCTGCGACGCCCACCGCGAGCTCGAGCAGAGCGTCGCCGTGGTGGAGCGCCTGCGGCAGGGGCAGCGGGTGGCCCTGGTCAGCGACGCGGGCACGCCGGCCATCTCGGACCCTGGCAGCCAGCTCGTCGCCGAGGTCCTGGCCGCCGGCTTCCCGGTGATCGCCCACCCCGGCGCCAGCGCGGTGGCCGCGGCGCTGTCGGTCTGCGGCCTGCCCGCGGTGCCCTTCCACTTCCTCGGCTTCCTCCCCCGGCGCGCCGGCGCGCTCGACGAGGCCCTGACGGTGGCCAGCCGCTTGCCCGGGACGCTCGTCCTGCTGGAGTCGGGGCGACGGCTGGGCGAGCTGGTCCAGGCCCTGCGCCGCGTGCTGCCCGGGCGGCAGGCGGCCATCTGCCGCGAGCTGACCAAGGTCCACGAGCAGGTGATCCGCGCCGCGGTCGAAGATCTCCCGGCCGAGCCCATGCTGGGCGAGGCGGTCGTCGTGGTCGGTCCGGGCCCGGCCGTGGCCGAGGCGGTGGTCCGGCCGGTGGACGACTCGCTGGGCTCCATCGCCGAGGCCCTCGCGTCGCGTTGGGGCACAACCCGGCGCGAGGCCTACCAGGCCTTGCTGGAGCTGGAGCAGCGGCGCGAGCGCTGAGGCTCAGCCCGGATCGGCGTCCAGGCCCAGCAGCGGATCGTCCAGCCAGACCCGCACCGAGATGCCGCCCTGCCAGATCAGCGAGCCCGCCTTGGTGCGCACCGGGTAGGGGTGCTCGACCCGGTAGGGGGTCTGGGTGCCCAGGTCGACCCCGGCCCGGGCCTCCACCTTGCGGGTGAAGTCCAGGCCCAGGCCCAGGCCGGCCATCCCGTAGACGCTGTCGCCCTGGGTGATCAGGACCTCGCGCGAGGCGGCCAGGACATCGGGCAGGTAGAGGCCGCTGGGGATGTCCTGCCAGGTCCGGTAGCCGAAGCGGGCGCGCAGATCGAGGTGCAGCGAGTGGTCGGGGGCCTGCTGCACGGGGAGCTCGACGCCCGCCCGCAGATCGACCCGGCTGGCCGGGCGCACCTGGGCCTTGGGCTGGATCGTCTCGCCCTGGGCGTCGCGCAAGGTCGTCGGCACGGTGAAGCTGCGCTCGACCGTGGCCTCGAGGTAGGGCTCGCTGCTGGCGGCCTGCTTGCTGAAGGCGCCTCGCAGCAGCAGGGCGTCCGCCCCCTCGCCCCCGCCGCGGCTGCCGTCGGCCTTGGCCTGCCAGAAGCTGGAGCGATCCTGCAGGCGGTAGCCCACCTCGAACAGCATCGTCGAGGTCGCCACGCGGCGCCCGGGCTGCTCGGCGATCAGGGGCGCCAGGGTCAGGTGGAAGCTGGGTCCGGCGAGGCCGCCGCCGCTGGTCGGCTGGACGTCGTCGAGCCGCTCGGCCCCGATGAAGCTCCCCCCTCCGGAGGAGGGATCGAAGGTCATCTCCCGGGGCGAGGTCCAGGCGATGCGCTGGTCGAGGACCACCGGCAGCTTGACCCCCAGGACCACCCCTCGCCAGGCGGCGAAGTCGGCGGAGAGCTGCAGATCGTGGCGACGGGCAGAGCGGGCCCCGACATCGAAGCCCTGCTCCTCCAGGGTGGCGCGCTCGCCCTCGGTCTGCCAGGCCAGGCTGGCGCTGCCCCGAAGCTTGGGAGGCAGGGCGGTCACTTCGGCAGCGCGTGCCGGCGCGGCGAGCAGCGGGAGGAGGAGGAGGAGGGTCATGGCTCGGAGGAGGCGAGGGGAGGGCAGACTACGGCTCTGCCGGGAGATGGTCAAGCGCACCCGCTCAGGAGTCGCGCAGGCCGTACTCCTTCATCTTGGTCTGCAGGCTCTTGCGGCTGATGCCGAGGCGCCGGCTGGCGCGCGTGACGTTGCCGTCATCCTGCTCCAGGGCCTCCTGGATCCGGGCGCGCTCCAGGCGGGCCGTGTAGACCCGGACGTAGTCCTTCAGGCCCAGCTCCTCGATGTCCGGGTTGGACTCGTCGGCCATCGGCGACGCGCCCAGGTTGGGAAGGTCGCGGGGGCCCAGCAGCTCGCCGTCGGCCAGCAGGACCGAGCGCTCCATCAGGTTCTCGAGCTCGCGGATGTTGCCCGGCCAGCGGTAGGCCATCAGGGTCGCCATGGCGTCCTCGGTCAGGCCGCGGACCGACTTACCCAGCCGCGAGTTGAACTTGCGCAAGAAGTGCTCGACCAGCAGGGGGATGTCTTCGACCCGTTCGCGAAGCGGAGGCAGCCGCACCGGGATCACGTTGAGCCTGTAGTACAGGTCCTCGCGAAAGGCCCCGCGCTTCACCTCTCGCAGGAGATCGCGGTTGGTCGCGGCGACGACCCGGACATCGACCGTGATCGAGCGGACCCCGCCGACCCGCTCGAAGACTCCATCCTGCAGCACCCGCAGCAGCTTGACCTGCAGGTCCAGGGGCAGCTCGCCGACCTCGTCCAGGAAGAGGGTCCCGCCGTGGGCCAGCTCGAAGCGGCCCGGCTTGCTGCCGACCGCGCCGGTGAAGGCGCCGCGCTCGTAGCCGAACAGCTCGCTCTCGAAGAGGCTGTCGGGGATGGCCCCGCAGTTGACCTGGATGAAGGGCGCCTGGCTGCGGCTGGACTGGTCGTGCAGGGCTCGCGCCACCAGCTCCTTGCCGGTGCCGCTCTCGCCGCCGATCAGCACCGTGGTGGGGGAGTCGGCCACCTTCTCGACCAGCGAGTAGACCTGTCGCATCGAGCTGGTGCGCCCGATGATGGTCCGGCGCCCGGCGGCGTCCTCGTGCAGGGCGCCGCGGCTGGCCTCTTCGCGCCGTAGGGCCTTGCCGACGACCATGCGCAGCTCGTCCTGCTCGAAGGGCTTGGTGATGTAGTCGTAGGCGCCCAGCTTGAGGGCCTCCACCGCCGTGTCCACGGTGCCGTGGGCGGTGATGACGATCACCGGCAGGCCGGGGAGGTGGTGGGCGCAGTGTCCCAGCAGCTCCATGCCGTCGATGCCCGGCATCCGCAGGTCGGTGATCACCAGCTCGTAGCCCTGGTGGCCCAGGGCTTCGATCGCCTCGGCGCCATTGCTGGCGAGGTCGACCAGGTGGCCCTCTCGCTGGAGCAGCGCCTGGAGCACTTTGCGGATCGACGCTTCGTCATCCACCACCAGGATCCGCTTTCGGGCGGGCGTCGGCGCGGGGTGGCGGGAGTGGGGCATGGAGGAGGGGCCGGGAGGGAGGAGACCGGATGCGTCGGGAATCTGCGGGCGAGGCGCGGGGTCGGAAGGTCGTCGAGCAGGGCTTGTCCTATCGCTCGCCGTGATGGATGGCATGTGCGGGGCCGGGGTGGCGCACCCGGCTGGACTTGCTATCCTGCCTCGCCTCGCCCTCAGTCGCCCAGTCTCCCAGTCTCCCAGTCGCCCAGTCTCCCTGCCGGAGTCCCGATGCCCCGCACCGTGTTCGCGACCCTTCGCTCCCTCCTCCTGGCGGGGCTCTTCGTGGGCGCGCCGGCCTCGGCCCAGCAGTCGACCGGCACCCTGGCCACGGACTTCACCCTGCGGGACATCGAGAACCGCGCGGTCAGCCTCGCCGACTACCGCGGCAGCGTCGTCCTGATGAACTTCTGGGCGACCTGGTGCGGGCCCTGCATGCAGGAGATGCCGCATCTGCAGACCATGTACGACGACCTCAAGGACCAGGGCTTCGTGGTGCTGTCGGTCTCCACCGACGATGCGCGTGACGCCAGCAAGGTCAAGCCCCTGGTCAAGGCCAAGCGGCTGACCTTCCCGGTGGTCCTGGACAAGGAGACCACGGTCGTCTCGCAGTACAACCCGGCCAAGACGCTGCCCTACACGGTGCTCATCGATCGCCAGGGCAAGGTCGCCAAGGTCCACCAGGGCTACAACCCGGGGGACGAGGAGGCCATGCGGGCCGAGGTCGAGGCCCTGCTCGCCGCCTCGCCCGCGCCAGCAGGCCCCGCGTCGCCCGGCGCGACCCCCCCGGCCGGTACGGCTACACCGACCCCATGAGCTTCGGCATGCGCCTCTCCGCCCTGGCCCTGGGCGCTGTGGGCTTGGGGCCTGTCGGGCCCCTGGCGGGTACAGCCCATGCGGCCGAGCTGCTGGGCACCGGTCCGATGGCCGGCGCCACCGTGCAGTTCAACGAAGACTTCGAGCTGCGCTACTACGAGTCCACCCGCGAGCTCCCGGGCTTCGAGGACCGGCGCATCCACGACTACATCGAGCAGGTCAACCGCCTCAACGGCCTGCTCAACCAGCGGACCCGGCGCGGGGGCATGATCTCGGCGGGCTTTCAGCTCGACCAGGTCGCCCTCTTCAGCAACCGGTACATCCTCGACGGGACGATACTGCGCTCCTGGGATCTGCTCTCCGACAGCGTCGACTCGCCCTTCACCGATGGGATGATCGAGCTCGAGAAGCTCTTCGTCAGCACCCGCTCGCGCCAGGTCGAGCTGACCCTGGGCGATGGCTACGCCAGCTTCGGGCGCGGCATCGCGCTGAACATGAAGAAGAACACGGACATCGACCTGGACACCTCCATCCGGGGCGCCCGGGCGATGGCGCGGATCGGCCGCTCCGACATCACTGCCGTCAGCGGCATCACCAACGCCCAGCAGATCAGCCAGGACCAGCCCAACCTGGGCATCAGCCGCGACGTCTCCAACATGGTCACGGGCCTGCGCTTCGAGCAGCACGAGGTCGGCCCGCTGACCTTGGGCGCGCACGGGGTCGCCTGGCGCTTCGGCCGCAGCGAGGACGCCGACCTGGACCGCTGGTCGCGCTACGGCGAGGACATCGACGCCCTGGTCGGAGGCGTCTCGGCCGAGGGCTTCGGCCTCGCCGGACTGGACGTCTACGCCGAGGCGGACCTGTTCCGATACCTCTCCCCGCAGTTCTACGGAGAGCGAGAGGATGTCGAGTTCCAGGCCAGGACCGGCCACGTCGCCTACGTCTCGGCCAGCGCCTACCCGGGCCTGGCCGTGGTGCAGGTCGAGGCCAAGCACAGCCGCGACTCCGAGCGCATCAACGCCTTCGTGACCGCCAGCGGCTGGGAGGTCGCGACGGTCCCCTCCATGGAGTACGAGCGCGTCATCACCGAAGACTCGGCCGCCGCCCTGAACTCCGACTCTGTCTACGGCGGGCGGGTCCGGGTCGACTACTCGGCGGTGGGTGGGACCGTGGTCCCCTACCTCTCGGCGATGTCCCTGCGCGACACCGGCGAGGGCGGGCTGCACTTCAACCGCAGCCCCGAGACCATCGTGCACCCGGTCGGGGGCATCCAGGTCACGGCCAGCAAGGTGACCGGCCTGCTCAACGCCGGCGTGCGGGTGGACGTCCGCGACGACGCAGCCGAGGGGCAGGACCGCCTGCTGCACCTCGACGGCGACATCTCCGTGCCCCTGGGCGGCCACGACCACCTGGACCTCGCCCTGGCCGCCAAGCACTTTTCCTGGGGCGAGAACGTGCAGGACCAGGCCGACTTCACCGAGATGGAGAACGCCCTGGCCTGGCACCGCGGCGAGAAGCTCGTCTTCGTGCTCTACCAGGACTTCGGCAACAACCCCCTCGCGCAGAGCACCGGCAACATCTCGGACAAGCTGTACGGGGCCGTCGAGGCCACCTGGAAGCCCAGCTCCGAGCTGGCCCTGCGCGCCTTCTACGGCGCCTACAAGGCCGGCATCCGCTGCTCCGGGGGCCAGTGTCGCTCCCTCCCCGGCTTCCAGGGGGCCCGGGTCGCCCTGACCGGCAGCTTCTGAGCGGGATCGGTCGGACCGGAAGCTCCAGCCTCCCTGCGGTGCTTGCTCACCAACGCCTTTCATCTCCTCTGCTACAACGCACCCCCCACAGCCCCGGACAGCCCATGCGCTCCCTCCTCCCCATCGCCGCGCTCCTGATCAGCCCCCTGGCTCAGGCCCGCGACCTGGCCGTCGTCGAGGTCACCAGCAGCTCCGAACACAGCGACGACTCGGGGGTCAGCTATGCCCCCAAGAACGTCAAGGACCGCAAGCAGACCAGCGCCTGGTTCGAGGGCGAGGAGGGCAGCGGCCTGGGCGCCTGGATCCAGCTCGACCTCGGCCAGAGCCAGACGATCACCGGCCTGCGGGTGTGGAACGGCTACTGGCTCAACGAGGACATGTGGCAGCGCAACAACCGGGTCAAGGACCTGGAGGTGGAGCTCTCCGACGGCAGCAAGCACAGCTTCACGCTTCAAGACGTCAAGGCCATCGAAGAGCTGCGTTTCCCCAAGGCCGTCAGCACCCAGACCGTCAAGCTGCGCATCAAGGGCATCCACCGCGGCAACACCTTCAACGACACGGCCATCAGCGAGGTGCAGATCTTCGACGCCTCGCCCTCCGAGGTGGTCGTGCCCGCCTCCTTCACCGCGTCCACCACCTACCCGGCGGACGGCGACGCCAACTACGAGCCGGGCAACGTCGGCGACGGGCTGCTGGACAGCATGTGGTGCGAGGGCAGCAAGGACGGCGACGGCACCGGCGAGTGGATCGAGCTCGACTTCGGCAGCAGCGCCAAGGTCGGCGGGCTGGTGCTCTCCAACGGCAACGCCCTCGATCTGAAGAGCTTCATGGCCGCCAACAGCGCCGTCAAGGGTACGGTCACCTTCTCGGACGGCAGCAAGGAGGCGCTGACCATCAAGCCCAGCATGATGGAGCAGACGATCCGCTTCGCCTCGCCGCGCACCGCCAGCAGCCTGCGGCTGAGCTTCGACGAGGTCCGCAAGGGCAAGGAGTTCAACGACCTCTGCATCTCCGAGCTGCGCGTCGTACCCTGAGCCGGTGGCTGTCGGCGACGGATGTCACGGTTGGCCCCAACTTGGGCGCCGGACTTGAGGTCGTGCCCCCCCGTGGGTACCTTGTGGCACACACGACGGAGATGCTGTGAACCCGACGCTGCTGAGCCTCACTGCGCTGGCGCTGCTTGGCGCCTGCAAGCCCGAGCAGACCTTCGCGCGCGTGGAGACCACGGACACCTTCGTGCAGGAGCCCACCAACGAGGTCGACATCCTCTGGGTGGTGGACAACAGCCCCTCGATGGAGGACGAGCAGGCAGAGGTCGCCCGCCGCTTCGAGCAGTTCATCACCAACGTCGCGGCCAGCAACGCCGACTTCCACCTGGGCGTCATCACCACCGACCTGGAGAGCTCGGACCACCGCGGGAAGCTGCAGGGCAGCCCGCTCTACCTGACCGACCAGGACGACTACATCCCCCTCTTTCAGGAGCGGGTCCAGGTCGGGACCGACGGCGCCCGCTTCGAAGAGGGCATCGACGCGGCCTTCCAGGCCCTCTCCGAGCCGCTGGTCAGCGGCTACAACGCCGGCTTCCGTCGGCCGGGCGCGACGCTGTCGATCATCTACGTCAGCGACGAGAACGACTGCTCCGACCGGGGCGGACTGGGCGGCAACACCTCGGAGTCGGCCTGCTACGACAACCCCGATAAGCTGGTCGACGTCCGCGAGCTGATCGACGACTACAAGTCGCTGGGCAACGTCAACGAGCGCATCGTGGTCAGCGCCATCGTCGGGCCCAGCGTGGACGCCGGCTGCAACGGCAGCGTCCCCGGCCTGCGCTACCTGGCGATGTCCGAGGCCTTCGGCGGCCTGGACTCCAGCATCTGCGCGGCGGACTTCAGCAAGATCATGCAGGACCTCTCGCTGGAGGTCTCTGGGGTGCGCACGGCCTTCCAGCTGACCCACGAGGCCGTGGAAGAGACCATCGAGATCGTCGTCGACGACGCCATCGTGGACCCCGACCCCAGCAACGGCTGGACCTACGACCCCGTCTACTGGATCGTGTACTTCCACGGCGAGGGCATCCCGGCCCGCGGCTCGACCATCAACATCACCTACGAGATCGCCAGCGGCGCCTCGGCCCCGACCGAGGGCGAGAGCCAGTAGGGCGTGGGCCCCGCGGCTCAGCTGGGGCGGAGCTGGGAGAGCTCGGGCAGGTCGGAGCCGATGCCTGCCAGGCCCTGCAGGTCGTGCAGATCGCGCTCTTGCTCGGGCACCCGCCAGCAGGGCGCACCGGCGGGCCCCGCGGCCCGCAGCGCGCCGATCGAGCGCTCGTGATCCAGGGACAAGGCGCGGCGCTGGCCGGTCGCCGAGACGATGCTGTCCAGGCAGGCCTGCCACTGCGCGTCGCTGAGCGCCAGCTCGCCGGGGCGCGTCGGCAGCTCTGGCAGAGGCAGGGGCTCGGCCACGGTGCGGTTGACCACGAAGCCGCCGAAGGGGAGCTGCAGCTCGGCGAGGCGCTCCAGGAAGTAGATCGCGTCCTCACGAGCCGACGGGGCGGGGGAGCTGATCAGCAGGAAGACCGTGTCCTGCTGCCGCAGCAGGGCCTGCACCTCCAGGCTGCGCGCGCGAAAGCCGTCCCAGAGATCGCGGAAGACCTCGAAGAACTCGGCGATCTCCGCCACCGTGCCCTCGCCCATGACCTTCTTGAGCACGGAAGAGACCGCCTCGCTGCCAAGCTCCAGCGCCCTCCAGCCCGAGCGGCTGGCCGGCATCACCAGCCAGCGCAGCACCCCCTCGTCCATCAGGCTGGCCATGCGGTCCGGGGCCCGCAAGAAGTCCAGCGCGTGGCGCGTCGGCGGGGTGTCCAGCACCACGACGTCGTACTCTCCGGAGTGCCAGAGCTCGTACAGGCGCTCCATGGCCATGTACTCGTGCGAGCCGCCCAGCCGGGTGCTGGCGAACTGGTAGTAGCGGTTGCCCAGGATGCGGCTGGCGGCGCGGTCCGTCGGAGCGAAGCGGCGCACCAGCTCGTCGAAGGTCGCCTTGGCGTCCAGCATCATGGCGTCCAAGCGGCCGCTGCAGCTGGGGTCCAGCCGCTCGATCGGCACCGAGACGGCGGAGTTGCCGATCTCGCCGATGGAGAGGCTGTCGGCCAGGCGGCGGGCCGGATCGATGGTCAGCACCGCCACCTTCATCCCTTGCAGGGACCACTTCAGGGCCAGGGCGGCGCTGGCCGTGGTCTTGCCGACCCCGCCAGAGCCGCAGCAGATCACCACCCGGGTCGCTCGGTGCGGGGCGCTCATCGCAGGCCCTCGCTCTCGCCCATGGCGCTGGCGAGGCGGCTGAGGTCCCCCGGAGCGAGGTCGCGCCGGTAGAGGAAGGGCAGGCTGGCGATCGGCAGCTGCAGGCCCTGGGCGAGGCGCTGATGGAGCTCCCGCTGCTGGAGGTGGCGCTCCTGCCAGGCGTCGACCAGGGCCAGCGCGGGCTGCAGACCCGAGTTCCCCGCCTGGGCCAGGGCGGGCCGGGCGCTGCGCCAGGTAGCCGGCTCCGCAGGAGGGGTCGGGTGCATCTCGTTGAGCACGCAGAGCGAGAGCTGCCTGCGCCGCTCGCCCAGGCGCTCGTTCAGGTCCAGGGTCTCGGCGACCGGCATCTCCTCGGGCAGGCAGACCAGGACGATCCGGGTCTGGGCCGGGTCTCCCAGGACCGCCTCGACCTTCTCGTTTCCTCGGTACATCGGTCCCGAGCGGGTCAGCTCCATCATCGAGCGCGGCGAGTCCAGCATCGTCAGGCCGTGCCCCGTCGCCGGGGCGTCGACGATGACCAGGTCCCAGCGAGGCTTTCCCGCCGCGTCCCGCGCCTGGACCGCGCAGTCCCAGACCTTGCCGAGCTGCACGGCGTCGTGCAGCCCGGGGACCGCGTCGACGAAGGGCGACATCACCCGGTTGCGGAAGACCAGCTCGTACAGGCGCCGGACCTTGATCTGCTGGACCACGTAGTCCTCGATCGCCTCCAGCGGGGTGATCGAGAGCGTGTCCAGGCCGGGGATCAGCTCCAGGGGCTGGTAGCCCAGGCTCTGCTTGCCGAAGAGACCCGGGATCGCCTGGGCGCCGCTGGTCTCGGTGATCACGGCTCGCAGCCCCCGGCGCACCGCCAGCATGCCCAGCGCCGCGCACACGGTCGTCTTGCCGACGCCGCCTTTGCCGGTCACCACGACGATGCGGTGATCGAGGAGGGGCACAAGGACTCCGTGAGGGTCAGGCGGAGGTGCCGCCCGGTTGACCTGCACCGCTATCGCCTTGCGGGGAAGGCGGCTCCTCCGGCCCGCTCAAGGCCGCCACCACCTCGCGCAGGACCGTTCCGGAGAGCAGCAAGGCGTGGTGGCCGGTCCAGGGCACCTCCACCATGCGCGCGTCGCGGTGGAGGGCCGAGTCCGGCGGCATCACGATGGTGTCGTGCGGCGACCAGATGCTGGTCACACCGGGTGGCAGGCGGTCCAGGGAGGCCAGGAACTCGCTGCCCGGCATCAGGTCCAAGGCCTGCCGCCCGATGGCGAAGACGGCCCCCGCGGAGCCCTTCCAGGGGGTCCCCAGGGTCACGATGCGTCGGACGCGGTCCTGCCCGCCCAGGTGGCGCACATAGTAGGCCGCGAGCAGCCCACCCATCGAGTGCGCCACGATGTCCACCTTGGGGGCGCCGGTGGCGGCGCAGAGCTGCTCGACCCGCCGGGCGAGGGTGGCCGCCAGCAGGGGAGCGGGGGCCGAGAGCGGGCGATTGTTGACCGCCCAGACCCAGGGGAAGCCCCGGCGGCGCAGGGCGTAGGCGAGGACCAAGAAGCCGTTTCGGCTGAGCGAATAGCCGGGCACCAGCAGCACCGGCGGGCAGGCGGCGGGGCCCGAGGGCAGGACCGTCGGATCGCGCGGCGCGGCGCTCTGGCTGCGGTGGGGCGCCTCGGTCCAGAAGTAGATGCTCCGCGAGCCCACGATGAAGCTGGCCGAGAGCCACTCCCGCACCAGCCAGCCCAGGCTGCGCCGGGAGAGCGTCGGGCGCTGTCCGACCAGCAAGGTGCGGTAGATCGCCGTGACCAGCGTGAAGGCCAGCATCACGGCGAGGTGCACGCTCAGCAGGGTGACGATCAGGGAGATGGCCGGCCTCGAAGCGGGGGGGTGCCAGGCGGGACTTGCCATCCCGTTGTACGGGCTTATCAGCCTCCCCCGGAGGTCGACGTGCCCATCTACGAGTATCAGTGCCCCGCCTGTGGACATCGCTTCGAGCGCCTGCAGAAGATGAGCGACGAGCCTGTCCGCATCTGCCCGAGCTGCGGCGACGAGCAGGTGCGCAAGCTGGTCAGCCAGAGCGCCTTCATCCTGAAGGGCTCGGGCTGGTACAAGGACCACTACGGCCTGAAGAAGGAGGGATCCTCCGACAAGGGCGCCGCCGAGAACAGCTCGGGCGGGTCCGCTCCCGCGCCGGCCGCGGCGCCGGCCGCGGCGCCGTCGACGGTCACCGTCNNGGCGCCGGCTGCCGCGGCCGCCCCGGCCGCCGCGCCTGCCTCGACCCCCTCCAGCTCGAGCACCTGAGATGGCCATCCTCCTCGACGGTCGTGAGCTCTCCCGCGAGCTCGGCCCCCAGATCCGCGCCCGCGCCGTGGCCCTGCCTCGCCCCCCCGGGTTGGCCGTCGTCCTGGTCGGGGCCGACCCCGCCAGCTCGGTCTACGTGCAGAGCAAGACCGCTCGCGCCGAGAAGCTCGGCTTCCACCAGCGCAGCGAGCACCTGCCCGCCGACGTCTCCCAGGACGCGCTGCTGGCCCTGATCGCCGAGCTCAACGCCGACCC
>DDSR01000303.1:0-8213 GCA_002343455.1 Deltaproteobacteria bacterium UBA2385 | reverse complement strand
GCATCGACCCGGCCAAGGACGTCGACGGCTTCCACCCCCACAACGTCGGCCTGCTCTCCCAGGGGCGCCCGACCTTCGTGCCCTGCACCCCGGCCGGCTGCATGAAGCTGCTGGAGCGCTCCGGCCTCTCCCTGCGCGGCGCCAGCGCGGTCGTCATCGGTCGCAGCAACATCGTCGGCCGCCCGATGGCCATGCTGCTCGAGAAGGCCGACGCCACCGTCACCCTCTGCCACAGCCGCACCCGGGACCTGCCCGCCCTCGTCCGGCAGGCCGACCTCGTCGTCGCCGCGATCGGCCGGGCCAACTTCGTGCTGGGCGACTGGCTGCGCGACGGCGCCGTGGTCGTCGATGTCGGCATCAACCGCCTCGACGACGGGCGGCTGGTCGGCGACGTCGACTTCGAGGCCGCCTTGCCCCGCTGCGCGGCCATCACCCCGGTCCCCGGCGGCGCCGGGCCGATGACCATCACCATGCTGATGGAGAACACCGTCCTCAGCGCCGAGCGCCGGCTGGCCTGAGCAGGGCCCCGGGCGCCATGGACCCCATCCTCGATCGGGTGCGCAAGCTGCTGGCCCTGGCCACCTCGCCCAATGTGCACGAGGCCGCCTCAGCCGCCGCCCGAGCGCAGTCCCTGATCGAGAAGCACCGCCTGGAGGGCCTGCTGCTCGGCCAGCCCGAGGCCGATCTCCTCACCGGCGGGCCGATCACCGACGGCGCCGAGGCCCCCCTGGAGCGCACCCGCAAGCTGCGCAAGTGGCGAATCGTGCTGGCCCAGGCCATCGCCGAGCACGCCGGCTGCGTCGCCTATAGCGCCGAGACCCCTCAGGGGCAGGAGCTCCGGCTGGTCGGCCGGGCCGCCGACCGTGAGTCGGCCCGGGTCCTGTGGGACTGGCTGGTCGAGCAGATCCAGTGGCTCTCGGCCACCGAGGGCGCCGGCCGGTCTCGGGCCTGGCACGAGGCCTTCCGCATCGGGGCGGTGGAGAGCATCGCCGAGCGGCTGGCCCAGGCGCGGGCCGGGGTGCGCGAGACCCTGCCCCAGGAGGCCCTGGTCCGGGTCGACCCGGTGGTCGCCGCCCGGGCCCGAGCGGTGGAGGACTATGTGCAGAGCGCGCTGAAGCTCGGCAAGGGCAGGGCGATCCGGGTGGACGTCCGTGCCTGGGAGAGAGGTCGGGAAGCGGCCGGGGCCGTGGTGTTACCGAGCGGCGGCCGCCGACTGGGCTGAGCGCTCAGAAGTACCCCCACCACATCGCCGCCTTCTCCCAGACGCTGCGCTTCCAGTGGTACATGTTCATGCAGGTCCGCGTACAGTCCGCGCAGTTCGCGCGGTGCTTGTCCGCCGCCGTCGAGGCCCAGATCTCGCGGATCGGCTGGTGGAGCACGTTGCCATAGGTCGGCTGCTCGCTGCATCCACGGACCGACCCGTTCGGCAGGATGATCAGGTCCTCCCAACCCGCCTTGCAGTCCCGCGGGATCGAGAAGATGAAGTCCGGGCGGGCGAATACCTGGGCCATGGCCCGCAGGTGCTCCGGCGAGTTGAGGATCTGCCAGCCCTCGCCCTTCAGGGTGATCAGGCGCTCGACCTGCTGGTTCAGCACATCGATGCTGGTCACCCAGTTGCCCACCAGGTTCTCGGGCATCGCCTCCAGCGACAGCGCTGTGAAGCGCTCGCGGGGAGAGCGAGCGTCGGTGGGGACCGTGTAGTCCTCGGGGTTGTCGTGGTCCTCCTCCATGTCGCGGTACTCCACCGGCTGGAAGCCGATCACCACCCCCTTGGCGCGGGCCAGGGCGGCCATGTCGACCAGCTGGTGCACGTTCCACTCCATGACCGTCGTTCGAAAGCAGACCCGGGTCGCCTCGGTCCGGTAGCGGTTGAGGTGCTCCACGCCGTCCATGATCTTGTTCCAGGAGCCCTTGAAGCCCCGATTCTCGTCGTGCCGGGCCGGGTCCAGGCTGTCCAGCGAGATGCTGACGTTGAACACGCCGAGCTCGCACACCCGCCGGGCGTTCTTCTCGGTCAGGGCCGAGCCGTTGGTGGTGATGCCCGCGAAGATGCCCTGCTCGGCGCAGAACTCCAGGATCGGGAACAGGTCCTTGTGCAGGAAGGGCTCCCCCCCCAGGAAGTTGATCCGGAAGGTGCCCAGCCAGTCCTTCAGCTCCAGCAGGATCCGCTTCCACTCCTGCAGGCTCATCTCGTGGTGCACGGGCGCGGTGGGGTGCGGGCAGAAGCCGCAGCCGAAGTTGCAGCGCGAGGTGAGGGGGGCGCAGACCTGGGTGGGGCGGGCCAGCTCGGGGCGGTCCAGGGCCTCGCCGACGCGTTGGCTGGCCCACTTGCCGGCGTAGGCGGCACCAAAGCGGAGCTTGTCGGGGGTGAGGGCTCTCATGGGGGGCTCCCAGGTCGTCGGGGCGGGGCGAGGCTCCAGAACACTTCGCCCCAGGTTCCGGCGACTGTCAAGGGGCTGTCAAGGGGATCCTCCCCCCTGCCCGAGGGCCCCGCGCCCTGGCTCAGCCCAGGATCCCGGTGATCGGCGCCCACTCCGCCAGGCTCTCCGCCCCTTCCATGCCGCCCAGCGCCAGCAGGGTCGAGCACACCACCGCGGGGGTCAGCTCTCGGCCCTTGGCCGCGACCTCGCCCGTGGCCAGGTCGACCTTCTCGCCGTAGAAGAGCTCGTTGAAGCCGCCCACCACCCGGCCTCCGCTCAGGCCCGGGCCCACCAGCAGGGCCGAGGTGTGTTGCCAGTGGTCCTTGCCCTTGCCCGCGTTGGTGAACGGTGTGCGCCCCATCTCGGACTGGACCACCACCACCGTCTGGTCGGCGAGGCTGCCCCCGTTGGGTCCGGGGGTCGAGGCCAGCCCCTCCATCAGGTCCGCCAGGCCGTCGAAGAGCTCGATGAAGTTCGCCATCTGCTTCTCGTCGTTGCCCTCGTGACTGTCCCAGGTGCTCGACTCGTAGGCCAGCGTGACACAGCGGGAGAGGCCCAGCGAGAGCAGATCCAGCGCCAGGTCGACCTTGCCCTGGAAGGTGTCCCCGGTGTCCCAGCGGACGGTGCCGGCGAGCTCCTTCATCGTCCCCACCTTCGCCAGCCCGTCCTCGATCGCCCGGGCGAGGCGGAGATCGGCGCTGCCCCGGCCCCGGGCGATCCGCAGCGCGGCGCCGGTGCGCGCGTGGGCGTCCAGGAGATCCGTCACGGCGTGGTCGGGGCTCTGTACGGGGAGGTCGGAGCGGGACAGGATGCTGCCGTCCAGGATGCTGCCGATCTCGCCGCCCCCCCCGATGCGGACCAGGCTCTGCGCCAGCGAGCCCGGCATCGCCGGCCCTCCCACCTGGACGTGGGGCAGGCCGTAGCGGTCGGCCTGGGCGTGGGCGAGCAGGGTCGGGATGTCCGGCGCGGTCTCGACCTGCGAGCCGGTGTAGGCCATTCGCTCGCAGATCCGGTGGTTGACCGAGGGGATGATGGCGCCGTTGAGGATCAGGCTCTGCTCGCCCCAGCGCTCGAAGAAGGAGCGCACCCCGGGTCGGTCGGGGTGATCGACGAAGGACAGCCCGCCGACAGCGGCGACCTCGGCCTCGGGCTCGGTGTCGACGCCGGGGTTGTCGAGCACGGTGGCGAAGACCCGGGTCGTGTCCCAGCCGCCGAAGACCCTGACGAAGACAAAGGTCAGGTCGCCGGGCGAGGCGAAGCTGCGTCGAGGCCAGAGGCCGGCCACCACCGCGCTGGCGACCGCCCCCGCCAGCACGGCCCGCCGCGATGGTCGAGGAGCGGCCATCAGTACAGCACCAGGTCAGGATCGCGCAGCAGGGCGGCGACCAGCCCGCCCCAGGCGTCCACCTCGGAGCCGGTGGCGGCATGGATGGCCCCCCAGAGATCCAGCGCGCGGGCGAGCTCCAGCTCGGCCAGCGGGTCCCCCGGAGCCAGCTCGCGGGAGAGGATGCGCAGGTACAGATCCCGCACCTGTGCCTCCATCTCGGCCGGGTGGGTCTCGGGCCGCTCGCTGCCATCGACGCGCTGGAGCAGGCGGGCCCCCGCCGGGTCGGCCAGGTCGTTCGCCGCGAGCCAGGCCCCGGCCGCCTGGGCGAGCCGCTCCTGCACCAGCAGCGAGGTGGCTGTGGGCTCCACGGTCGCCTCGCCATCCCAGCTGGGGCCCAGGCCGCCAGCCAGGGAGCGCAAGCCGTACAGATCGGCCTTGAAGGCGTCCAGCCCGTCGGTGTGAAAGCGGTAGCCGGTCAGGTCCTCGACCGAGCGGGCGAGCTGATGGGGGGTGAGCAGGCGGGTCTCGGCCTCGCGGTAGCTGGGGTCGGCGATCACGCTGGCGACGAGGTTGCGGACGCTCAGCTCGCCGGCGATGAAGGCCTCGCGGTGCCGGGTCAGGGCGGCGGTGTCCTCCTGGCCGGCGGGCCGAGACAGGAGCTGCTCCATCGTCCGCTCCACCGCGCACTCGACGAAGCGGGGATCCGAGGCGAGCTGGACCCCCAGGTCCGAGAGCGAGCTGCCCGGCTCGCCGAACCAGCCCGGCGAGACCCCGCTGTACTGCTCCCAGAGCAGCTCCCGCTCGGCGTGGTAGCGGGCTTGCTCGGAGGGGCTGAAGGCGAAGTGATTGTAGAAGCCCCAGAGGTAGGCGGCGATCGGGTCCAGGTCGACATGACAGGCGACGCAGGCGGGGTCGGTTCGCAGCGCGTCCGCGATGGCCTCTTCGTCCAGCAGGTTCAGCTCGCGGTTGCCTTCGATCGGGGTGGCCAGGTAGTCGTGGCAGGTGAACACCCGGGTGATGGCGTTGGCTCGGCCCCGGTTGGCGTTGGCCAGGGTCGTGTCGTACCGCCACCAGAACCCGTTGGTGGACAGAACACCGGCCTTCGGCCGGCCATCGGTGTAGTGGACCACCTGCCAGCCGACCCCTTCGGCCGGGTAGTCCGTGGGGAAGGAGGTGGCGAGGTGCTCGTCGATCACCGTCCAGTCCGCGGTGACCACCTCCGTGTAGGGGAGATCCTCCTCTACGACGCGGGCCAGGACCTTCAGCGGCTCCATCCCCAGCGAGACCAGCATCGGGAGCGGATCGTCGACCGGGTAGGTGGCCACATCATGGTCGATCTCGCTCACCGGGGTCAGCCAGACCCCCGCCATCCACCCGGCGTACCGTTCTCCGAAGCCCGGCTGGGCGAGGTAGGCCAGCGCCCGGCTCTGTGCCGAGCCGGGGTCGGCTTGGACGGCGCGGAGCTCGGCGAGCGAGGGGCGCACCCCGCGCAGGTCCAGGCTGGCTCGGGTCAGGTAGCGTAGGGCCTCGGTCGGGCTCAGCTCCTTCGTCTGTACCGGATCCGGACCGCAGGAGAGCAGCAGCAGGGCGATCAGCGCTGCCATGGCCACCCCGACCAGCTCAGGAAGGGGGTCCAGTCGGCGCAGACGGGCCCCAGCTCGGCGCCGTCCTGGCTGGCCACTCCGCAGCCGTCGCAGTCGGCCTCCGCGGCCCCACCGGCGCCCAGGTCGACCTCGACCCAGCCCCCCTGGGCATCGCGGAGTCGGACCCGACCCTGCGGCTCCAGGGCGCAGGCTCCCGGGGCGCCGTCCAGGTAGAGGCCTTCGAGGCGGCCGGCGAGCACCGGGCCGGTCAGGAAGGTGAGGCCGCCCTCGTACCCCGCGGTGCGGTGCGAGCCGTGGTCCTCGAAGCGGAAGTAGATCTCCCCGCTGATCTCCTCTTGAAGCCAGGAGCCGTCGGCGGAGGGATCGTCCCAGGAGAAGTCCCCGAAGACGAAGCCCTCCAGCAGATCGTAGTCCGGGCCCCGCGCGATCAGCAGCTCGACGTCCCCGAAGTTCTGCAGTCGGCTGCCGTCGGGCAGCTCGATGGTCGCGTGCCCGGAGAGCCAGTTGTACTGTTGGACCTCCATCCCCTGCTCGTCGATCCACCCGCCTTCGCGGAAGTTCAGGCTCCAGCCGTTGAAGCGCGCGCCGGCGCTGGTCGTACAGTCCTCTCGCCAGTAGTCCTGCCCGTTGTGGTCGCCGACGATCGGGCAGACCCCGTCTTCGGCGTTGCCCCAGAACACCTCGGTCCAGGCCTCGTGCTGCAGCAGGGGGTCCTGTCGGACGAGGTAGGCGATGATCTCGGTCAGGCCCTCTTCCAGGGCCTCCGGGGCGAGGGGGGCGCCCTCTTCGTCGAGGCTCAGCTGGGGCTGATAGGGGGTCGGCGGCCCGGTAGCGTCGTCCTGCGCCTGCTCCGCGTCCACCGAGCAGGCGATCGTGCCGACCAGCGTCCCCATGGACAGAGCACGACCGAAGGAGAGATGGCAGGTGGGGAGCACTCTGTCAGCGTATCACGCCAGCAAGCTCTGGAGCGGAGCTCCGGTGGGAGCCCACTCGGCCGGGTCGACATCGCCGAGCGTCAGCAGGGTCGCGCCCAGATCCAGGGTCGTCAGCACCTCGCCGTCCTCGTCGGGCAGGCCGCTGGCGGGGTCGACCCGCGCGCCCAGCAGCCCCGGGTCGTAGGCGCCGGCGCTGGCCCCCTCGGCGACGCCCGCCCCGACCAGCAGGGCGCTGGTGTACGGCCAGTGGTCCTTGCCCTCCGTGCTGTTGAGCAGGGGGGTGCGGCCCATCTCGCTGAGCAGCACCACCACGGTCTCGTCGAGCAGGCTGCCGCCCGCCGGGCCCTCGGTGCCATGCATCGCGTCCAGGACGGCGCCGAGCGCGATCATTGTCTCCTCCCAGAGGAGGCTCTGGTAGACGTCGTTGTCGGAGTGGGAGTCCCACAGGCCCGGGTGGGCCACGCTCGCGCAGCGGCAGATCCCCGCCGCCAGCAGCTCGACGGCCAGCATGGCGTCGTCCTGGAAGGAGCCGCTCGAGCTCCAGCGCAGCCCCGCCCCGGCCGCCTGGAGGGCCTGGACCCGCGCCTCGGCCGAGAGGTGGCCGTCCAGCAGCGCCCGATGTCCGGGCGAGGCGGCGCGCTGAGCGGCGCCGAGGCGTCGCGCGGCGACGAGGGCGTCCTCCAGGTCCCGGACCGAGCCGGGCACCACAGGAGGCGTGCGGCCGGTCCGGCCGACGATGCTGCCGTCGATCAGCGCCTCGAGCTGGCCTCCCGAGCCCGTGCGGGCCACGAAGGGAGAGAGCGCGTCGGGGTAGGAGGGCCCGGAGATGACGAGGTGGGGGAGGGGCTCGCCGCCGGTGGAGGCCGAGCCGAGGATGGCGGGCCAGTCGGGGCGCCCGCTGGTGGCGCCGGTGCGCAGCAGCTGCAGGCAGGCCATGTGGGCGACGCTGGGCACGATGAAGCCGTGGACCAGGGCGAGGCGGTGGCCCCAGCGATCGAGGGTCGAGCGGGTGCCAGGGCGGTCGGGGTGATCGACGAAGCGCGAGGCCCCGACGGTGAGGGGCTCGGCGTCGGGCTCCAGGTCGACGGCCTCGTCGCCGAAGGCAGGCACGATCACCCGGGTCGGGTCCCAGCCCCCGAAGCAGGTGAGGAAGAGGAAGCGCCGCTGGCTGGGGGTGGCCGCGCGTGCCCGGCGGGGGAGCGTGGAGCCCAGGGCGGCGGCGCCGAGGCTGGCGAGCAGGGTGCGGCGGGAGGGGCTCATCTCAGTACACCAGGAGCTCGGGATCGCGCAGCAGCACCGTCAGCACGCTCACCCAGGCCGCCTCGGAGCCGGAGAGCCGGGCCACCTCGGCGTGGTGGGTCGAGAGCGCCTCCAGCTCGGATTCGGCTGCGGCTCGGGACAGGACCCGCAGGTGCAGGGCGGCGATCGCCTCTCGGAGGGCGTCGTAGTCGAGCTCCGCGGTCGGGTCCACCGCCAGCAGACGCGACGGCTCCACCCGGACGGCGTGGTCCGCGGCGGCCTCGGCCACCCGGTTCTGTACGAGGACCAGGGTGGCCGACCAGTCCTGAGCGACGCCGGTGGCGAACTCGCCGTCGCCCGCGCCGGCCAGCGTCGCCAGGCCGTAGGTGCTGGTGCGGAGCAGATCGGCCCCGTCGACCAGGAGGCGGAAGCCGGTCAGGTCCTCGATCATCGAGGAGAGCAGCGCCGGGGTCAGCAGCTTGGCCCCCTCCTCGTACTCCTCGCTGCGGACGATGGCCTCCCAGAGGCTGCGGAGCGTCAGGCCACTGTCCAGGAACTGTTCACGCCAGGCGGTGCGCTTATCGGTGTCCTCCAGCGTCAGCGGCCGGCGCAGCAGCAGCTCGGCCGACTGTTGTACGGCGCAGTCGATGAAGTTGGGGTCGGCGGCGATGCGCTGGCCGAGATCGCC
>DDSR01000467.1 GCA_002343455.1 Deltaproteobacteria bacterium UBA2385 | reverse complement strand
CCCCTAACCCCCCCCTCTCCAGAACCATGGGCGCCCATGAGCTCGGTTGGCGGCCAGATCAGCATCGTTCGCGGCGACATTCGCCGGCTGGCCTGCGACGCCTGGTGCCTGCCCGCCGACGGCCAGGGCCGGGTCGAGCCCAGCTGGGTGGCCTGGCCCGAGGGCGCCGCCGCCACCCTCGCCGAGCCCGCCGCCTTCCCGCACTGGACACGCGAGGCCGCGCGCTGCCGCCCCCTGGAGGGCTGGCCCGCCGCGCTGCCCGAGCCCTGGCTCCTCCACGTCGAGCTCGACCCGCAGGTGCCCGCCTCCTGGCTGATCGAGGCCGTGCTCGGCTTCGTCTCGGCCGCCGCCGCCCGCCTCCGCCGAGGGCGCCCCCGCTACGGCGCGTCGACCCCGCTGCTGGCCATCCCCATCGGCGTGGCCGGCATCGGCGCCGCCGACGCCCAGCGAGCCAGCCGAATGGCCGGCGCCCTCGCCCGGGCCCTGCTGCCCGAGCTGGGAGCGGCCGCCAGGGAGGCAGGCGTCGACATCGCCCTGGTGGCCCACACGGACCAGAGCTTCGCCGCCTTGCAGGCCGCCCGCAGCACCCCCACCACCCGGGGCCGGGCGCCCAGCGCGACCCCCACCCGAGACGGCTTGGAGCCCGCTCGCGAGGCCATCGCCCGCCGCGCCCTGGTCCTGGTGCTGGGAGAGTCCGTGGCCGGACGAATGGGCGTCCCCGGGTGGCGGCAGATCCTGGAGCGCCTCTCCGAGGGGCACGGCCTCAGCGGTAGCTTGCGCCAGGGCCTCGGCAGCCTCGGCGAAGAGGACCACACCCGCTGGCTCTTGCGCCGGCTGGGCGGCTCCTCGGCGATGGCCAGCGCGGCCGCTGCCGGGCTCAGCCACGCGCACCACGGCCTCGCCCATGGCCTGCTCGCAGGGATCGAGCCCTGCCTGGTGGTCGCCCACGCCAGCGACGATCTCGCCGAGCAGGCCCTCGCGGCCGCCGGGCGGCGCATCGTGGCCATCGGGGACGAAGGGGGCCCCTCCGACGGCATCCCCTTCGTCCGAATGGCCGGCAGCCCGCGCCTCCCCGGCAGCCTCGTCCTCGCCCGGGTCGACGCGGACTGGCAGCGCGAGCGCGAGAGCAACCTCGCCGCCGTGGCCCAGGTCGCCCTGCCCGATCAGCCCCACATCCTCGTCCTCGGCCTGGAGTCCCTGCCCCGCCTGCTGCGCACCCTCGCCGCGCTCGAGCCGGCGCTGGCCTGCCGCCGCCACACCGGCATCACCATCCTGGCCGAGCCCGGCTTCGAGACGAGCTCCGCCCTCCTCCCCGCCGCGGCCCGGGTCTTGCCCCTGCCGGTCGAGGATCGCTCCGACCCAGCCAGGGTCGCCCGCGCCCAGGCCCGACTGCTCGACGAGCTGGGGCAGCACGCCTGGCAGGGCCGGCACTGCCTCGATCCCTCCGTGCGCCACCTGCTGGAGGGCGGCGATCTGGCCCTGGCCCGTGGGGTAGAGGACATGCTCACCACCATCCCCGAGCGCGCCCGACGGGGTCCGGCCTGGACCTCCCTGCTGCGCTGGCTGGCGGCCCACGGGCACCCCGGCCGGATCGAGAGCCCCCCAGGCGGAGGACAGACCCCATGAGCCCCACATCGCAGGATCGAGCCCAGGCCGCCTTCCTCGGCCTCGCGCTGGGCGACGCCTGGGGTCGGACCCTGGAGTTCATCCAGCTCCCCGAGGTCCGCCGGGCGCCCGTCGACGTCCGCGCCGGCGCCTTCCTCTGGACCGACGACACCCATATGTCGCTCTTCCTGGCCCAGGCCGTCCTCGACCTGCCGCCGGTCAGCCCCCTGGACGAGGACCGCTTCGGGCAGGCCGTCGGCGCCCGCTTCGCCGAGTGGGCCAACGATCCCCTCACCCCCTCGACAGCGCCCGGCAACACCTGCCTGCGGGGGGCCCGGGCCTTCATCCGGCATGGGGACTGGCAGCGCTCCGGCGACCGCGGCTCGGACGGCTGCGGCTCGGTCATGCGGGTCGCGCCGATCGCCCTGGGCTTTCACGAGGCCGACCTGGTCCAGGCCGCGCGCATCTCTTCGATCGTCACCCACGCCCACCCCAACGCCGTCGAGGCCGCCATCGCCGGCTCCTGGCTCTGCCGGCAGGCGATCCACCGGGGCCGCTTCGACGAGGGCATGGTTGGGGCCGCCATCGCTCACCTGCGGGGCGAGTGGGCCTGGGGCGGAGAGGTCGCCGACAGCCTCGAAGCCGCCTTGGAGGTGGCCCGCGGCCCCGTCAACGGCTGGCTGGACGAAGAGGCCATCCCCCCCGGGGACGGAGGCTGGCGAGCGGGCAGCGCGCTGGGCCTCGCGGTGGCCGCCGCCTTGCGCTGGGGGCCCTCGGGCTTCACCACCGTCGTCGAGAAGGCCGCACGCATCGAAGGCGACAGCGACAGCGTCGCCGCCCTGGCCGGGATGCTGCATGGCGCCGCCTTCGGGCTCCGCTCCCTGCCGGCCGCCTGGCTGGAGCACCTGCCCGAGCGCGAGACCATCCGTGAGCTCGCCACGACCCTCTGGAGCCGGATCTCCACGCCTCCCCCAGACGAGCCCCCCGAGCCCCCCGAGCGCCCCACCGCGATC
>DDSR01000276.1 GCA_002343455.1 Deltaproteobacteria bacterium UBA2385 | reverse complement strand
CCGCAAGCCGCCCCCGCCCCTCCCCCGGCTCCGGCCCAGACCGCGCGCGCCGAGGAGATCCACGTCATGGACGCCTGGGTCCGCGCCATGCCCCCGGGCAGCCCCAACAGCGGCGCCTTCATGAAGCTGCACCACTCCGGCACGGCGCCGACCGCCGTGGTCGCGGCCGTCTCCGACGTCAGCGACACGGTCGAGCTGCACACCCACAGCGAGGTCGACGGCACGATGCAGATGCGCCAGGTGCCCCGCTTCCCGCTGGCCCCCGACCAGGCCCTCGAGCTGAAGCCCGGCGCCGAGCACCTGATGCTGATCGGCCTGAAGGGCGACCTCGCGCTGGGCCAGACCGTCAACCTGAAGGTCCGCTTCGACGACGGCAGCGAGCTCGAGATCGAAGCCCCCGTGAAGGAGGCCCCGCCCACCGGCGCTGAGGCGGCGGGCCATATGGGCCATTGAGCCCGCTCCGAAGGATGCTGCGGGCCCTGCCGTGGGCGCTGGGCGTCGCGATCCTGCTGCTGCTCTGGCGCAAGCCCGGTCTGCTCCAGGATCTGAGGCTGCGGGGCGCGGGCGAGTCGGCCCCCGACGAGCAGTGCGAGCTCGGCGCGGGCAAGGCCTGCACCGCCCGCTTCTCCGACGGCCTGGAGCTGGACATCCAGGTCGAGGCCCAGCCGCTGCGCCCGGGCCAGCCGACGCGCTGGACCGTGCAGAGCAGCGATGCCAGCGCAGAGCTCTCCCGCATCGAGCTGACCGGCGTCTCGATGCCGATGGGCCTGACCCTGCTCCCCCTCAGCGCCGGGACCCCAGGCACCTGGAGCGCCGAGGGGGCCCTGCCCTCCTGCGGCGGCGCCCCGATGATGTGGCGGGCCGATGTGCTGCTGCAGTCCAAGGGACGTGAGCGCGTCGCGGCCTTCCAGTTCTGGACCGAGGGCGACGAGAGCACCCCCGCCGGCCCCCCCCGCGGCGCCGGGCGGCCCGACGCCCCCGCGCCGACCTTCGGCGACTTCGAGCTGCAGACCCGGGACGGACCGCTGCGCCTCTCCCAGCTCCAGGGCCAGGTGGTGCTCCTGTACTTCGGCTACACCGCCTGCCCCGACGTCTGCCCGACCACGATGGCCACGCTGGGATCGGCCCTGCGCACGCTGGAGCCCGCCCAGCAGGAGCAGGTCAGCGGCCTGCTGGTCAGCCTGGATCCGGCCCGCGACGGCCTGGAGCGGCTGATGGTCTACAGCGGCCACTTCCACGAGCGCTTTCGCGGCGGCACCGCCACCGACACCGAGCTGGAGACCATCACCGCCGACTGGGACATCTCCTGGCGGGTGACGCCCCTGTCGGGCTCGGCGATGAGCTACGCGGTCGACCACCCCACCCACAGCCTGCTGCTGGGCCGCGACGGCCGGGTGATCGAGAAGATCCCCCACGGCAGCTCGTCCGAGGAGGTCGCCGCCCGGATCGCGGCGGCCCTGGCCGGGGGCTGAGCACGCCTCGACGAGCGCCGCTCCAGGGAGCTAAGCTGCCGCCGTGCTTCGACCCCTCTCCCTCCTCCTCCTCCTGGGCCTGGCCGGCTGCGGCCTCGGCGCCGGCCTCGACCCCCTCGCCGGCACGGACTCCGGCGTCCAGGAGTCCGTCTGGATCGACGCGGTCGACCCGACCTGGGGGCCGATCGAGGGCGGCACCAGCGTCCGCATCCTGGGCGGCGGCTTCGAGGGCGAGGTCAGCGTGCTCTTCGGAGGCGCCTCGGTCACGGTGACCGTGATCGATGACGGCGAGCTGGTGGTCACCTCTCCCTCCACCGCGGTCGAGACCGCCGTCGACCTGACCGTGCGCAGCGATCGCGGCGAGGCGGTCCGCGTGGACGGCTTCACCTACACCGACGGCGAGGCGCCGGCGGACGGCGGCAGCAGCGACGGCGGCAGCGGCGACGGGGGAGGAGACGGCGGCGACGGCGGGGCAGACGGCGGCGGCGGGGGAGACGGCGGCGGCGGCTCCAGCGGCATGACCAGCGGGCTGGTCGAGTTCTACTACGAGGTGACCGCCTGCCCCTCCTGCTTCGGCCTGACCGAGCAGCTGGCAATCGGCGCCTACGCCACCTTCCACAGCCCGGTCAGCGGCTCGTGGACCGGCTGGATGCCGGCCCGGGGCAGCTGCTCGACCAGCGCCACGCCGACCCCTCCCACCAGCAGCTCCGAGGACGTCGGCGAGTGGGCCTACCTGGTCAGCGGCAGCGTCAGCAACGGGCTTCGACGCAGCACCGCCAGCGGCCGCACCACCTACGAGGCCGTCGGCCTCAGCAGCGGCGACTACCTGCGCAACGCGAGCTGGGACCTGAGCGTCTCGGGCGGCGGCTCCTGGGGGCCCTTCTCGCTGACCAGCGTGGTCAACACCCGCGAGGGCTTCACCGACATCCAGCCCGCCGCCATCATGGGCGACGGCCGCGACTCCTTCACGGCCCAGATCCAGGCCAGCAACGCGACCTTCACCTGGTCGCCCTCCGGCATCTCCGACAGCTTCATCGTCGCCATCGACGTCTACAACGCCTCGGGCACCTCCTACCTGGGCGGCGTCTTCTGCCACGCCACCGACACCGGCGCCCTCACGGTGCCCTCCTCCGGCCTCTCCGGCTACCCCTCGGGCGCGCTGCTGGCGATCCGCATGTACCGCTACCAGATCGAAGAGGCCGTCCACCCCGTCGACGGCAGCACCGTGCAGGGGGTCAGCAGCTTCGGGCTGATCGGCACCGGGGTCCTGCGCTAGGGCGGCGGCCCTCAGCGCCCTCGCCACCAGGCGGCGATCAGCACCAGCAGCACGACGACGCCCAGCGGCGGCACCAGGGCCAGCGCCAGCAGCCCGAAGGCGAAGGCCCCCAGCCAGAAGGGCCAACCCAGCTGGCTGGGCGCCCGGCGGCCGTCGAGGATGAGGATCCAGCGCCCGGCGCGCCCGGGGGCGTGGCTCCAGCCCTGGGCGCGGCAGAGGCGGGCAAGCTCGCCCTGCACGGCGCGACCGAGCTTGGGCGGTCCCAGGCTGCGGCGCCCGACGCCGGTGACGAAGCTCACGCTGCCCGCCGAGAGCGAGCCGGCCACCGCCCCGACCTCCTGCACGGCGCGCCCGGCCAGCTTGACGCTGAGGTCGTGCAGATCGACGACCAGGCCCTCACCCTCGACCCAGAGGTGGCTCTGCACCCGCCAGGCCCGCTCCTCGGCCCAGGGCAGGCCCCGCGCCTGCTGCTCGACGACCGCCAGGGCGCGGGCGAGGCGCTCCAGATCGGCCGAGCTCAATCGACGACCTCGACCTCGTCCCGCCGGGTGCGGCGCAGCAGGTCCTGGATCTCCTCGGCCCGGCCCGGATCGTGGGTCCGGTAGACGTTGCGCAGCTGCTGGGCGAGGTCGCGCGCCCGCCGGAAGCTGCCGACCAGCTCGCCCGAGATGTCGGTGGGGGCCTGGATCTGCTGCATGATCCAGTCCAGGGGGCGATCCTCGGCCCACCAGGCGCCGAAGGGGATCATCGCCGGGTCCCAGGTGACCGCCTGCCGGCTGAGCTGCTCGGCGCTGGTCACCGGGTCGCTGAAGCGGATCTTGTTGACCCGCCGGGCGACGCCCTGGAAGCGGTGCTTCTGCGAGGTGGTGACGCCGCGGGGCAGGCTGTTGACCATGCCGCAGAGCACGCCGAAGAGCTCGGGCATGGAGAGCTCGCCGGTGACGCCCTCGAGCACCATCTCGGTCAGCATGACCTCGCAGAAGGCCAGCTCGATCAGCACCTTGGCGCCGACGCCCAGCACGAAGTTCGAGGGGGTGATCTCCTCGGCCTTGCCCTCTTCCGGGCGCCGGATGTAGCCCCAGCTCTGCAGCCAGTCGACGCGGGCCTGGAGCTCCTCCCAGGTGGCGTCGTTGCGCTCCAGCGAGCGCACCTTGAGGCGCCGCAGGTGGTGCACATCCGACTTCATGCTGCGCGGGACCGGCAGGCCCTCGCGCCAGCCCTCGCCGGCCAGCCGCTCGCTGAGGGCCTCGGCCTCGGCCACCTCGCGCTCGGCCCGGTGCTGGCGATGGAAGGCCAGGAAGCTCTTCTCGACCAGGGTGCGGATGTGGGCCTCGTCGTAGCGGGAGAGCAGGTTGATGACGCTGTGCAGCGAGAGGCTGAAGCGGCTGTGCACGGGCTCGATGTGGCCGCGCAGATACCGGTCGAGCTGCTTGCCGACGCCCGGCCAGAGCTCGATGTCGGTGCGCACCACGACCAGCCCCTCCTCGTCCATGCCCCGGCGCCCGGCCCGGCCGGCCATCTGCATGAACTCCCGGCTGGGCAGCGGGATCATCTCCTTGCCGTCGTAGCGCTCCATCTTGTCGAAGACGGTGCAGCGGGCCGGCATGTTGATGCCCAGGGCGAAGGTGCCGGTGCAGTAGAGGACCTTGACCAGCCGCTGCTCGTAGAGCTCCTCCACCAGGGCCTTCAGGCTGACGTGCAGCCCGGCGTGGTGGAAGGCGATCCCGTGGCGGTACAGGGCGGAGAGGTCCGCGTCCAGCGCCCCGGCGCCGGTCTGGCTGGCCTGGAGGGCCCGCAAGGCGTCGACCACCTTGGCCTCCTCGTCCGGGTCGAGCAGGCTGTCGCCGACCTGCTGGAGGCGGCCCAGCAGCCCGCGGGCCATGCCCTCGGCGTCCCGGCGGCTCTGCACGAAGTATAGGTAGGGCAGCAGATCGGGGGCCAGCATCCGGAAGACGTCGGCGTGCCGGGTGGGGCTGCTGGGGGCCCGGTCGTCCCGACCTCGGCGCCCCCCCGGTCGGCCCCCGCGGCGGTCCTGGGGGGGAGGCCGGGTCGAGCCGCCCTTCTGGTTGGCCTGCCAGTGGCGGAAGGCCTCCTTCATCTCGACCGGGTCCCGCAGCCCCAGCTCGCGCGTGGCCACCAGGAAGCGCAGCGGCACGGCGCGTCGGTGCTCCTCGACCACGGTGACGTCGTGCTCGCGCACGCTGCGCAGCCAGTCGGCGAACTCGTCCAGGTTGGAGAGGGTGGCGGAGAGGCCGACCACCTGGATCTCGGCGGGGAGGTAGATGAGCAGCTCCTCCCAGACCGTGCCGCGCTCGGCGTCGTCGAGGAAGTGGATCTCGTCGACGATGATGGCGCCCAGGCGGTCC
Organism: Deltaproteobacteria bacterium UBA2385; assembly: GCA_002343455.1. Taxonomy (GTDB): domain Bacteria; phylum Myxococcota_A; class UBA796; order UBA796; family UBA2385; genus UBA2385. Next base: position 43,589 of record DDSR01000276.1, on the reverse strand, counting down.
AGCGGGTGGCCGGTCAGGAGCTGGTTGCGCAGGATCTCAGTGGTCATCACCCGGCAGGGCGCCTCGGGGCGGATGACCAGGTCGCCGGTGACCAGCCCGACCCGATCCTCGCCCAGCATCCGGCAGTAGTCGCGGAACTTCTGGTTGGAGAGGGCCTTGATGGGCGCGGTGTAGACGACCTCGAGGCCCCGCGCGAGCGTGGACTCGACCATCCAGTCGGCGACCATGGTCTTGCCGGTGCCGGTGGGCGCGCAGACCAGCACGGTCTCGCCGCGCTGCAGGGCCTCGATGGCCTGGGTCTGGAAGGGGTCGAGCGTGAAGCCGCGGTACTGCATCCGGGAATCTAATCGGCAGGGCGGAGACATGCTGTTGCAATCCGCCGATCTGCCCACCACAACACGGTCCTCGACCCAATGTCGGCCCCGATCCGCGGAACTTTGAACGACCGGCGAAAATTTTTCGTTGACTTCGGCGCCGTTCTGGGTGAAAACAAGAGTGCCCCGAGGGACAAACCCAACCGGGCGAGAGCAACCAACGAGGGAGAACCACCATGACCACGATCAACCGCCTCATCCAGGACGAGTCCGGCGCCACCGCTATCGAGTACGGCCTCATCGCCGGCCTCGTCGCCGTCGCCATCATCGCGGCCCTGACCGCGCTGGGCACCAGCCTCAGCGACCTCTTCACCGAGGTCTCCGACACCGTCTCGACCGCGACCGCTTCGTAGTCGTCGGACCCGGGCTTCGGCCCAACACACGCCCCCGGCGGCCTTCGGGCAACCGGGGGCGTCGTGCGTCTGGGGGTCGCGCGCGCCACCGCCCGGCCCGCCAACGCCCGGCCCGCCAACGAAGAACCCCCGATGCCGGAGCATCGGGGGTCTTTGCGTGAGGTGGTACTCCCAACGGGAATCGAACCCGTGTTTTCGGCGTGAGAGGCCGACGTCCTGGACCGCTAGACGATGGGAGCAGGAAGGGGCGCGCTGTATCGACCGCTCTGAGCGGTGTCAAGCAGGCGGAATGTGGAAGAGAGAGTGGCTGGGCCGCTAGGGATCGAACCTAGACTCTTTGGGGCCAGAACCCAACGTGTTGCCAGTTACACCACGGCCCAACAAGCGGCAGCCGCTTAAGCGACCTCTGCGGTCCAGTCAAGGGCCGATTGCCTCTCAAAAGGCGCAGATCTCGGCCTGGGGGCCCTCGGCGAGCAAGGCGGCGCCGAAGTCCTCGGGCAGGTGGACCGGCTCGAAGGCGCCGGCGACCGAGCCCCGCAGGGCCTGCCCGCCGTAGCCGCCCGGCGCCATCAAGGCGCGCACCACGACGACGTCCTCGGCCCCGACGGGCACCGGCCCCCCCGCCCGCGTGAAGGGCTGCTCCTCGGCGTGGCTGTGGGCCAGGGTCCGGCGGTAGAGCAGGCTGCGGCCATGCTCGTCGACCACCTCCCAGAAGGGGGACCACTGCCGGCAGTCCCGATCGGGGCTGCGCACGCTGACCCAGAAGCGCCAGGCCCCGGCCTCGCCCTCGACCCGCAGGCCGACCACATCGGCCAACCCGGTCGGCTCCGTCGCCCCCGCCCTCCACTCCCGACCCGTGCAGGCGAGCAGGGCGAGCAAGGCGAGCAGGAGCAGGCTCATCCGCGGGCTCGATCCCGGCCGGCGGCGATGCGGCGCAGGGCCGTGGGACGCCCGATGGCCGCCAGCATCTCGAAGAGGCCTGGCCCGGTGGCCTGGCCGGTCAGGCTGACCCGCACCGGCTGAGCGATCTTGCCGAGCTTGTGGCCCTCGGCCTCGACCCAGGCCTTGACGGCCTCTTCCAGCGCCTCGACGCTCCAGTCCGAGACCCCCTCGAGCACGCCCAGCAGCCCCTCGAGCAGGGGCACCGCCGCCGGGACGAGGTGCTTGGCGACGGCGGCCTCGTCCCAGGCCAGGGCCTCGTCGGGCAGGAAGTAGAAGCGGCCGGCCGCGGCCAGCTCGACCAGGGTCCAGGCGCGTTCGCGCACCGTCAGCACCGCCGGGACCAGGCGCTCGTCGAGGGCCTCGGGGGGGGCGCCGGCGGCGACGAAGAAGGGCCGGGCGCGCTCGGCGAGGTCGGCGGGGTCGACGCGCTTCATCCAGGTCTGGTTGAGCCAGCGCAGCTTGTCCACATCCCAGCGCCCGCCGGCCTTGGTGATGCCCGAGAGGGCGAAGGCCTGCACCAGCTCGCCGAGGGAGAAGACCTCCTGGTCGCCGTGGGACCAGCCCAGGCGGCAGAGGTAGTTGACCAGCGCCTCGGCGAGGTAGCCGTCCTCCTCGTAGGAGCGCACGCTGGTGGCGCCGTGCCGCTTGGAGAGGCGGCTGCCGTCGGGCCCCAGGATCAGCGGCGCGTGGGCGAACTCGGGGACCGGAGCCCCCAGGGCCTGGTAGATCAGGACCTGCTTGGGCGTGTTGTTGACGTGGTCCTCGCCCCGCACGACCAGGCTGACGCCCATCTCGATGTCGTCGATCACGACCACGAAGTTGTAGACCGGCAGGCCGCTGCTGCGGCGGATGACGAGGTCGTCAAGCTCGGCGTTGGCCGTCTGCACCAGGCCGCGCACATGATCGGAGAAGTCGGTGGTGCCCTCGAGGGGCGCCCGCAGGCGGACGACGTGCTCGCCGCAGTCGGGGCCCAGCGCGAGGTCCCGGCAGCGCCGGTCGTACATGGGCTTGAGGCCCTGGGCCACGAGCTGCTGGCGGCCCTCCTCGACCCGCTCGGCGGAGCAGGTGCAGCGGTAGGCCTTGCCCTCGGCCAGCAGCCGCTCGATGTAGGGGCCGTAGTGGTCCAGGCGCTCCATCTGCCGGTAGGGGCCGCTGGAGCCGCCGACCTCGGGGCCCTCGTCCCAGTCCAGGCCCATCCAGCGCAGCGAGCGCAGGATCTCGACCTCGTACTCGCGCCGGGAGCGCTCCTGGTCGGTGTCCTCGATGCGCAGGATGTAGGTGCCGCCGTGTCGGCGGGCCAGCAGCCAGTTGAAGAGGGCCGTGCGGGCGCCCCCGATGTGCAGGTGGCCGGTGGGCGAGGGAGCGAAGCGGACGCGCATGGGGAGAGGCTCCTTAGGGGAACTGGCGCAGCGAGAGCTCGTGCCCGGCCAGCCAGGCGTTCACCTGGCCGATGTAGCGCTCCTCGGCGGTCTTGACCTGCAGGTTGCGGCGGGTGGCAGCGTCGAAGGCGTCGAGGTCCGAGGCGTCCCAGGCCGCGTGCAGGCCGCTCCAGGCGTCCACCCGGCCGGTCCAGGCCTCGGCGAGGCCCTGGTGGATGGTGGCCAGCTCGGCGTTGGCGGGCTGGACCTCGATGACCCGGTCGCGCAGGGCGACCGCCCCGGGGATCAGCGCCTGCTCGAAGCGACCGGCGATGGCGCGCGGCTCGGCCGTGCCCTTCTTGACCTCGGTCGCGACCTCGACGAACTGCCGCGTGAGGGCCATGTTCTCGACGAAGATCGGCTGCATGACCTCGACGTAGCCGGCGGCGGCCTCTCGCTCCGGATCGGCGCAGCCCAGGCCGAGGGCGGCGCAGCCCAGGCTGAGGACGGCGCAGCCCAGGCTGAGGGCGGCGAGGAGGCGAGAGGACACGGCGGCTCCAGCGGGCTAATCGCCGCACCGTAGCGCGGGAGGCTCGGATGCGACAACTCGAACATCGCCTCGCCTGGTCGCGGTTGCGGATCCGCCAGGGCCTCGCCCGCCTGGGCCCGCGGGACCCCGCGCGGACCATCCCCGCCCGCCTCTCCCTCCGCCTGGACGAGGCCGATCTGCCCTTCGAGCTGGGGCAGGGCGCCGTCCTCACCCCCGCCGCCTGGCACCGCGGCATCGTCGCCATGGTCGAGCTGGCCGGGCCGCTGCCGGTCACCATCCTGGCCGGCGGCAAGGCCGGCGCGCCGATCGCCGCCGAGCTGGTGCGCTTCGCCCACCGCCTGGAGTGCCCGGTCACCCTGGTCTGCGACGGCCGCGGCGTGGACTTCGCCAAGGCGGCCGAGCTGATCGACCGGGGCCTGCGCAACCTGCGCGTGCTGATCGGGGGCGTCTCGGCCGAGGTCCACCAGGCCGTCCTCCACCCCTCGGGCGACGGCGCCAGCCTGGACGAGGCGACCGGCGCGGTGACCGCCGCCGTGGCCGCCCGGGCGGATCGCAAGGCCCGGCTGGACATCGAGGTCGGCCTGCCCTGGCGCGGCCCCGCCCACGCCGAGGCCCGCGCCGTGCTGGGCTGGGCCCGCCAGGCCGGCGCCGACGGCTTCCGGCTGCTGCCGCCCTGGCTGGCGGCCGACGTGGCGGTCGATCCCGAGCTGCTGGACAGCCTCGCCGATCCCAGCGACCCCTTCCAGCGCACCGACGCCGGCACCATCGCGGCCCTCCACGCTGCCGCCGCCCACGCCGACGGCAAGCCCGGCCACGCGCGCGTCCACGCCCTGGGCAGCCGCCGCCACCGCCCCTGCCCCGTCGGCGGCCTGCGGCTGGAGCTCTCCGCCCGCGGACGCCTCTGCTGCTGCCCCTTCCTGCCGCCCATCGCCGACGCGATCGAGCCGGCCTCGCAGGATCTGCCCGAGGCCTGGGCCCAGGCCGGCCCCCACCTGGCCGCCATCCGCGCCTGCGACCGCCTCTGCGCCCACCCCGAGCTGCGCTCCTGAACGAGCCCGGGCGCCCTCCCCTCTCCACCCCACGCCGAGTCCCCCATGCGCATCCGCGTCGACGACATCCCTGAAGAGGGCCTCTACGTCGAGACCGACGACACCGACACCTGGGCCTTCCAGGCCGCCTCGCAGGCCATCGAGGGCCCGGTCCACGAGCTGAAGGTGGTCCTGACCCTCACCCGCATCGCCGAGCTGCTGCGCGTCTCGGGCACGGCCAGCGCCCGGGGCGGTCACGTCTGCGACCGCTGCGGCGGGGACCTCGAGATCTCCATCGGCGGCAAGGTCGAGCTGCTCTACGAGCCCATCGGCAAGCCCGACTCCGACGAGGTCCACCTCACCGACCCCTCCGACCTGGACATCGGCTTCTTCGACGGCCTGGCCCTGGACCTCACCGACGTCATCATGGAGCAGTTCGCCCTGTGGCTGCCCGACAAGGTGGTCTGCGGCGGGCGAGGCGTGAAGCAGGTCGGCGCGGCCTGGAGCTGCGCGGTCGCGGCGCAGCCCGAGGTCCCCGAACGTGAAAACCCCTTCGCCAAGCTGCGCCTGCCCGATTAAGGCCCCGGTTCGTCCGCGTCCGACCCATTCGGGTCGCGTGAACGCTCCCCTTCTCCTCTCGCGAGACCGCCATGGCTGTTCCCAAGAAGCGCACCTCCAAGGCCCGCAAGGGCATGCGCCGCGCCCACGACTTCCTGACCCCCAACGCCGCCGTCGAGCTGTGCGAGGCCTGCGCCGCCCCCAAGCTGCGCCACCAGGTCTGCCTTGAGTGCGGGACCTACCGCGGCAAGCAGGTCCTGGTCGGACGCAGCGAGCAGGTCTGATCCTGTCGGGACCGGTGTGAAGCCCGCGCCGGTCGCGCTCGACGCGATGGGAGGAGACGCCGCCCCCGAGGTGGTGGTCGCAGGTGCGATCGCCGCCCATAGGGGAGGTGTGTCCGTAGTGCTGGTCGGCGACGAAGACCGCCTGCGGCCGCTGCTCCCGGCGGGCCTGGACCTGCCCATCCACGACTGCAAGGGCGTCGTCCCGATGGACGCGCCGCGACCGGCCAGCGCCGTGCGAGGCGACCCCGAGCCCAGCGTCACGGCCGCGATGCGGCTGCTGCGCGAGGGCAAGGCCTGCGCGGCGGTCAGCTGCGGGCCGACCGGGGCCACCATGGCCGCCGCCTTCTTCGTGCTGGGCCGCCTCGATGGTGTCGACCGGCCGGCGATCAGCCTGCTGGTCCCTCGCACCGACGGCGGCCGCCTCGTGCTGCTGGACCTGGGCGCCAACGTCGACAGCCGCCCGCAGCACCTCGTCCAGTTCGCCGCCATGGGCCAGGCCTTCGCCAAGGTGCTCGGCCTGGGCGAGGAGCCACGCATCGGGCTGCTCAGCAACGGCGAAGAGCCCGGCAAGGGCGACGAGCGCGTGCGCGAGGCCGGGGCCCGGCTGGCGGCCCTGCCTCTGCCCTTCGTCGGCAACGTCGAGCCCGCCGCGGCCTTCCGCGGGGCCTGCGAGGTGCTGGTCTGCGACGGCTTCGTCGGCAACATCATGCTCAAGACGGTCGAAGCCACCGCCGAGGTCGTGACCACCATCCTGCGCGAGGAGGTCCTCCGCCAGGCCTCCGCCAAGGCCGGCGCCTGGCTGCTGCGGCCGGCCCTGCGCCGGGTCCGCGAGCGCACCGACTACGCCAGCCAGGGCGGGGCCCTGCTGCTGGGGGTGCGCGGCGTGGTCGTGGTCGGCCACGGGCGCTCGGACGCCAGCGCCGTCCACTCGGCGGTGCGCTACGCCGCCCGATGCGCCGCCGACGGCCTCGTCGAGCGGGTCGCCGCCGCGATGGGCACGCTGCCGACGGTCGCCGACGACGATCTTGCGGCCCCCCCAGCCCTGCAATAGGGAGCCGCTCCCTCCCTCTCGCACAATCATCTGGAGCCCCCCATGGCCGACAAAGAAGCCGTCATCCTGAAGCTCAAGGAGCTCGTCTCCCAGAGCCTCGGCGTGAAGATCGAAGAGATCACCCCGGGTGCCTCCTTCATTGACGACCTGGGCGCGGACAGCCTCGACATCGTCGAGCTGGTCGTCCACATCGAGGACGAGTTCGACATCAAGATCCCGGATGAAGAAGCCGAGAAGATCACGACCGTTCAGGACGCGATCGACTACGTCAGCAGCCAGCTCGGCTGAGCTGGCATCGCGGCGTGCGTCGGGTCGTCATCACCGGCCTGGGGGCCATCTCCCCCTGCGGCCTGGACGCGGATGAGACCTGGCGGGCCGTCTGCCAGGCGCGGTCCGGCATCGGTCCGATCACGCGCTTCGACGTCTCGGACCAGCCGGTTCGTTTCGCCGGAGAGGTGCGTGGCTTCGACCCCGAGACCGTCGTCCCCGCTCGCGAGCTGAAGCGCTACGACCGCTTCAGCCTCTACGCCCTGGCGGCCTCGGCCGAGGCCCTCGCCCAGGCCGGCCTGGACGGCAGCACGCCGCTCGGCGACCGTGCGGGCGTCTACATCGGCTCTGGCATCGGCGGCATCGAGACCATCGAGGACCAGTGCCGCGACCTCGCCCAGCATGGGCTGCGCCGCATCTCGCCCTTCTTCATCCCGCGGGCCCTGACCAACCTCGCCGGCGGCCACGTCGCCATCCGCTACGGCGCGCGTGGCCCCAGCCTGGCCGTCGCCACCGCCTGCGCCACGGGCAACCACAGCATCGGCGAGGCCTTCCGCGCCATCCGCGACGGCATGGCCGACCTGATCATCGCCGGCGGGGCCGAGGCGCCGATCTGCCCCCTGGGCATGGCCGGCTTCACCGTGATGCGGGCCCTCTCCCGCCGCAACGACGAGCCCCAGCGGGCCAGCCGCCCCTTCGACGCCGACCGCGACGGCTTCGTCATGGGCGAGGGCGCCGGGGTGCTGGTCCTGGAGGGACTCGACCACGCCGTCGCCCGCGGAGCCCGCCCCCTGGCCGAGGTCGTCGGCTACGGCCTCACCAACGACGCCCACCACATCACCGCCCCCGCCGAGGGGCACGAGGGCGCCGTCCGCTGCATGAGGATGGCCCTGCAGCTCGCCGGGCTGCGGCCCGAAGACGTTCACTACGTCAACGCCCACGGCACCAGCACCCCCCACAACGACCTCAACGAGTCGATCGCCCTGCGCACCGTCTTCGGCGCCCACGTCGACCGGCTGCCGATCTCCTCGACCAAGGGCGCCACGGGCCACCTGCTGGGCGCGGCGGGCGGGCTCGAGGCCGTGCTGACCGTCCAGGCCCTGGTCCAGGGCCTCCTGCCCCCGACCGCGAACCTGGAGCAGGCTGGCGAAGGCTGCGACCTGGACTACATCCCCGGCCAGGCCCGCGCCGCAGACGCCGCGGTCGGCCTCTCCAACGCCTTCGGCTTCGGTGGCACCAACGCCACCATCGTCCTGCGCCGCTTCGACCCCTGATCCCCTCTCCCCCGGAAGGCACCATGCGCTTCGCCATCGGCTGCGATCACGCCGGCCTCTCGCTGAAGGCCACCCTGGCCGAGCGCCTCCAGCAGCGCGGCCACACCGTGCAGGACCTCGGCACCGACGGCCCCGCCTCCTGCGACTACGCCGACTTCGCCGAGGCCGTCGCCCGCGCGGTCTCCCAGGGCCAGGCCGACCAGGGCCTGCTCGTTTGCGGGACCGGCATCGGCATGAGCATCGCCGCCAACAAGGTCCCCGGCGTCCGCGCCGCCGTGCTCTCCGACACCTTCTCGGCCCGCAGCACCCGCCAGCACAACGACGCCAACGTGCTCTGCCTGGGCGAGCGCGTCGTCGGCGCCGGCCTCGCCCTGGACATCCTCGACGCCTGGCTGGACGCCTCCTTCGAAGGCGGCCGCCACCAGCGCCGCGTCGACAAGATCACCGCGCTGGAGGCCAGCGCCTCCCGGAGCCACGAATGAACCCCTCCTCCCTCCTCTCCCAGGCCGACCCCGAGGTCGCCTCCTGCATCGACGCCGAGCTCAAGCGCCAGCGCGAAGACCTGGAGCTGATCGCGTCGGAGAACTACGCCTCCCCCGCGGTGCTCGAAGCCGCCGGCTCGGTGCTGACCAACAAGTACGCCGAGGGCCTGCCCGGCCGCCGCTACTACGGCGGCTGCGAGCACGTCGACGTGGTCGAGGACATCGCCCGCCGCCGGGCCCGCGAGCTCTTCACCCCGCTGGACGCCGCCGGCGCCTCGCGCTGCGACATCGGCGTCAACGTCCAGCCCCACGCCGGGGCCCAGGCCAACTCGGCCGTCTACCTCGCCTTCCTCAAGCCGGGCGACACCCTGCTGGGCCTGGATCTCAGCCACGGCGGCCACCTCACCCACGGCTCGCCGGTCAACAGCTCCGGCATGCTCTACCGGCCGGTGCACTACCATGTGGGCCCGCGCGACGGCCGCATCGACATGGACGAGGTCCGCAGCCTCGCCCTCAAGGAGCGCCCCAAGATGATCGTCTGCGGGGCCAGCGCTTACCCGCGCGCCCTGGACTTCGCCGGCTTCCGCAGCATCGCCGACGAGGTCGGCGCCCTGCTGCTCTGCGACATGGCCCACATCGCCGGCCTCGTCGCCGGCGGCGCCCACGAGAACCCCTTCCCGCACTGCGACATCGTCACCACCACCACCCACAAGACCCTGCGCGGCCCCCGCGGCGGCATGATCCTGGCGCGGCGCGAGCACATCAAGGCGATAAACTCGGCAGTCTTCCCGGGCACCCAGGGCGGCCCGCTGATGCACATCATCGCCGCCAAGGCGGTGGCCTTCGGCGAGGCCCTGCAGCCCTCCTTCCGCGCCTACGCCCGCCAGGTCGTCGACAACGCCGCCGCGATGGCCGAGCGCCTGATGGAGCGAGGCTTCACCCTGGTCAGCGGGGGCACCGACAACCACCTCGTCCTGCTGGACCTCAGCGAGCACCCCGCCAGCGGCAAGGAGGCCGAAGAGGCGCTGGGCAAGGCCGGCATCACCGTCAACAAGAACACCGTGCCCGGCGAGCGCCGCCCGCCGATGATCACCTCGGGCGTGCGCATCGGCACCCCCGCGATGACCACCCGCGGCATGGGCATCGACGAGTCCCGCCAGGTCGCCGACCTCGTCGCCCGCGTGCTCGACGCCCCCTCGGACGAGGCCTCCCTCGCCCGGGTTCAGGCCGAGGTGCACACGCTCTGCGAGCGCTTCCCCATCTACGGGCGAGGCTGAGGCGTGGTCTGTCCGGTCTGCGGAGGAGACGACTGCCGGGTGGTCGACACCCGCGCCTCGGGCGACGGCATCCGACGCCGCCGGGTCTGCCAGGACTGCGAGCACCGCTTCACCACCTTCGAGCGCATCGAGCTGCGTCTGCCGCTGGTCGTCAAGAGCGACGGCAAGCGCGAGCCCTTCCTGCGCGACAAGGTCCTGATGGGCCTCTCCCTGGCCTGCCGCAAGCGCCCGGTCGCCGCCGAGGCCATCGAGCAGGCCGCCGTCCGGGTCGAGCAGGCCGTCATGACCGCCGGCGCCGAGATCAGCAGCGAGGACATCGGCCGCCGGGTGCTCGACGAGCTGAAGACCCTGGACAAGGTCGCCTTCGTGCGCTTCGCCAGCGTCTACCTCGACGTGCAGTCTCCGATCGAGTTCCTCGACCTGATCGCCCCCCTTGTAGAACCGGCCAGCGTCGAGCCCACCTCAGGCGAGCCATCCACCGGCGAGGGCGCGTGAGCGAGACCCGCGAGCTGATGCGCCGCTGCCTCGACCTGGCCGCGCGGGCCCGGGGCCGCACCTCGCCCAACCCGATGGTCGGCGCGCTCATCGTCAAGGACGGCCAGGTCCTCGCCGAGGGCTGGCACCGCGCCCCCGGCCTCGCCCACGCCGAGGTCGACGCCCTCCGCCAGCTCGGCGGGCAGGCCCCCGGCGCCACCATGGTCGTCAACCTGGAGCCCTGCTGCCACCACGGCCGCACCCCGCCCTGCACCGACGCCATCCTGCGCAGCGGCATCCGCCGGGTGATCGTCGGCATGGTCGACCCCTTCCCGCGCGTCTCGGGCGAGGGCCTGCGCATCCTGCGAGAGGCCGGCGTCGAGGTCGTCGAGGGGGTCGAGCGCGAGGCCTGCCGCGAGCTGAACCTGGGCTTCGTCCGGGCCATGGAGCGGGGCCGCCCGGCGGTCCACCTCAAGGCCGGGATCAGCCTGGACGGCCGCATCGCCGACCACCGCGGTCGCAGCCGCTGGATCACCAGCCCCCAGGCCCGGCGGCAGGCCCACCAGCTCCGCGACGCCTGCGACGCCGTCCTGGTCGGGGTCGGCACCCTGCTGGCCGACGACCCCTCGCTGACCACCCGCGCGATCGAGGGCGGCCGCGACGCCCTGCCCGTCGTGCTCGACAGCGGCCTGCGCACGCCGGTCGGCAGCCGCCTCCTCCAAGGCAGCCGCCGCCCGCTGCTGATCTGCGCCGAGGACGCCCCCCAGGTCGACCTGCCCGCCGACATCCTGCGCCTGCCCGGAGGCCCCGGGGATCTGCGCGCCGTGCTGGCCGCCCTGCTCCAGCGCGGCGTCCACAACCTGCTGGTCGAGGGCGGCGGCGCCGTGCATCGCTCCTTCCTCCAGGCCGGCCTCGTCGACCGCCTCCACCTCTTCCTGGCCCCCCTCGCCCTGGCCGAGGGCCCCGGCTGGCTGGGCGGCCCCGGCCTCGACCTCGACCGCGCCCCCCGCTTCGCCCTGCGCAGCAGCGAGCCCGCCGGGCCTGATCTGCACCTCGTCTACGAACCCGCGGAGGCCTGAGTGTTCAGCGGCATCATCGAAGAGGTCGGCACCCTCGCCTCCCGCCAGCCCGCCGGCCAGGGCCTGCGCCTGGAGATCCGCTGCGGGCTGCCCCTGGGCCCCCAGGCGGGTTCAGCCCTCGGCGCTCGCGTGAAGCTCGGCGACAGCATCGCCGTCATGGGCGCCTGCCTGACGGTCGAGTCCCTCTCCCCCGCCGGCCCCACGGGCGGCACCTTCAGCGCCACGCTGGGCATCGAGACCGTCCAGCGCACCACCCTGGGCCAGCGCCGCCCCGGCGACCCGCTGCACCTGGAGCGCGCCTTGCGAGCCGGCGATCGCCTCGACGGCCACATCGTCAGCGGCCACGTCGACGGCGTGGGCCGGGTCCTCTCCCTGCGGGACCAGGGCGAGAGCTGGATCCTGTGGGTCAGCGCCCCGCCCGAGCTGGCCCGCTACCTCGCCGAGAAGGGCAGCATCTGCATCGACGGTGTCAGCCTGACCGTCAACGAGCTGCGCGACGAGTCCGATGGCAGCTGCGCCTTCCGGGTGAACCTGGTGCCCTTCACCATCCAGCACACCGCCTTTGGCGGCTACGGTTCGGGTCGGGAGCTCAACCTGGAGGTCGACCTGCTGGCCCGCTACACCGAGCGCCTGCTGCGCGCTCCGGGCGGGCGCGAGGCCCCCGGGCAGGCTAGGCTCAGCGCCGAGCGCCTGGTCGAGCTGGGCTACGCGCCGACCCCGCGCAACCGCGGCGGCTGAAGCCCGCGCGAAAAAACAGGGAGGAGCAGGATCATGGACTTCGAGGTGATGCACCCCGACCCGCTGCGACGCGCCGAGCTGGCGATCGAGGACGTGCGCGCCGGGCGCATGGTCATCCTGGTCGACGACGAGGATCGCGAGAACNNCCGAGGCGATCAACTTCATGGCCCGCCACGGCCGCGGCCTGATCTGCCTGACCCTGACCAGCGACCGCGTCCGCCGGCTGGGCCTGCCGATGATGGCGGCCAACAACCAGAGCCCCTACGGCACCGCCTTCACGGTCTCGATCGAGGCCCGCGAGGGCGTCAGCACCGGCATCAGCGCCGCGGACCGGGCCCACACGATCAAGGTCGCCATCGACCCCAGCAACGGCCCCCAGGACCTCGTCACCCCCGGCCACGTCTTCCCGCTGCGCGCCCGCGACGGCGGCGTGCTGGTGCGCACCGGCCAGACCGAGGGCAGCGTCGACCTCGCCCGCCTCGCCGGCCTGACCCCCTCGGGCGTCATCTGCGAGATCATGAAAGAAGACGGCGAGATGGCCCGCCTGCCGGACCTGATCGAGTTCGGCCAGACCCACCGCCTGCGCGTCGTCACCGTCGCCGACCTGATCCGCTGGCGGATGCGGCACGAGGTCCTGATCGAGCGCGTCCTCGAGGGCGAGCTGCCCGTGCCCGGCCTGGGCGGCTTCCAGTCCCGCCTCTACCGCAGCCAGTCCGACGACACGCTCCACCTCGCCGTCTGGTGCGGCGACCTCACCGGCGACGACCCCCTCCTCTGCCGCATCCAGGCCAGCGACCCCATCGGCGACGTCTTCGGCTCGCCCCACCGGGACAGCGGGGCCAGCATCGACCGCGCGCTGCAGCGCATCCGGGACGAGGGCCGCGGCCTGCTGCTCTACATGCACCTCGGCGGCGGCGTCCGCCCCGACGCCCTGGTCGGCCGCCTGCGCCGCCACTTCGTCGCACCGGAAGCCGTCGTCCCGCAGCGCGAGCCCGACAGCGACGGCCTGCGCGAGCTCGGCACCGGGGCGCAGATCCTGGTCGACCTGGGCGTGCGCCGCCTGCGCCTGATGACCAACAGCCCGCGCAAGATCTTCGGCCTGGACGGCTATGGCCTGGAGATCGTCGAGCGGGTAGCCCTGGCCGACCCCCAGCACGCAGCGGTGACGGCACCGCGGCGGCAGAGCAGGCTCGGCCTGAAGATCGTGGAGTGAAGATGCCCCAGCCCCCTATGCCCCAGGTCATCGAAGGCCACCTCGTCGACGAAGGCGGACGCTACGTCCTGCTCGTCTCGCGCTGGAACGACCTGATCACCTCCCGCCTGCTCGACGGCGCGCTGGACACCCTGCGCCGCCACGGCGTCGACATCGAGGCCCGCTGCACCGTCGTCTGGGCCCCCGGCAGCTTCGAGCTGCCCCTGGTCGCCCAGCGGCTCGCCCGCAGCGGCCGCTACGACGCCATCATCGCCCTGGCCTGCGTCATCCGCGGCGGCACCCCCCACTTCGACTTCGTCGCCAGCGAGGTCAGCAAGGGCCTCGCCTCGGTCGGCCTCGACTCGGGCCTGCCGATCGCCTTCGGCGTCCTGACCACCGACAACATCGACCAGGCCGTCGAGCGCGCCGGCACCAAGATGGGCAACAAGGGGGCCGAAGCCGCCATGGCCGCCCTCGAGACCGTGCACCTGCTCCGCGCCATCGACAAGGGTTGAGCGCACGATGGCCAGCCGACGACGCGCGCGCGAGTTCGCCCTCCTGGGCCTGTACCGGGCCGACCTGGTCGAGGCCGAGCTGCCCGAGTCCCTCGCCCAGGTCTGGACCGAGCTGGTCGAGGACCAGGCCCTGGGCCCCGCGGCCGAGGACGACGAGATCAAGTACGCGAAGCGGCTGGTCAAGGAGATCGAGACCCGGCGCGAGGAGATCGACGCCCTGATCGACAAAGCAAGCGCCAACTGGCGCCTGGTCCGCATGCCGGTCGTCGACCGCAACATCCTGCGCCTCGCCGCCTGCGAGCTGATGGCCTTCCAGGACGTGCCCGCCAGCGTCAGCATCAACGAGGCCGTCGAGCTGGCCAAGAAGTACGGCGACAAGGACAGCCGGGCCTTCGTCAACGGCATCCTCGACCGCATCGCCTTCGAGACCGGCCGCGGGGGGCGCCGCCATCGCGGTTGACCTCAGCCGGACCCTGCGCCGCAACGCCGAGGCCGACCTCGTCGTCCTGCTGATCTGCCTCGTCGTCGTGACCCTCTCCGCCCTGATGCGGCCCGATCCGCAGCAGCTCAGCCTCTTCGGCTGGCAGGTGCCCGGCCTCTGCCTGTGGAGCAACCTGACCGGCTGGGAGTGCTTCGGCTGCGGCCTGACCCGCTCCTTCACCTATATGGGCCACCTGATGCTGGCCGAGGCCTGGGGCATGCACAAGGTCGGCCCCTTCCTCTGGGTCGCCACCGTCCTGCAGATCCCGCTGCGCGCGCGCAACCTCTGGCGCTACCGGCGCGAGGTTGTTCTCTCTTCCCCTCCCCGTGGTTAGCCTCTCCTCAACTCCGAGGACACCCATGCCCCAGACCTCCACGCCCAGCGTCTCCCTGACCGACAACGCCGTCGCCAACCTCCGCCGCCTGCAGGAGGAGTACGACATGCCCGGCTTCGGCCTGCGCTTCGGCATCACCGGCGGCGGCTGCTCCGGCTACAAGTACGTGCTCGAGCTCGAAGAAGAGCCGGTCGAGGGCGACGAGGTCATCGAGATCGCCCCCGACGTGCGGGTCTTCCTGGCCACCGATCATCACGACAAGCTCAAGAACTCGGTGATCGACTGGATCGACACGCTGATGGAGCAGGGCTTCCGGATCGAGAACCCCCAGGCCAAGAACGCCTGCGGCTGCGGCGAGAGCGTCAGCTTCAACAGCGAGGCCCCGGCCGAGGCGGCGGCTCAGCCCGCGGGCTGACAGGGCGCGACGGGCCCGTCAGGAACCGAACACCCGCAGCTCCGCGAAGCTGGCGCTGGAGCGTTGGACGACCTCTTCATCGAGTGTCAGGATGGGTGCGTCGGCGAGCAGGGCGAGCGCAACGTAGACGGCGTCGTAGGCGCGAAGGCGGGCGGTCCGTGCGACGAGCACAGTCCGATCGAGGAGCACGCCGTCGAGCGGTCGGGAGTGGAACCGAGGTCCCCGGATCACAGCATCCACGGTGTCCACGAAGGCGGCGGGCTCTCCCCGCCGGGTCAGGCCCGCGACGACCTCGACGCGGAACAGGTCCGGCACCAGGAACGGCTCGGTGTCCGGGTGGCTGTCGAACAGCCGCCTCGCCCGCCCGTGGTGGCGCTCGGCGGGTGAGATCGCAGCGATGAACACCGAGGCGTCCAGGACCGGGGTCACCTGCGCCCCTCCGCGATCAGCGCCACTGCGTCGAACTCGGCGGTCGGGCGCTCGAACCGGTCCAGGCTCGCCATGAGCGCCCGGTAGCCCGCTGCCTCAGCGGAGGTCAGCGAGCGGGGGCCCGGGTCGACGGGCACGATGCGCGCAGCGGGCTCCCCGTCCACCGTGATCACGGCAGCCTCGCCACGGGTGCGCACGCCCCGCACGACCTCGGAGAGGCGGGCCTTGGCGTCAGAGAGACTCAGGACGGCGCCCATGTGTGGACCTCCATGACCATTATGGTCTGATACGACCATGTCGTCAAGCGCCGACCGGGCGCTCGATGTCGTCGACTCCCCTCACCCCCCGCGCAGCCGCCCCCAGACCCGCAGCACCGCGTCGTAGAGCTCGGCCCAGACCACCGTGTAGAAGCCCTGGTGCAGCAGCCAGGCCTGGGCCAGCAGGCAGGCCACCGTCAGCACCATCGCCCAGCGGGCCACGTTGCGCAGGCCCAGCACCGCCGCCGCCGCCCCTTCGTCGTGGCCGCCGGCCTCGATCCGGGCCGCCTCGGTGTCCGCTGCCAGCCAGGCCCACAGCGTCAGGGCCGCGCCGGGCACGACGCTGAAGACCAGCCCGACCACGTCGAAGAAGATCGCCACGCCCAGCAGGAAGCGCAGCCGCTTGACCCGGGGCCCGACCCGCACGGGAGGCGGAGGAGGCTCGCCGTCGAAGAGGGCGTCGACCTTGGGGAAGGCCGCGCTCATGCGAGCATCGCGGCGAGGGCGGCGCTGTAGTGCTCGAAGACCGCCTCGTCGAGCTGCAGGCCGCCGCCGTCGCTCTTGACCTGCAGCACCCCCTCCTCGCGCAGGGCGCGGACCGTGTTCTGCAGGTTCACCAGCGAGAGCGCCTCGGGCCGCCGCAGCTCGTCCACCGCGAGCAGCCCCTCGCCCACCTTCTGGATGCGCGCCGGCAGCTCGTCGGCCTTCAGCTCTCGCCCGCGCAGGCCCCGAGAGGCCCGCAGCACCAGGGCGGTCGACTCCAGGAAGTTGCGCACCAGCTCGGAGAGCTCGGTCAGCAGGGCCGGATCCTCGACCCGCAGATCCGATCCGGGCACGCCGGGCTCCAGCGCCCCGTAGCGCTCGGCCGCCTCGCGGGCCTGCTGCCAGAGGACGTCCAACCCCTGGTCGGGATCCAGGCTGAACTCGTAGCGCAGCAGCCAGACCTGCAGCCGGAAGAGCTCGAAGGCGGCCGCGGCGGGCGCCTCCCTCTGTCCACGTTCGCGCTCGCGGGCGGGGATGCTGCCGCGCACCGCCGTCGCCAGCAGGGCCGGTCCGACCAGGTAGTGCAGGATCGAATTCTTGTAGTACTCCAGCGTCACCCGCTTCTCGGCCACCACCTGCAGGATGTCCCCGTCCTCGTCCTTCAGGCGGCGCACCTGCTTCTCCCGCTCGAAGCGACGCAGGGCCTTGTCCACGCTCGCCTCGGTCGAGCGCCCCGCCCCCTGGACCGAGAGCGAGGCCAGCAGCGTGTCCAGCCGCCCCACCCGGGCCCGCAGCTCGGACAGACGCAGCCCCTTGCGCGACTGGGCCAGCAGGGCCATCGCCACCAGCCCCGTCGGCAGCACCACCATGTTGCGGGCGATGCGGTTCATCAGCCGCTCGCCGGTGTGGACCAGCACCTCCTGCCGGGTCTGGCGATCCAGGCTGGCCCAGGGGGCCGGCAGGGCCGCCAGCACCTCGGACAGCACGATCGGCTGCCCCACGCGCATGAACACACGCCCGTAGCGCTTCGTCACCACCTTGCCGGCCTTGACCACCTCGCCCAGATCCTCGCTCTTCTTGCCGCCTCCGGCCAGCTCGCGGGCGTAGGCGCCCTCTTCGGCGATCTGTTCATAGGAGATCGCGATCGGCAGCAGGCTGACCACCCGATCCTGGCGCACCTCGGCCGCCGCGTCGAAGACCATCGACAGCACGCCCAGCTTGGCCGGCAGCAGCTTGCCCGTGCGGCTGCGCCCGCCCTCGATGAAGAACTCCACCGGGAACTCGTCGCGGATGAGCTGGCGCAGGTAGGCCGAGAAGACCACCGGGAAGACCCGGTCCCCCTTGAAGCTGCGCCGGATGAAGACCGCCCCCACCCGCCGCAGCAGCGGCCCCAGCGGGAAGAAGGAGAGGTTGTCGCCGGCGATCACATGCGGGATCATCACATCCCGCTCGAAGAGCTGGCTGCTGATCAGGACATAGTCCAGGTGGCTGCGATGGCAGGGCACCAGCACCGCCGCCCCGTCGCGGTAGGCCCCGCGGATGCGCTCCACGTCGACCTCGCGCAGATCCACCCCGGAGTAGATCCGGTTCCACAGCACCCGGGTCAGGACGCGGGAGAGGGCCACCACCGGCCAGGAGAAGCGGGCCGCCACCTGGTCCAGCACCGTCTCGACCTGGGTCTGCACCGCCGCCTCGGTCCGTCCGGTCGCCAGGGCCTCGTCCCGCACCAGCCGTCGCACCTCGGGGCTCTGTACGACCAGCCGCCGGTTCCAGCGGTGCGAGCGGATCCGCGGCCCGCGCACCACCCGGCTCTCGCGGTAGAGGTAGCGGCGCAGCAGCACGCGGGTCAGGCGCACGCGGCGCTCTTCCGGGTGGCGCTCCAGCTGGGTCAGCAGCCCGCGCAGATCCACCGGCTCGCCCGTCTGTACGAATGCGTCCCGGTGCCGGGTGCTGACCGCCAGGATCTTCTCCCAGACGCTGGGCCGCTCCTCTCGCCCCAGGACCAGCCGCCCCACCTCGGTCCGGGCCCGCTCCCAGTTGCGGCGCCAGACCACCACCACCGGCACCAGCTGGATCGGCCGCTCGCAGCGCGCCTGGGCCGCCACCAGCGCCGCCATCGGGTCGTTCTGCAGATCCTCGCCCTGGTCGTCCACCAGGAAGACCGCCGAGGGCATCCCGCCCGCCACCGCTTCGGTCAGCCAGCCGCTGGCGATCGGGTCCGGCAGCGGCGCGCCCCCCAGGCTGGCCTTCAGCGAGCGGACCACCAGCCGCAGCCCGTGCACCAGCGGGGCCAGCCAGGCCGACTGGATCCCGTGCGTGAAGCGGGCCAGCGGCAGCCGCCGCCGGTTCAGCACCGCGTTCAGCGCCAGCCAGTCGATCCGCGAGCGGGCGTGCAGCACGTAGACCAGCGGCCCCCTCTCGGCCGCCTGCCGGATCCGCTCGGCGCTGTGCTCTTCCAGCCGCAGCCCGCGCACCACCCACCACAGCCCGCTGAGGTAGAACAGCGGCCCGAAGCGGCGCTGCATCGCCGATCGGTAGCGGAGTTCGGTCGGGAGGGAGGGCTCCATGGGCGGGGGACTAACCGGGGGCGGCCGGGAGAGGCGGGCGGCGGGACGAGGCGGGACCGCCAAGCGCAGCGATTCCTCGGCGGAGAGCACCGGTCACGGCCGCGCCCGCTTCGCGTCACGGGCCTCCTCACCCTCCCGTCAAGCGCCCTCCTTGCAGGCCGTATCGGTATGCAAGCAAAAGGTCTGAGCCCCCGCGTACCCAGTCCATGTGTAGTACAAGCCGATGGTCAGTCCCATATCCGGGATGATCGGACACCAGTCCGCATCGTCCGGAAGCGTCTCTTCCGCCACGGCCCAATCCGCGTCGTACGAGGCAACGCCCGTCGTAGTACTATCCGTCCCCGTCGCGAAGCCACTCGCCGTGTCGTCGCCATTGCCTGCCGCATACGAGCACCACGGACCATTGGTGTCGCCGCTGAACGCCTCCTCGCCGTTGTAGACGATCTCCAAGAACTCGATATCGCGCGCATCGGCATCAACACCAATCCGGGTGTTGTTGGCCACCGTGGTCAGGGAGAGTTCGACATAGTAGTCGGAATGGATACCTCCCCCATCGTTGTCCGCCACCAGGACACGTTCGGTCGAAATCAACGAGTCCCCCTCCCCCGAGATCCCCCAGTGCAAGGAATCGGCCCCAGCCTCTGCTTCGCTCCAACGGACCGTGGTATCCATTATATCCACATCCGTACTCTCAAAGTGGAGAAACCCCCAATGGGGCGTCGGGCCAAGACCAACCACAGAACTGGTATTCGTCCCCCGGGTGAAGCTGCTGTCGGCGATCGAGCCGACGCCATCGGTGGCGTAGACGAATGCGCCCGCCCTGGCGATGACCGAATCCATGTCCACAGCCTCTATATCGAAGGACGGCGCGCTGGATAGCAGCAACCCACCCCCAGACCCAGCCGCTTCACACNNCTTCCGCCCCCGTCCCAACCCACGAGAACGAAGCACAGCTAGCTACCGAAACACAACCGCCCCCGCCCGACACAACTTGCTGCCGCACCCCCACATCCCGCAAGGACACCGCCGCCACCGAATCAAATGCCAGCCCTCCCCCTTCATGAGCGGCGATCTCCAAGCCCTCCGCAGTAACCGCCACCTCCTCCAGCGACACCGACCTGCACCCAAAGGCGAACAGACCACCCCCGCGCCCGTCTAGGGCCTCGTCTACCCCCGCGCGGTTGTCCTCGAACGTGTCACCCTCTGCGCCAACAATCTCCACAGCGCCGCCGGAGAGGTACAGCCCGCCGCCGTCGCCCCGGGATTGGTTCTCTTGGAGTTGAACACCCTCGATCTGAGCTCCGGTCACTGTCGCAAGGTACAAGCCCCCGCCCTCCCCGGCGCTGTTGTTCGCTGCGACCAGGCTCGTCACGGTCACGGAGTCCGCCAACATGAAAGCGCCCCCGCCTCGCCCGGCGGTCTCGTTCCCCTCCAGCTCGATGCCCGCGATCTCCACCGTGCCCACCGGACCGATGGCCAGCCCGCCGCCGTCGACGGTCGACGAGCAGCCCGAGATATCGAGGTCAGCGAGGCTCAGAACAAGCCCGGTGGCGGCCAGAGCGCCTCCTGACTCCGCGGCGGCTCCAGTAAACCCTGAACAATCCACATGAACGGATGAGAGCCTCCCCGAAGCGGCCGCGGAGAGGAAGATGGCCCCTCCCGGTCCTGCTGTCGTGTAGGTGTCTGCAAAGCTGAGGTCCCCCCCTCCCACGACCGTGGAGGCATCGCCGTCTCCCACCAGGTAGAGTCCTCCACCGCCGGTCGCGGCGTGATCGGCGTTCCCCACCCATCCCGCGATGTCGAAGACGCTGCCCACCACATAGGCGGCGCCTCCCCGGCCGCCCTCGCTCTGGTTCCCCGCGCTCACCACCTCTCCAAGGCCGATGTCCGTCCCGACGAGGTGCAGGCCACCTCCATCACTCCCCGCGAGGTTCCCGTCCAGTTCGATGCCCTCCAGCAACATACGGTCACCCACGAAACGAATGGCCCCTCCGCTGCCGGCGGCCTGGTTCGACTGCAGGACCAAGGTCGTCCCGCTCACCGAAGCCGCGGACGCTCGCAAGGCTCCCCCGTCGCCGGACTCGGCCGCGTTGCTGGAAGCGTCAAGACCACTTAGGGTAGCCCGCTCTACAAACAAATCTACAGCGCCGGCGTTCCCCGCCGCTCGGTTGAGGGTGAACTCCAGCGACGAGAGCGTCAAGGCGCCGCCATTGGCGGTCAAGGCGCCGCCGCTTCCTTCCGATTCATTTCCGGTGAAGCTGCTCTCGGTGACCGAGGCCTCAGCGAAGCCGCCAAGCACGAGCGCGCCTCCGTCGATATCGGAGCTGTTCTCGGTGAAGACCGAGGCGCTGACGACGATCTCGTGCGCCTCCAGCTCAACGGCGCTCGCGAACGACATGGCGTTGTTGCCGGCGTACAGGGACTCGTGGACGGAGGACACACCGGCGATGTGCCCCAGCCCAGGCTGGTACTCCTGCTCGACGAGAGAAACGCTCACCCCCATTGTGGACAGGGTTCCGCCCTCGACCGTCAACCCGCCAGCAAGGTCCTCACCCCCGACGATTGCCACGTCCATAAACTCGACCAGATCCGCCGGACCCTGGAGCAGAGTCAGGAAGCGCTCCTCGTCTCCATCCAACTCGACGCCGTCCTCCGTGGCGACGAACCGCAACCAAACCCCGGGATCTTCGCCTTTGGAGTCCGGTCCCTCCGCGATCACGGCCGCATCGATCAGGATGCGCTCGGTGTACAGCCCCGCGCCGATGGCGACCTCCCGACAGTATCCAACGAAGGTAGCCGCGTCCGTCACGGTCTCGAACCCGTGCTCCGGGTCGATCCCGTTCCGGTAGGGAGGCGACGCCGCACCCTGGCTGACGTGCACAACCCGCAAGCCGACCTCTCCAATCTCGAAGCCATTCAGCGCCACCTCTTCGTTGTCGGGGTTCAACGCATCGCCCGTACCATTACAGTCGTGGTCCACCCAGTCGCAGAACTCCGGCGCGCCCAGCTTGATGTCATCCCGCAGGTCATAGCAGTCCTCGTTGCCCGCCGTCAGGTCCGACAGCATCGGCGTGTCGTCGGTACTCTGGTTGCGCGTCGCTCCGCACTCGCTGCCCACATCCCAGCGCCCCGCCTGGCCGTCGCCGTCTAGGTCGTTCAGATCAGACCCATCGCAGTCATTGTCGATACCATCGTAGGCGTAGATCGGGCACGGGCCCTCCATCAGCGTCTCGTCCATGCCCAGGTTCACGGTCGTGACACAATCGTCGCAGTCTCCCCCGCCGACCTCTGTTGCCGAGAATAGGTCACCGTCGAAGTCCGGTACGTCCACCAGCCCGTCGCAGTCGTTGTCCACACCGTCGTAGGCCCAGGTGGGAACCGCCTCCAAGCCCAGCGCCTTGCACACCTCGCGGGTGTTGTCGTCCACCTCTCCACGGTGCTCGTAGAACTCCGGAGCCGTCCAAGTGCCCCCGGGATGGACCTCGGCGTTGTCGTCGTCGCAGTCCAGGTAGACCTGCTCCGCCGTGTAGCCCCCGGGCACATGCACGGGGTAGCCATCCCCCGCCTCGATCGCGTCCAGGCAACGCGCGTCCAGCCAGCCGTCGCCGTCGTCGTCCCCCCACACATCCGCGTTGTTGGGCGCACAGTCCTCGCCATTGACGACGCCGTCGCCGTCGGTGTCCAGGCCCAGGCCGTCGGTCAGCGGCTTGCCGGAGCCGCAGGCGGCGAGGAGGAGGAGAGCGACAATCTGGAGGAGCAGGCGGGACGAGTGGGTCACTTTACTTCCGTGAGGTCCGGGCCGGAGCCCTCGCGAGAGAGGTACTGAGCTGGGAGCAAGTCTTCGGCAGGAAGCTGAGGACCCGCATCGAAGGCGTCGGGATGCAGGTCGGCCAGCGCCTGGAGCTGACGTCGGGCATGGTCGGTCCGGTCCGACCAGGCCCACAGGTCCAGCGTCCCCGCTTCTTCGGCGACGGCCAGGGCCGCCCGATAGGCGTCGACGGCGAGGATGCGCTGCTGGAAGGCTTGATCGGCCAGGCCCCAAATGTAGAACTGCACCTGCTCTCCCTCCAGGTAGTCGGGGCGCGGGAGGCGCGTCAGGTCCACGCTGAGCTGCTGGTGAGCATCTCCGAGGAGGGCATGGGCTCGTGCTACCCAGACAGGCACCGCGAGGGACAGGAGCGCACTGTGTGCGGCCTTGACCTCCCCAAGGGGGGCTGCCTTCAGGGCCAGGGCAACCTTGACCTGAGCATCAAAGTCCTCTCGGGGGGCGTGTGGGTTGATCTGCGCACGCATGATCACCCCGAGGAAGCGCGCAAACGCCGCCTCCATCTCGCGGTACCGCAGCTCCGAGGCGAGATCGGCAATGCGGGCCAAGTCAAGCGGCGCTTGCTGGTCGAGGCCGGGTGCGGCACCGTCGAACAGAACGAGGCCAGCCTGACGAATGGGGGCCGGGTCAGCCCCGCGAGCGGCCATGGCGTCGGCCTTGGCTACATGCGCCAGGAGCTGCAGGGGGAGCTCACGTGCCCCGGCGTCCTGCAGGAGTTGGCCCCACTCCACCTCGCTCCCCGGCCCCTTGGCGCGGAGCGAGGTGGCGGCGACCCAGGCTTCTTCGGCGGTGCGCGACTTTGTCGGAAGGGCCAGGACCGCCCGAAGGTTGCGGACGGCCCGATCAGGCTTGCCCGCCACGTCCCACATTCGCGCCGCGTCCAGCAGCGCAAGCGCTGTCTTCTCCTCCGCGGGGAACCGACGGGCCCGCTCCTCGCTGACCAGAGCGGCTTGCTCCACCTCGAGCTGGCTCTCGTGGTGAACGAAGAGCATATCGAGCTGACGGAGGGTCTCGCCGTCGTCTACCCCGGGTCTGGCTCGGTCGACGTAGGTGCGCCGGGCCTCGGCAGCGCGGTCATGGCGCTGACCCAGGACGAAGAGCTCGGCCGAGATCAGCAACAGTCCAAGGCGCTGCTCGCTCGAAAACGTGGACTCGTCGGACAGCGAACGAGCCTGTTCGGCTCCGTCGAGGGCAGCGATCCGGCCAGCCCGAACTCCCGCCGGGATCCGCTCGATCCGGGCGTCGCGCTCGACCTCGCCCAGCAGGGTGACGATGGCCTTGCCCCGCGCCTCGGGATGGGCCCGCAGCCGGGTCACGGCCTCCAAGGCACCATCCCAGTCTTCCTGCCGGGTCCAGGTGTCGACCAGATGGACGAAGGCCTGGCGGCGGACATCCTCGGCGGGACCGATGTCCAGGACGCGTTGCAGGCGCTGGCGCGCCTCCGCCCAC
Organism: Deltaproteobacteria bacterium UBA2385; assembly: GCA_002343455.1. Taxonomy (GTDB): domain Bacteria; phylum Myxococcota_A; class UBA796; order UBA796; family UBA2385; genus UBA2385. Next base: position 19,552 of record DDSR01000276.1, on the reverse strand, counting down.
TGCTCACGGTCGAAGAGGACGAGCGCGGCGGCCAGCAGCCGGGGAGCACTCTCCTTGGCCCCGGGGAGCAGGCGGGCCCCAACGTCCGCCGAGTCGATCAAGGCCTGCTCAGCGGCGCTGGGGAAACCGGGGGGTCGCGCTCCCTCACCCTTCTCCGACCGCACCCAGGCTTCGGCGGCCAGGAAGGCGTCTCCCAGCGCCTTCGCGCCCTTCTCCCCCTCACCCGCGGCGAGCAGGGCCTCCCCGGCCTGCTGATAGAGCGCCCAGGCCTGAGGCCACTGTTCACGCTCCCAAAAATTATCGCCCGCTTCGTAGCGGATGGTCTGGGCCTCGGGTGTGTCGGGAAAGGCAGCGAGGTATGCGAGGGCGGCGTCCAGTCGCAGACCGACGAGGCGCGCCCGCTCCCGCTGTTGAGGGTCGGACAGCCACTCCCCCAGCCTGCCCACCAGCCGCCGGCTGACGCGCTCAGCCTCGGCCCGGCCGGCCACCGCCACGGTCTCCGAGGAAGGATCCAGCGGTTCGACTTGGGTGGCGCCCTGCGCGAGGGCCCAACTGCTGCCCGCCGCCACCCGGGAATGTAATGCGGGCAGCTCGGCAACCGCGTCTTCGAAGGCGCTGGCGTCGATGAACAGATCGAGCAGGGTGGCGTGCAGATGGGCCGCGTCGGGGGACTCGGGCGACTCCGCGACGAGGCGCCGGTACGCATCCACTGCCCGCGGGCTGCGTACGTTCTCGGCCAGATGGGCGGCGAAGCGCACCTTCATGCCCCGGGCGAAGACAGGGTCTGGCCGAGCCGACAGCCAGGCCCAGGCCTCGTCGACGGCCTCACGATCGCCCCAGCATAGAACCAGCTCGGCCACCTGGTCTTCGAGCGGAACACCGCCGCGGCTGAGGTCGGTGATGGCGGTCCCGACCGCGGGGTTGCCGGCGACCTCGTCCCAGGTGCTGACCAGCAGGTCGACGCAGCGCTCGGGTTCGTCCATCCGCCGAAAGAGCCGCCCGGTCTCAAGGCGAGCGGCCAGCACGACCTCTGCGGTGCGCGGTTCGAGCTCAGTGGCGGAAGCCCGAACGAGAAAGCGGCGAGCGGTCACCAGATCTTCGGGCCCCGGCCACCACTCCGCACCGGATGCCTCGTCCTTGGGGTCCCAATGCCACAGCCCAAGCTCGGTGGCGGCGACCGCGGCCTCGAGGGACTCGGGAAAGTGCACAATGACGGCGTGATGTTCGGCCATTCCTTCGGCTCGACGTAGCCAGGCCTCTTCAACCCGGCCGTCTTCAGCCAGGAGCGCGCTCTCCAGGACGATGAGCTTGGCGATGTCGCTGCGCACGGCCGGAACATCGGCCTGCTTCGGGAAGGTGGCGATAAAGAAACGAGACAGATCGATACCGCGGCGCACCCAGGGGTAGGCCGCCCGATTGTCGGTCCGCAGCTCGTCGATGTCGCAGCCCTTGGTCTTGTCGCAGGTGTCATAGACACCCTGGTATCGCTCTTGCTCGGTGGCGATCAGATGTTCGGCGTGGCCAAGATAGCTATCGATCAGACGGACGATGGTGTCCATCAGCTCGGGCGCGGCGGCGGTGCCCAGATGTCCACCTTCCATATGCTCCACAACCACGTGCTCGAGGGCGGCGATAGCACGCAGCCGTCGGTCGACCGGACTCTCCTCGCCCGCCCGTGTCGCAGCCGCTCCGGGCGCCGGCACCTCTGCCCAGGTTGGGGCCGAGGCCAGCAGGGCGAGGGCCAGGATCACGGGGCCGCCGCGGGAGGGCTGCCGAGGCCCCGAATCAGGGCAGCGCCGATCGTGTCTTCTACGCCCGTCCCGCAGCCACCGCCGAGCGAAGTCGTCAGGGTGGCACGGGCCACGTCCGCGGCCGTATGACGCTCCATCAGGTCTTCCACCGCGGCGGCCTCGGCAGCGACGGTTCGCGGGTCGGGTCGGATCCCCGGGCAGACCCGATAAAGACGGAGGAGGGCCGGCTCCAGGCACGGAGCAATCGCGGCGTCCATCTGGGCAAAGAGGGCCCCAATGGCCTCGTCCGGATCGACCCTCCAGGCCGCCAGCGCGGCAGAGGTGGTTCCGCCGGCCAGCGGATCCCCGCAGATTGAGGTCAGCAACACCGGGCCCCGAGGCAGATCCACGCTCAAGGGGACGGCGTAGAATGTCCATTCCGACCTGGAGACGAGCACACGAAGGTCCCGGGGGTCGACGACGACGGGCTCCCCCTTCGCACCTGCGGGGCCGACCGACAGGAGCACCATGAACAGACTATGGATCACGGCGCCCCCAGGGATGATCCTGGCGCCAACCAAGGCGCGCACCGAAGCCCAACGACCAGGCGCTGTCGGCGCCGAGCCCCACCACCGCCCGGGGACCGATGGCCAGCACCAAGCGGCGGGCAAAGCCGGCGAAGACCGGGAGGTCGGCACCCAGACCGAGCGACGGGGCGCCGGAGACGATCCCGCGGCCCGAGAGCCAGGCCGCAGCCGGCACCGCCTCACGGAGGAGGGCGAGCTCGACTCCGATGGAGGGGGCCACCCCCAGGGGCTGTGCTCCGTTCAAGGAGGCGTCGACCTCGGCGCCGACGAAGGGGCCTCCGGCCACCCCGAGCCGCACCAGGCCTCCGGCCACACCGCCCAGGGTGCCATCGGCTCCGGCATCGGTAGACAGACCCGAGCCGGCCGCCACGGTCCAGGCCCAACCCGGCTCATCACCACGGCCATAGCTCGGGCGCCGGGCCTGGGGGGCGCTTCCGACACACCCCTCCACCGGGAAGTGCCGCGGGGGACCCAGCGTGTCGATGGCCACCGGGATGACCAATACTCCCTGCGAGCCCGCCGGCCGGGCCCCGATCACCACCGGGATGCCCGCCTCCTGGAGTCGGCTCAGCACACCCGCCAGCTCATCCTCCTCGGCCTCGCCCCGCCCGGCCTCCTCCAGGCGTCGTACCCGATCGGGGGCTGCCACCACGACGGCGCGCAGCGGCGTGTCCACGAGACAGGCCAGCGCGGCGTCATCGGGAGATCCAACGCTGACCGGGCAGCCGGACGGACCCAGACCCACGGTCCATGCCCCCATGAGATCGACCCGAGATCCGCTCGTCCACGCCTCGGACTGGTGGGCTTCGCGCGGCGGGAGAGGACGAGCCAGCCCTACGGCATGAACGGAGGTGCCCGGCAGGAGCATCGAGGCGACCTGCTCGGCGCCCACCGCGGCTCGCTCCACGGCCAGATCCGGGCGATACCCCAGGCTCAGGCTGCGCCCGTCGGCGCGGGCCTCGCGCAGCAGGCCCAGCCCCTCCCCCGGCGCAGCGAGGCCAAAGGCCACCACACTCTCGGCTCCGTTCGCCGTCAGGCAACGCGTCCCCTCGCGGAGGGCCTCCAGCGCGTCGGCCGAGAGGAGGCCCGCCTCGCCCTCGATCGCCGCCGGCCGCAGTACGCAGGGCTCCGCGACGATCTCGATTCCGCCAGCGATACAGCGCGAAGCCTCTCCCGGCGGTTCGACCCGCACCTCGTACCGTCCCGGCACCTGCCAGGCCGGAATGAAGAAGTGCAGGGTGCCCTCGGTGTCGACGGTGGCGAGCTGCGACACCTCGCTCGGTTCGCCTTGGCCATGACGGATCATCACGACCCGCGTCCCGGAGCCCAAGCCTCGCCCCGTCAGGCCGACGTCCCCCCCCGTCTCGCTCTGGATCACCCGCGGGCTGGCCTCTACGGTGGCTGCGAAGCAGAGGCGTGAAGCAAGGAGGAGCATGATCATCGAGGAAAGACCCCCAGGGTCATGCCCAGGGTGACGCGCAGGCCCGAAAAGCGGTCGGCGCGGGACTCGCTGCCAAGGACGCCATTGAGCCCCAGCTCGTTTGGCCCCACGCTGGTTCGACGGTAGCCGACCCGATCGTCCAGCCAAGCCACCTCGAGGTCGAGCGCGGGCACACGCGGCAGGGCCAGCTTCGCCCCTGCGGCCAAGTACCAGCCAGGGTGAAACGAATCGAAGACGGGGAGGGCGTCTGTACCATCGGCCAGCGCGGGACCCTCATCGCCCAGACCGGCCGCCCAGACGTTCATCAGCCCGAGCCCCCCGCTGGCGGACCCCGCCAAGGCCCGCGTGCCGAGGTAGCTGGCCACGCCCGCTCCTCCGGCGAGTCTAGACATGAACAGAGAACTCTGGCTGCCCATCACCTTGGCCTGAGGGGAGCCCCACACCTCACCGCGCCCCTCGGCCAGCAGGCAGCCGAGAAAGTGGACACGCCCCAGCAGGCCTACCTGGGCGAGGTTCCACGAGCTGGCCTCGGCTTCGGCGAGGTCCTCGATGAGCTGCTGGTGGGAGGCTGGAATGTCGGATTCTTGTAGACGGTCGACCATACGACCGTAGGCTTGGGTGCGCACATAGCCACTGCTGAGAGTGAGGGAGGCCCGGTTGCCCAGGCCCATCAGACCCATCCGCTCCGCTTGATGCGAAAAACCCCGGCGCTCCTTCTGAGAGTCCTCAAGGTAGCGCGCCAGCGGGACATCGTCGGCGGACGTCTCGCCTTCGAAGCGCCGGATCCAGGTGGGCTTTCGTAGCAGGTGGTAGTCGTCCTCCCACAGCGCAAGTCGCTCGTCGCGGGGCAGATCTCGGATCGGTAGAAAGTACAGATCGACCTCGGGCCGACCATCCTCGACCGGCAGGTGCAGGTCGACGCGTGAGGACTTTCCCCAGATGGCGTTGGTGACGTTGACCTCTGCCAGCGCGCCCTCGTCCTCGGCCACGAGGAACCGCCCGCCAAGGCCACGATCGATGGTGAGCACCTGGCTGCCGCCCAGCGCCATATGGTGGTCGAAGAGCACCCGGCGTCGGTTGCCGCGGGGGGCGGCCGTGCGACCCGCCAGCTCGCCCGAGATGGAGCTGTTGAGCTCGAAGAAGCCTGCCAGCTCCTCGTAGCGGACGCGGCCGTCCCGGTCGTCGTCGGCGGCTCCCTGGAGGCCGCTCAGCACGATGTGGGTCAAGAAGCCCGAGCGCAGCGGGTCGTCCTCGGGGACCACGCTGGCGCTGTTGAACACGGCGATCCTGCGTGGTCCGCCCAGCAGTCCCGCGCGAAGCGAGCGGACCGGTTGGTGGCGGGNNCCCCGCCGTAGCAGGCGTCGATGATGACCACGATCAGGTCGGCGGGCAGCGACCCCACCAACAGCTCCAGCGCCTCTGCGTCGAGCAACCCGTCGGGTAGCACCAGACCGCCAGGCAGGCCGTGCCCCGAGAAGGTGACGAAGACCACGTCTTCTACCTTTCCGGCCCCTGCTGCCTGCACTTCGACGGGGGCCTCGATTCCCGTGCAGTCATAGGCTGGGTCGACGGTCCGCCGCTTGGGGTCGAGCGAAGCGAGCCTACATGCCGTGGCCTGGAAGGCCTGCCCGACGTCGGCGAGACGGTTGGCGCGCAGGCTGCCGCGCAGGTCATTGGCCGGAAGCATCGGGCCATCATGCTCATGAGAGACACGTTCAATCAGGCTGGAGTGGGTGTAGCGCAGCAGGAGCTGCTCGAACCGGGCACTGTCCCGGCCCGTGTAGGCCAGGGGATTTCCGTTGGGGCCGGCGGCGGGGAGGCTGGGGTCCGCCGCGGGGGAGGAGCCGTCCTCCAAGACCAGGTCGAACCCCTTTCGTGCCGAGGTCTGCGGCCACACGAAGGCCTGAACCCCGCCAGGCCCCTGGACCTGGCTGGCGTTGTCGTGATCGATCAGGATCGCATGGTAGCGCTGGTCGGCATGGCCGGCCCATGCCCGTGGGACAAGGGCCAAGCTGAGTAGCGCAGGCAGGGCGCACACGATCACAGATGCTCCAGGCTCAGGGTGTAGACCGCGGCGCCGTAGCCACGGACCACCGGAGTCGGATCCGAAAGCCACGAGGGTGCTTGCGGGGGCCCACCTCCGGAATGCCCCTCCGCAATGAGGTCGAAGCCGCGCATTCGCCGCACAGTCGAGGCCGCGCTGCCAGCGGTCAATAGTTCTCGGGGCAGCGGTTGGCGGGTTGCGATGACGGTCAACCGCTCCGTCTTACCGGCCTCGTCGTCCACCTGGAGCACCTGCCCCGGCTGCGGGAGTCGAACCGGCACACCCGCCGCGGCGTACAGCCCGTCTTGCGAGAGGAGCACGTCCCGCCCGCCGCCATCGTCGTAGACCAGGTATAGAAACGCGGGCTGGTCGACCGTCGCGCTTACGGTCACTTTGTCGCCCTTCGTGATGCTGGCGCCGGTGCGGAGCTCGGTACCAGCATTCTTCCTGGCTACTACCACCAGGGTCAGCTCTTCGCCCACGGCGCCCGAGGCCGCCTCGCCCGCACCAAGGACGTCGTTTGCCACGGTGAAGCCTTCAAGCGCTCGGGGCCCACCTTGGGGCAGATCCAGATAGGCCGCGATGACTGTCGACGACGGTCCGACTTCGGCATGCAGCCTCAGGCGACCTGCGCCTGCCTCGACTTCGGCCATGGACAGGCTCTCCGTCCGGGCGAGCGCCGAGTGGACGAGAGCTGCCACCCGGCGCTCTGCGCTTCCCTTTGGGGGCTCAACCCAGAGAGGGTACCCCTGAAGTCCCCTCGACAACGAAGTGGCCAAGCGGTCCACCTTCGCTTCGAGCGCCTGCCCTTCTGCCTCTGCGGCCGCCAGTCGGGTCCGCTCGATCGCCGCTTGAGCACAAGCCGTGCGGGTGTCTTGGTCCCAAGCAGGCGCCCAGTCGCGGATATAGGGCTTGACGGCCGCACATCGTGCGGCGCTAAGGCCGTGGCATACCTGGGCACTCAAGCGGGTGTGGGCGATCTCCAGCGCCTCCAGTGTGGCTTCGGCACGGGGCCCAGAGGCTGTGCCTATCGCCACCAGGTGGTCGACAGGCGGCACGGCCCCGCAGGTCGTCGACGCCTGCGCAGTGAAGCCGATGAGGGAGAGGATGACCAAGGCGACCACGAGTTGGCTGCCTCCTGTACTTGGAACCGCGGGTGGACTATGAAACGGCGCTCCTCCGATGTCAAGCAATGGCCGCTGTCTGAGTGGGACATAGATCAGACACGGCACAGGCCGACGCCGCTACCCCACCTCACCCCAACATCGACCGCGCCGCCACGCAGTCCCTCGGTCGCTTCTCACGATCGGGGTCCAGGCACGCCCGCACCAGCGCCGCCACCCCGGGAGGCATGTCTGCGGGGATGGTCGCGTACCCCCGCCGCCAGGCCGCGTTGAGCGCGGCGACGTAGTCAGTCTGGGGAAAGGCGGGCGACCCCGCGAACAGCTCGTAGGCCAGGCAGCCCACAGACCACAGATCCGCCCGGGCGTCGACGCGCTTGGCGTCCGTCATCTGCTCGGGCGCGATGTAGCCGATGGTCCCCATGCCCACATGCGACCGCGTCTGGTGCAGGACCACGGCGTCCGTGCCGAGCAGCTTGGCCAGCCCGAAGTCCAAGACGCGCGCCGTGCCGGGCTGCTCCCGCGGCAGGATCACGTTGCCGGAGGAGAGGTCGCGATGCAGCACATCACGGGCGTGCGCGTAGGCCACGCCGTCGAGGATGCCGTGGAGGATCCTCCACTTCAGGTCGACGTCCGCGTCAAGGCCGTGGGTCTGCGCCCAGGTGTGCAGGGTGAAGCCGTCGACGTACTCCAGCAGCATCGCCGGGCGCTCCTTGACCACCATGAAGGCATAGCAAGGGACGATGTTGGGGTGCCGGAGCTGGATGAGCACCCCTGCCTCGGTGCTGAACCGACTGCTCTTGGCAAGCGCCCGGTCGACCAGGATCTTCAGCGCGAAGCGCCGCCCCTGACGAGGATCGGCGACGCGGTAGACCTCGGCCGCCCCGCCCCGTCCCAGGAATGCTTCGACGACCAGGTCGTCGACTCTCTCTTCCAGATCGAGGATCATGTTCCATCCAGGGTGCAGCCGCCATCTCGACAGGTCGCCACCAAGGCCCCCTGGGAAGGCACCGAGGCCAGGCCGAGGCTCGTCCGGCTGCCGCTGCTCTCTACCAATCGGTACGAGCCGGCAGCTACCGGGCCGGGTGGCAAGCAAGTGCCGCCCTTGCTGCTCTGCAGGCAGAGACCCGCCGGCGCGCCCGCACCGCGGCTCCAGGTGGCACCGCTCCACGCCGGCTCCCTGGCAGCGGCTGGCTTGGCTGGGCGGGCTTCGACCGCGGAGAGCTCCTCCACGGCGGCAGGGGCCTCCTCCACGGCGGCAGGGGCCTCCTCCACGACCGGGGGCGCAGCCTCGACGACTGCTGGGGGCTCCTCCTCCACCGGGCGACCCAGCCACACCACCCCCGCCGCGACCAGCCCCAGCGTCGCCGCGATCGCCACAGCGACTCCGCTGACCGGCCTGCGCACCACCGGCGCAGCCTCCTCCAGGAGCGCCTCGACCGCCGCCACGTCGGGCGGTCGCTGGGTCGGGTCCACCTGCAAACACGCCACCACCGTGCGCCGCACGGCCTCGGGCACGCTGGCGGGCAGCGGCGGATACCGCCCCTCGGTCACCCGGTTCCAGGTGTCCAGCAGATCCCTTCCCTCGAAAGCCAGCCTGTCGGTGGCGAGCAGGTAGAGCAGGGCACCCAATGCCCAGATGTCGGCCCGCGCGTCGACCGTGGCTGCGTCGCGCACCTGCTCGGGGGCCATGTAGGCCGGCGTTCCCAAGGGAGCGCCGGCACGGGTCTGCGCAGGCCCGGCGCCCGGGTCGAGCAGCTTGGCCAACCCGAAGTCGGTGATCTTGGGGTGGGGCCCGTGGCTCGTGCGTTGGATCAGGATGTTGCGCGGCGAGAGATCGCGGTGCACCACTCCCTCGGCGTGCGCACGAGCCAGGCCCCGCAGGATGGCGCGAAAGACCGTCAGCCGGGTGGACAGGTCCGGCTCGGCGGTCTGCAGCCAGGCGTCGAGCGAGGGGCCGTCGACGTACTCCATCACCAGGCCGGGCTGGCCGTCGACCTGCACGAGGTCACTGACCGAGACGATGTTGGGATGCAACAGGCGCGCCTGCACCTGCGCCTCGCGCTGGAGGCGGGTCGCGACGCCGGGATCGCCCGACTTGAGCAGCTTCAGCGCCTGCTTGCCGCCGGTGCTCTTGTTGGTGACGAGGTAGACCTCGGCCATCCCGCCCTCGCCTAGGCGTGCTTCGATGGTGAAGCGGTCGATCTCGTGGCCGGGGTAGAGCAGAGGGCGCCTCGCGTCTGCGACAATACTCCATCCCCGCTCCCCAAAGCCCCGTGATCCCCGCCGCGACCTTCACCACCCCCGAGAACACGGCCCACACCGTCGTCGTCGGCGGCCTGCTCGGCCGACACCCCAGCGCCGCCTTGCACCGACCCGAGGCCACGGTCGGCGAGGCGCACGCGCTGCTCAGCTTGCGGGGCGGCCGGCTTGTGCTGATCGCGCTGCGGGGGTCGCTGTTCGTCGACAGCGAGCCTGCGGGCGAGGTCGTGTTGCGCAAGGGGCAGAGCCTCGGCCTGGGCCGCGAGGTCACGCTGCGCGTAGAGGCCCTGCACCTCCCCGAGACGGTGCTGGGACTCGCGGGGCTCGGCGAGGAGCCCGTGGCGCTGGACCCAGGCCCGTGGTCCATCCTACCTGGGCCCACGCTCGCCGCCGGCCTCCGCCCCGAGGCGCGGGCCTTGCTCGCCCCGCTCGGACTGGGCTGGGCCCTCCTTCAAGACGGCCGCAGCCGCGCCTTCGGCCCAGGCGACAAGATCGAGCTGGACGGCCACCGCCTCACCGGCCTCGATCTGCCCCTCTCCTACGCCACCCGGAAGCGAACCGTGGTGGTGGAGGCCCCTGCGGGTCCGACCCTGGAAATTGAGGTCTGGCGCGCCATCACCCGCCTCCGGGCAGCCGACGGGCACCACCTGGACCTGGTGGGCCACCCGGCCCGCATCCTGCGTGAGATCGTGCTCAACGGGCAGCCGATGCACTGGCTGGAGCTGGCCGAGGTGCTCTGGGAGGAGAAGGAGGTCGACCTGCGCGCCAACTGGCGCCGGCAGCTCCAGGTCCTGCGCCGCAAGCTGCGCGTGGCCGGCATCCGCTCGGACCTGGTTCGCTCGCTCGGCGACGGCCGCGCGATGCTCGATCTGCGGCCCGGCGACAGGTTGGTGGACCATACCTACGCCGAAGGCGAGGGTCCCGTCTGAGCTTTCCCCACCGTGTCTCCATGGTTCCCCAACCCCGATCGTCGCATGGTCACCCACCACGGAGACCGCGATGCTCACCCCCCTCGCCCTGCACAACGCCCTGCAACGCGCCCACGCCGTCAACGGCGCGACAATCCTGACGGCCCCGGAAGGCCCCGTGGCCCTGATGGTCTTCCGCGCATCGGCGGACGCCGAGATCGCCGAGAAGGTCGCCAACGACCTCTACGCGATGGGCGTACCCACCGTCGCGATCGCCCTCGACGACGCGGGCTGCCTCGATCGGGTCCACCAGGTTGCCGCGCGCCTGCCCGTGCCGGTCCTGAGCGACCCCTACGGCACCTGGCGGCGCAAACTCGGCCTGAACGCCGACGCCTGCCTGCTGATGGCGACCGAGACGGGCAGCGCTCGCTTCGAGCTGCACCGATCGAGCCGCCGCGCCACCTTCGCGGTCATCTTCGACGACTGCTGGCGCGATCTGCGCGCCGCCGGCTGAGGGTAAGGTGTGACCAGCTAGCGCCTGGCACTATCTGGTCGGCCAGCCTTGGCAATGGCCGGTCAGCGTAGGCGCCTGAGATCGACTTCGCAGGCGAGCCGCACCTTCAAGCGCTCCCCCAGGCCCACCCGACGGAAGCGCCACCACAACAGGCCATCCGTACCCAGCTCCGTGCGACCGGTGCCGCGAACATGCTCTTTGAGCACGGTGAGGCCCTTGGGAGGGCGCACAGCCAGGAGGAGATCGCTCAACTCCGGGCCCAATGTGTTTCGGGCGGTGATCACCACAGCCAGCCTACGCGGCCCATCGACGCTACGGCGGTTGGATCGAATGTGCAGGACCAACGGCGAGATCACGGCCTGGCTGGAACGCAGGGGCTGCTGAGTCACGGATCGAAGCAACGAGGCCGTCTGGGCTTCGAGATGCAAGACGGCGATCGGACGGAGCAGATCCAGGATCAGGTCGAGTCGGCCTGCCTGCTCCCATGGCCGGGCCCAGAGGTCGATCACGGCCAGCTCCGAGGTCGTCGCCGGGCCCAGGATCGGCCGGTCCTCTTGCGTCCGATAGAAGGCGACGACATCGCCCGGCTCGACCCCCTGTAGGCGGGGGGCGTCGAAGTCCCCTGCCATTGCCGCCGCGATGCCCATACTGACCGAAGCCGCCGCGTCTTCCAAGAGCCCATCATGGATGGGCTTGAAAGGGTCGATGAAGATCTCCTTGGCCAGGGGTGTCCCGGCCCCGTAGGTCAGGATCGTCAGCGTCACCGCCGCGGCCAATGCGACCACGTCGTAGGCCACGATGAGCGCCTTGACCCCCCGCGGGCGCACCCGCACCACTCGATGAACCACCACCAGGCGGTCACCCACCTTCAGCGGGCGGCCAAGGTCAACCAGCGGCGTCAGGCCGGCCCTGTCGCCAGCGCGTGCGCCCACCACGAAGATCTGCTCGGGCAGAAAGGAGGCCTCGAGCCCGCTGCGGTCCAAGGACACATGGACCTTCTGCTCGTCCATGCCGAAAGAGATCGGATGGAACGGGACGCGCGAGGCGCAGCCGATGCCCGAGAGGCCAGCCACCAGGGAGACCACCATGGCGCGTCGGGATGTCGACATGACGCCTACCGCTTGGCAGGGTTGTAGGCGCCGAGCTTCAGGCTGACCAGGACGACCTGCGCCTGCTCGTCCAGCACCAGCGACTGAAGGACCCGACCGTCCTGCGAGGCAGCTCGGACCAGGTCGTCGGGCACATCGAGCACCACCGCCGTCAGGGAGGAGTTCACCGTGCGCTGCCCGACCTCCAGCCAGCCGTAGAGAGAGAGAGGACCCCTCAGCCCCAGCGCCTTGGCGCGTTCCGCCTCGATCTTCAGCTCAACCGGGTACCTGCCGGGGCGGAGCTCGTGCTGGGATGGGATCTCGATGACCTGGCGAGAGCGGACCAGAACCAGCTCGGTGTCGCCGGGCGAACTGAACTGGATCCGCTGCGGGGCGCAGGCCAGGAGAGAGAACAGGAGAGGCAAGAGATGCATGGCATGTTCCTTCTGATTGGTGAGAGGCGTGCTCAGGGGATGGTCTCTAGCCAGGCGGGGAGGTCCTCCACGGGCATGCGCTGCAGACCGAGCTGACTCAAGAGTCGCTCGGGTCGGTCGCACACGACGGCCAACCGAGGGCTCCCAGGACCCGAACGAGTCACCATGACCCCCCGAAGGTCCAAGGATGAAGACCCATGCAGGTCACTCCTCAGGTAGCAGAGGCCAGGAATGTTCTCGCAGGTCTCCGCCTGCCAGCCGACGTCGAGCTGCTCGACAAGGACTCCAGCGCGTTGGCTTCCCTTTCGGAAAATGACCAGTTGGATCCTGTCGTTACCGTCGAAGAGTTCGCAGTTGGATTCCAGCGCTTGGGCTGCCTCCCTCAGGTCACCGATCAGGCGAGTGTTGTCGGCATACACCCGACCCGCCAGAGGCTCCACGATCGCCCGCGCAAGTGGGGAATCCAGTTCCACAAGGGCCCCGACATGTCCTCCTTCAATTGGCCCGCCCCCACCAAATCCCGCACCGATGGCCTCGGCGATCGACCAGCGCCACCATCCACAGCGGCCACAGGCGGCCAGCTCCGAGTGGCCCGTGACGGTGCGATAGGCATGTCGCCATGGCAGCACGGTCAACTCGGTTCTACACCAGGGGCAGGTCTTCTCGTGGACGTCACGGCTCGGGCCGCACTTTGCCGAGTGATGCCAGGGGGTGTTCATGATGACTCCTGCCAGTGCGCCCGCAGGATATTCGAATCCTTGGCTCCACTCATGAACGGTTCGGGACACGATGGGGACACCGGGACTCCCGACCCGCTACTGGCCCAGCACGCGCGAGGCCGAGCACGCCGGCGGCGTCTCGTGCTCGTAGTGCGAGGTGGCCTTCTCCTGGCAGCTCGGATGCCATACGGGCAGGATCGTGTAGGTGCTGGGAACCGAGGCGGCGTTCGAGGGGATCAGCTCGCTGCTCCAGCCCCCCGGCACCTCGCACCAGCCTTGCCACCCCTGGGTCCGGCCAAAGCGCTCGCCCTTGGGCACCGCCAGGACCACCAGGCGGGTCTCACCCGCCTCCCGGTCATAGACCGCGTCGAAGGTCCCCAGGGAGATCTGCCCGTCGACCAGATCGCTGCCGCCTTCCATGGGAAAAACCTGCTGCGCCTTGGCTTGGGCGTCGACGGCGAAGACCTGCACGTGGGAGGGCGCGCTGACCGTCAGGCGCGGCTCCACCACCTGCCCTTGGCAGACAACGCCGTCGTTTGTGTCCAGATCGATGCGCACGTTCAAAGCGGGCGCACAGACGCCGCGCGCGAACGTGCCCAGGACCTTGTCCTCCGCGCAGTTGCCGGCGTCGCCCTCAGCGACGTTGAGCAGGTAGCCGGGGAAGCTGAGGCTGTGGACGGGAGTAGTGAAGCACCCCCGAAGCTCTACCAGGGAGGCGGTGACCACGACCTCCTCCCTCTGGGCATGGAGCTGCACCAACACACGCCGATCCTCAGGCCCTGCATCTGCAAGGTTTGTCCTTAGTTTTGACCGATTCTCCAGGCCAGCGAACCCTCGGCGGAGGGCACCAAGCACCGCCGCGCCCTCTTCACCCGCGGAGCAGCCGCTCTCCCAGGTCGGCGGCATCAAGCTGAGAGGCGCGCTCCCCGACTGGGCGTGGATCGCACGAGCCAGCTCCTTCATGTCCGCGTCGAAACGCAGGGCTTCCTGCTCCAGGCGCTCCAGCTCCTTCTGCTCGATCGACGCCGACGCACACGCGGTCCAGAGCTTACGTGCGTCCTGCTGCGCCTTGCCCTTCCAGGGGATCGTGTTCTGGCGGATGGCGTCGCAGCGCCCGCTCGACCCCGGCACCTTGTCCAGACAGCCATGGGGTCCCAGGAAGCCTCGTTCCGCGTCGGCCCGCGCGGCGGCCAGGGCGGCATCCCGGGTGGGGCCGCTGCCGTTGCCGACCGCGAACACCATTCCTCGGTAGGCCTCCGCATCATTCGTGGCGTACTCCTTGTCCAAGCCACATGGATCGTCCGAAGACTGCACCGCCGGGCGCCCTGCCAGCGCCGTCCCGAGAAGCACGATTCCCACCAGGGCTCCCGATGCGATTGCCACCCTCGCCTCCTGCCCAGGAAGTATCCACAGTCAACCCGCCGAGGTCAACCCAGGGGCGCTGACAGCCCAACAAGAGGTCCCGCCGGGGCACGGTCTGCAGCTTTCCCTACTGTGTCCCCCCTTGGATGGACATCGCCGCGTCCTCCTGTGGCATCATCCTCACCCGGCGCACCCAGGTCCACTCAGGAGACGACCCATGCACCTGCTGATCCCCCTGCTGCTCACCCTCCCCGCGCACGCGGGCAAGAAGGACAAGGCCGCCAAGGCGACCCCTGCCGCGCCGCCGATGTCGATGTCCATCTCGCCGCCGGCCAACATCTTCCTGCGCTCCTCCTTCGACACCGACCCCAGCCGCTACCTTGGCCGCTTCCTGCCCGACGGCGCCACCTCGCTGGACGAGAGCCAGAGCACCAAGACCCAGTGCTCCACCCTGGTCACCTGGGCAAAGGTCGGCGGGGGCGGGGCCGTGCGCGATGAGCTGTTCCAGGTCAGCACCGAGGCCGCCGCCAGCATCGGCCTGCCGCCCCTCGCCGCCGCCGACGGCCGGGCCGTCTCCTCCCAGATGGTGCGCGTCCGCTACACCGAGACCGGCAAGCTGGTGAGCGACATCGAGGACCCCGCTGCCTTCAAGACCTGCTGCCTCGAAGCCGACGACCAGTGCACCGATCGCTACGTCGGCGAGTTCCTCGAAGGACGCGCCGGACAGATCTACTACGCCGTCGGCAACGAGTCCGAGTTCAATGCCAGCGGCATCGGCGGCGGCGTGGCCGGCGAGGTCGAGGTCAAGCACGGCCTCGTCTGGCGCAAGGGCGTCGAGTTCGAGAACCCCGTCTACTTCGGCTTCAAGTCGAGCCTGACCGGCGTCGGCTCCGGCCCCGAGGCCGGCTGCGGCGAGTGGACCCAGAAGGCCCCGCGCAGCAGCGAGGGCATGTACTTCGTCGGCGTCTCCGAGTACCTGGACAGCGAGCGCATGGCTCGCGAGGCGGCCATGATCGACGCCCGGGTCCAGGTCGTCAAGTGGCTGGGCGAGTCCATCACCACCGGCAGCGGCGAGGTCCGCGGCTACGGCGGCGATGTCAACGCCCTCAGCGTCAAGCTCAAGAACGAGTCCTTCCTCGAGACCGCCGCCGGGGGTGTCGCCAGCCTCGTCAAGGACGAGAACTGGTGCGTCGAGGGCGCCGCCACGCCCGCCGGCCACCGCAGCCGGGTCAAGGTGCTCGCCTTCATTCCGAAGGTCAGCTACACCGCGGCGGCGGAGGTCCTGGAGGATTGATGTGGGTGTTGGTGGGAGCAATCGCCCAATTCGCCCGGCCGGCGCACCCACCATCCCCCTCCTCTCAGAGGCCCCCACCATGACTCTCCCCCTGCTCCTCCTCCTCGCCCTGCCGGCTTCGGCCGACGCTCCGTCCTGGCCCGACCTCTCCACGCCGCCCGCCGCCACCGCTGGCGACGGCAGCAAGGACGCGGCGCTGGTCATCGGCATCGAGGACTACTCCAAGGTCGACGCTGTACAGGGCGCGCGGTCCAACGCGAACGACTGGTACATGTGGCTGGCGAGGTCGCGTCGGGTGCCGCTGTCCCGGCTCCATCGCTTGACCGACAGCCAAGCGGTGGACCACAAGATCCGCAGCGAGCTGGCGCTGGCGGTGTCCGAAGTGCAGCCCGGGGGCACGCTGTGGGTGGTCTTCATCGGCCACGGGGCGCCCTCGAAGGACGGCCAGGACGGGCTGCTGGTGGGAGCGGACGCGGACCGGAGCGCGGACGGAATCTACCAGCGCAGCGTTTCTCGGAGCGAGATGCTGGCGGCGGTGTCGGGCGGCCGGCAGGGGCAGACGGTGCTGGTGCTGGACGCCTGCTTCTCGGGGCAGGGGCAGACCGGGGACGCGTTGGTGTCGGGCCTTCAACCGCTGGTGCCGACGTCGGCGCGGGTGTCCTCGGGCAAGGTGACGGTGTTGACCGGCGCGGGCTCGGGAGAGTTCGCCGGGCAGCTTCCGGGCACGGCGCGGCCGGCCTTCAGCTACCTGGCCTTGGGGGCGCTGCGGGGCTGGGCGGACGAGAACGGCGACGGCCTCGTCAGCGCGTCGGAGGTGGCGACCTACGCGCAGGGGGCGCTGCGGGCGACGGTGCAAGACCGCAGCCAGACGCCAAGCCTTGACGGCCCGGACATCGCGCTGGCGAAGGGCCGTGAGGCCGGGCCGGATGTGGTGGCGTTGGCGGTGTCCAGTGTCGAAACCGGACTCGTCCAGGGCGACCCGTCCCCTCAACTGGCCGACACTCTTTCCCCTATCCAACCCCCGCGTCAACGGAACGGCCGGGTGGTCCGTCGGTGGGTCGGCCTTGGCCTGGCGGGCGTCGGCACGGCCAGCCTGGTGACCGGCCAGGTGTGGGCGGCTCAGGCGGTGGCGGCCACCGACCGCGGCGAGGTGCTGGAATGGGGAGAGGCCGGCACTTCGAGAGCGATCTGGGTGACTACCCTGGGCGGGATCGGCCTGATGGTCGGCGGCGGGGGATTGGTGGTCTCGGCCGGATTCAATAAGGACCAAAAACACATGGAGGTAGCATGGCGACTGTAGCTCTGTGGATGGTGATGGCATGTCTTCCGACCCGTGAGCGGCTCACAAAGGACACAGCAGGTATGGACGGGGCAGCCGACGGAGGCACGACCGACGGAGGCACGACCGACGGAGGCACGACCGACGGCGGCGGAACAACCGACGGCGGAGCGACCAACTATCCAGGCCTGGACTGGGTCCTGGCCCCCTCGGGCACCTTCACCATGGGATGTACGGCGGGTCAATCGGACTGCGAAACCGAGGAATACCCGACCACTGCTGTCAGCCTGACTCGATCGTTCTACGTTTCTGCAACCGAGGTCACACAGGAGGTCTACGAGGACCTCCTGGGCAACAACCCGTCAAACTATGCCGAATGCCCCACCTGCCCGGTCGAGAAGGTGAACTGGTACGAAGCAGTCGCCTTCGCCAACGCGCTCTCCGCCATCGAGGGCAAGGAGTTGTGCTACGACGTCGACGGAACCGACGTCTCCTGGCCAGCAGGCCCAGCGTGCGCTGGCTACCGCCTGCCGACCGAAGCCGAGTGGGAGTACGCCGCGAGGGCGGGCGAGGACACGCTCTACGCGGGGGGCGAGAGCCTCGACGACCTGGCCTGGCACTACGGAAACTCGGGGGACGAGACCCACCCCGTGCGCGAGAAGGACCCTAACGCCTGGGGTCTGTACGACATGAGCGGGAACGTGGGGGAGTGGGTGTGGGATGTCTACGGCACCTACCCCGGGGGTACCGTTGAGGACCCGACCGGCGCCACCTCCGGCACCAACCGCGTCGGCCGAGGTGGCAGTTGGAACAACGAGGCCATCGGCCTGCGCGTCTCTGGCCGGGTCGACAACACTCCCTCTTACGTCGTAAGCAACCAGGGCTTCCGCGTCGTGAGAAGCTCGCCATGAATCCCATGAGTCAAGATCTTCACCCATGACCATCCCCCTGCTGCTCCTCCTCCTCTCCCTGCCCGCGGCCCTGGCGGCCGACTGGCCCGACCTGTCCACCCCGCCCGCCGCCTCAGCCAAGGAAGGATCCAAGGACGCCGCCCTGGTCATCGGCATTGAGGCCTACCGAGACCTCGATCCGGTGCTGGGCGCGCGCGCCAACGCCGAGGACTGGTACCGCTGGCTGGTGAAGACCCGGGGAGTGCCGCTGGCGCGGGTCCACCGGCTGGTCGACGACGAGGCGCAGGACCACAAGATCCGCAGCGAGCTGAAGATGGCGGCCGCCGAAGTGCAGCCGGGGGGCACGCTGTGGGTGGTCTTCATCGGCCACGGCGCCCCCACCCGGGATCTGAAGGACGGCGTGCTGATCGGGGTGGACGCGGCCGGCACGGAGGACGGCCTGTACCAGCGCAGCGTGCCCCGCAGCGAGCTGTTGTCGCTGATCAATGCGGGCCGGCAACAGCAGGCGGTCGTGCTGCTGGACGCCTGCTTCACCGGGCAGTCGCAAGAGGGGCGGGCGCTGGTTCCGGGCCTCCAGGCATCGGGCCTGGTGCCGACATCAGCGCGGGTCCAGTCGAAGGTGACGCTGCTGACGGCGACCAGCGAGGGGGAGTTCGCCCGTCGGCTGCCGGGCACCAGCCGTCCGGCCTTCAGCTACCTGGCCCTGGGCGGGCTGCGGGGCTGGGCGGACGAGAACGGCGACGGCCAGGTGACAGCCTCGGAGCTGGCCCTGTACGCCACGGGTGCGCTGCGGGCGACGGTGCGCGGGGGCACCCAGACGCCGCAATTGACAGGCGAGGACCGGGTGCTAGCCTTCGCGAAGGAGCGCGGGCCGGACCTGGTGGAGCTGGCGGTGGCGACGCCCTCTGCGCCCGCGTCGGTGACCGCGGCACGGATCGACCTGGGCGGCGGGAGCACGGACTTCGGCGTACTGGCGGCGCAGGCGCAGGCGGCGGAGGCGGCGAAGCGGCAGGCCGAGGCGGCGGCAGCAGCGGCGACAGCAGCGCTGGCGCAGGAGGAGCGCAAGCAGCTTGACGCGGCGGCGGCGAAAGTCCGAACGCAGGCGAGCGCGGACTTTGCGAAGCTGGGGCCGTTGCTTTCGGCGCCGTCGGAGGCCGGCAAGCCGATGCTGGAGGCGTACGTCGCGAAGTACGGGGCGGCGAAGGTGACGGTGGGCTCGCGGACGGAGGGGGTGGAGGTGCCGGAGGTGGCGCGGGTGCAGGCGGTGTTGAGAACTTCGACCAGCACGCCCACGGGAAAGGCGGGGGAGCGGGTGGTGACGACGAGCGGGATCGCGATGCGGGTGATCCCGGCCGGCAGCTTCCCGATGGGCTGCACGAAGGGCGCGGGGGAGTGCGAGGAAGACGAGAAGCCGCCGCACACCGTGACGCTGAGCCGCTCCTACCTGCTGGGGGAGACCGAGGTGACCCAGGGGCAGTGGAAGGCGGTGATGGGCAGCAACCCGTCGCACTTCTCGGCCTGCGGCCTGGACTGCCCGGTGGAGAAAGTGAGCTGGCTGGACGCGGTGACCTTCGCTAACGCACTGTCGAAGAAGGAGGGGTTGGAGAGCTGCTACACGGTCGCCGGGGAGTCCGTGACCTGGCCGAAGGGCCTGTCCTGCACCGGCTACCGGCTGCCGACCGAGGCGGAGTGGGAGTACGCAGCCCGGGCGGGCCGGGAAATTGCGTATGCGGGGGGGACCGAGGTGGGGGCCGTGGCCTGGTATGAAGACAACTCGGGCGGCAAGACGCACCCGGTCGGGGAGATGAGGCCCAACGGCTGGGGCCTGCACGATATGAGCGGCAACGTCTGGGAGTGG
>DDSR01000091.1 GCA_002343455.1 Deltaproteobacteria bacterium UBA2385 | reverse complement strand
GGCGTCACGTCGAAGGCGGGGTTGCGGCAGGGGCTGGGCGCGGGGGTGGTGCGCACCCGCATGAAGCGGCCCTCGTCCGAGAGGCCCCAGGTGTAGCGGACCTCGTCGCCGTCGCGCTCTTCGATGGGGATGTCGGCGCCGGTGGGGCAGTCGGGGTCGATGGTGGTGGTCGGGGCGGCGACGTAGAAGGGGATGCCGTTGGCCTTGGCGACGACGGCGCTGCTGTAGGTGCCGATCTTGTTGGCGANNGTTGGCGACGTCGCCGTTCGCGGCGATGCGATCGCTGCCGACGATGACCATGTCGATCTGGCCGGTGCGCATGTAGTGGCCGGTGGCGTTGTCGGCGATGACGGCGTGGGGGATGCCCTCGTGCACCAGCTCCCAGGCGGTGAGCTGGGCGCCCTGGCCGCGGGGCTTGGTCTCGTCGGCCCAGACGTGGATCTTCTTGCCGGCGCGGTGGGCGGCGAACATGGGGGACAGCGCGCTGCCCCAGTCGACGAACGCGAGCCAGCCGGCGTTGCAGTGGGTGGAGAGGCGGAAGCCGTCCTGGATGAGGGGCTCGCCGTGGCGGCCGATGGCCTCGCAGCAGGCGGCGTCGTCGTCGGCCACGCCCTGGGCGGCGGCGACGGCGGCCTGGCGGGCCTGCGAGACGTTGTCGGCTTCGGACTCGATGGCGCGAAGGACGGTGCGGATGCCGTAGAAGAGGTTCTGGGCGGTGGGCCGGGTGCTGGCCAGCAGGTCGGCGGCCTTGGCGATGTACTCCTGGAAGCCGCGCTCGGGGGCTTCGAGGGCGGCCTGGGCCATGCCGAAGGCGCCGGTCGCGCCGATGGCCCCGGCGCCGCGGACGATCATGGTCGTGATGGCGGTGGCCGTCTCGCGGTGGGTCGGCATGTCGACGATGGCGAAGCGGTGGGGGAGGGCGGGCTGGTCGATGAGCTTGAGGGTGGAGCCTTCGAGCCAGACGGTGCGGTAGGGGGTGCCGTCGACGAGCATGGGGGACCTCGATGTCGGGGGGGCCGGGGGACTAACCAGCCGGAGGCTCTGGCGGGCTGAGGCTGGGGCGCCAGCTCTCCTCGGCGCAGCGGAAGCGGAACCAGCCGAGGTACTGCTCTCTCCACCAGTCGAGGAAGAGCAGGTGTCGATAGCGGCGGTCCACCAGGGGGCGGTAGGCCTGGTCGCGGAACTCCCGCCCGCTGAGCCAGTCCCGGACGATGAAGTCATTCCCGTCCCAGACGGCGTAGGTCGAGGAGTTGAAGGTCCACGAGCCGGTGTTGACGTAGGTGCGGTCGGGGCTGAGGTCGACCCGGCCGGGCAGGTGGCTGTGGCCGGTCACGAGGAAGCGGTGCGGCCCTTCGAGCAGCGCCTCGCGCACGTTCTCGAAGAGGCCCGCGGCGTCCCCGAGCTGGTTCTGGGCCCAGTAGGCCAGGACCTTCTCGCTGCGGCCGGCGTGCTCGTGGAGGCCGAGCTTCCGCAGCAGGGTCATGCGGAGCTCCAGGGCGAGGGCGACCTTGTGGGTCAACCAGAAGGTCAGGCGGTTGGCCTTGGTGTAGAAGTTCTCCAGCGGCAGGCGGATCCAGCTCTTCAGCAGGCGCTCGGAGAGGTGGTGGACCTGGGTGGCGAGGTGGCTGGCCTCCAGGTGGGGGCCGATCCACGGGTCGTACTCGTAGCCGTGGCGGACCAGGATCTGGTCGCCGATGTGCAGCTCGCTGCAGACCTTCAGCCGGAGCAGGTCCCGGAAGAGCATGATGTCGTAGTCGTGGTTGCCCCAGATGTAGGTGACGCCGTGCTCGTCGGCGTAGCGGGAGAGCTCGCCCAGCAGCTTGCCGTGGGCGCGCAGGACCCGGGACAGCGACCAGGCCTGGTGGAAGTCGATGATGTCGCCGGCCACGACGAGGTGGGCCCCGTGCGCCCGCGCCCGGGTGAGGAAGGAGATGAACTCCCGATCCTTGCCCATGAAGGTGTCCGAGGTGCTGCCGTCGCCCAGGTGGATGTCGCTGACGATGTAGACCACCCGGTCGGCCGGCAGCCGGTGGGTGATCTGCAGGGGGGTGGGCATCGCCCAGGGGAGAATCGGTGGTTTCATCGGAAGTGCGGGCCAGCCTACCCCAGCCGATGCCCGTCCCGCCCGTCTCGCGCGTTATCGAGCGGGCATGAGCGCCAAGGACCCCGTACTCCCTGTTCGTACCCGTCGGGTTGTCTTCCTGGGCAGCTTCCCGCAGCGGCCGCCTCCCTCGCGCCTGCCGGAGATCGCCTTTGCCGGCCGAAGCAACGTGGGCAAGTCCTCGGCGCTGAACGCGATGGCCGGCAGCCGCAAAGCTGCGCGGGTCAGCAAGACGCCGGGGCGGACCCAGGCGCTGAACCTCTTCGAGATCGACGACCGCGTCACCTTCGTCGACATGCCCGGCTACGGCTACGCCGAGGTGCCCGACGCGGTGCAGCAGACCTGGAAGGGCGCCGTCGAGCGCTACCTGGTCGAGCGCGAGGCGCTCCGGCTGGTGGTCTGCCTGGTCGACGCTCGCCACGACGCGCAGCCGATGGACGTGGCCCTGATCTCCGCCCTCCGGGAGGCCCAGCTGCCGGTGCTGGTCGTGGCGACCAAGATCGACAAGCTGAACCGCAGCCAGCGGGCGCGCAAGCTGTCAGCGCTGGCTCGGGGCCTGGGCGTCGAGCGGGGCCTGATGGTCCCGTTCAGCAGCCACACGAACCTCGGCGTGGCCGAGGTGTGGGCCCGCATCGAAGCGGCGATCCGCCCTCAGTAGGAGGTGCCCGGCACCACGACGATGATGTCGAGGGTGTCGAGCAGGATCGTCTCGTCGCCGATGACCTGCAGGGTCATGGCGAAGAGCTGGTCCTCGGTCGTGGCGGCCACGACGCCGCGGAAGTTGAGCGAGAAGGTGAGGGTGGTGGCCCCCGACCCCAGCTCGTCCACGTTGTCGTAGTACTCGGGGTCGATGCCCGTCACGAAGCCCCACTCGTCGCCGATGACGCTGAGCTCGACCCGCTCGAACTGGATCGAGTTGATCAGGTCCTCGACGGCGTCGACGATCGTGGCGCGGAACTCGTCGTCCGAGCCGGTCCAGTTGAAGACCAGCATGTCATCGACACGCCCGTCGCCATCGGTGTCGGCGTATGAGGAGGTCGCCGCGGCGAGGGACTCCATCTGGGTCTCGCAGACGCTGCCGGTGCAGACGCCGATGATGTAGCCGCCGATGTCCGCCAGGGAGGAGACGACATCGCTGAAGCCCGCGTCCAGGTGGCAGCCGCCAGGCACGCCGTAGCCGTTCTCGGGATCGCGCAGGTAGTTGTCGGTGGCGTAGACCATGATCGGGAGCGCGAAGTCGCGGTACCCGAAGCCACCGATGTCTCCGCCACCCGGAGGCGTGGCCGACCAGTTCTGGCCGCCCAACCCGCCGAAGGGATCGCTGCCATTGGCCAAGAAGGGCCGCACATCGTAGTTGGTGTCGTAGACGGTGTTGCAGTCCTGGTCGTAGCCCGCGCCCGTCGCGCCCTGGTAGAGGGCCTCCATCGAGGACTCTGGGCCATCGGCGCCCGAGTGGATGGAGGTGCTGGAGAGAGCGGACTGGACCTGGCTGGTCGAGCTGGTGATCTGCTTGCGCAGCTCGAAGGGCTTGTCGATGCCGGCCGAGCCCATGCTGCCGTAGGCGTAGTCGTCGTAGGTGGCGTAGCCGTACTCGGCGTCGGGGATGGTCAGCGCGAGGCTGGTGACGATCGAGCTGAACTCGCTGGCCATCGCGTTGGCGGTGCCGCTCATCGAGCAGGTGGTGTCGATCAGGAAGGCGATGTCGCCCATCTGGATCCGGATGTCGAACTCGAACTCTTCCTCGACCTCGGTCCGCTCGTTGACCTCGACATAGATGCCGGTGATGACGCTCTCGGTGTCGAGCGGGTCGGTACCCGCGGTCAGCTCGGCGCCGTCCGAGAAGCCGTCGCCGTCGCTGTCGGGATCGTAGGCATCGGTCAGGTAGATGAAGGTCTCGTCTGCGTCGGAGAGGCCGTCGCCGTCGCTGTCCGTGTCGCGGAAGTCGTAGATTCCGTCCCCGTCGGTGTCTCGCGGCTCGACCGTCGGGTCCGTGGTGCCCGCCTCGTCGCTGTCGCTGAGGCCGTCGCCGTCGCTGTCGAGGTCATGGACATCGGGGACGTCGTTGTCGTCGGTGTCGACCGGCGTGGTGCTGTACGCGGAGGTCCCGCCCTCGAACAGGTCGCCGATCCCGTCGTTGTCGGAGTCGATGTCCATGTAGTCGGGGGTGCCGTCGCGGTCGAAATCGGACAACACGCAGCCGTCGTCCATCTCTTCGACGTCGAGGATGCCGTCGCCATCGTTGTCCGTGTCGGCGTAGTCCGGCACGCCGTCGGAGTCCGCGTCCCCCGGACCGCCGCCGTCGGAGTTCTTCTCGTCGGCGTCGGTGATGCAGTTGTTGTCGCTGTCCAGGTCGAGGTAGTCGGGCGTCCCGTCGTTGTCGCTGTCGACCGGGAGGGTGTTCGGGTCGGAGTCGCCCGCCTCGATGAAGTCCTTGATGCTGTCGCCGTCGGAGTCGTCGTCCTGCATGTTCTGCAGGCCGTCGCCGTCGGCGTCGTCACTGCCCTCGTGGATGTCGATGATGGTGTCACCATCGGTGTCCAGGCCGGCAGCCGCGCCGCCGTCTTCGCTGGTGCCGCCGTCGGTTCCAGAGGAGGTGTCTTCGCCGCCCTCCTTGTCGCCACAGGCGGGGAGGATCAGGGCGAGGGCGAGGCTCAAAAGCGGAATTCTTGCCACAGGCTGCTCCGGGGGTTCTCTTCAAGGTAGCGAACGAACGCCCGGGCTGTCAACCGCTTTCTGCCCTTCAGTACGAGGTGCCCGGCACCACGACGATGATGTCGAGGCTGTCGAGCAGGATGGTCTCGTCGCCGATGACCTGGAGGGTCATGGAGTAGAGCTGGTCCTCGGAGGTGGCGGCGACGACGCCGCGGAAGTTCAGCGTGAAGGTCAGGGTGGTGCTGCCCGAGCCGAGCTCGTCCACGTTGTCGTAGTACTCGGGGTCGATGCTGGTGACAAAGCCCCACTCGTCGCCGATGATGTTCAGCTCGACCCGCTCGAACTGGATCGAGTTGATCAGGTCTTCGACGGCGTCGACGATGGTGGCGCGGAAGTCCTCGTCGGAGCCGGTCCAGGTGAAGACGAGCATGTCGTCCACTCGACCGTCGCCGTCGGTGTCGGCGTAGGAGCCGGTGGCGGCCGACAGGGACTCGGCCTGGTCCTCGCAGATGCTGGAGGTGCAGACGCCGATCAGGAAGCCGCCCAGGTCGGACATGGCGCGGACCACGTCGGAGTAGCCGGCGTCGTCGGGACAGCCGCCGGGGACGCCGTAGCCGTTCTCGGGGTCACGGAAGTAGTTGTCGGTGGCGTAGACGATGATGGGGAGCGCGAAGTCGCGGAAGCCCATTCCACCGATGCTGCCGCCGCCCGGAGGGGTCGCCGACCAGTTCTGGCCGCCCAGGCCACCGAAGGGGTCGCTGCCATTGGCCAGGAAGGGGCGGACATCGGTGTCGGAGTCGTAGACCGTGTCGCAGTCCTGGTCGTAGCCGATGCCTGTCGCGGCCTGCATGATGCCCTCCATGGTCGACTCGGGGCCGTCACCGCCGTAGTGGATCTCGAAGGAGCTCATCGCCGACTGGACCTGGCTGGTCGAGCTGGTGATCTGCTTGCGCAGGTAGAAGGGCTTGTCGTTGCTGGAGCTGTAGCCGTAGCTGCTGTAGGCGTAGTCGTCGTAGGTGCCGAAGCCATATTCGGCGTCGGGGATGGTCAGCGCGATGCTGGTGACGATCGAGCTGAACTCGCTGGCCATGGCCATGGCGGTACTGGACATCGAGCAGGTCGTGTCCACCAGGAAGGCGATGTCGCCCATCTGGATGCGGATGTCGAACTCGAACTCCTCTTCCACTTCGGTCCGCTCGTTGACCTCGACGTAGATGCCGGTGATGACGCTCTCGGGGTCGAGCGGGTCGGTCCCGGCCTCGTGCTCGGCGCCGTCCGAGAAGCCGTCCCCGTCGCTGTCGGCGTCGTAGGGGTCGGTCAGGAAGATGAAGGCCTCGTCGGCGTCGCTGATGCCGTCGCCGTCCGCGTCGGTGTCGCGGAAGTCGTAGATACCGTCGCCGTCGGTGTCTCGGGGCTCGACCGTCGGGTCGGTGGTCCCGGCCTCGTCGCTGTCGCTGATGCCGTCCCCGTCGCTGTCCAGGTCGTGCATGTCCAGCACGCCGTTGTCGTCGGTGTCGACCGGGGCCAGCCCGAAGGTGGTCACCCCGCCCTCGTACAGGTCGCCGATGCCGTCGTTGTCGGAGTCGATGTCCATGTAGTCGGGGGTGCCGTCCCGGTCGAAGTCCCGGATGACGCAGCCGTCGTCGATCTCGAAGCTGTCCAGGATGCCGTCGCCGTCGTTGTCCGTGTCGGCGTAGTCGGGCACCCCGTCCCCGTCGCTGTCCCCCGGGCCGGAGCCGTCCGAGTTCTTCTCGTCGGCGTCGGTGATGCAGTTGTTGTCGCTGTCCAGGTCCAGGTAGTCGGGGGTCCCGTCGTTGTCGCTGTCCACCGGCAGGGTGCTGGGGTCGGTGTCGCCCGCCTCGATGAAGTCCTTGATGGAGTCCCCGTCGGAGTCGTCGTCCTGCATGTTCGGCAGGCCGTCGCTGTCCACGTCGTCGTCGCCCTCGTGGATGTCGATGATCGTGTCGCCATCGGTGTCGAGCCCGGCGGCGGCGGTGCCGCCGTCTTCGGTCGTGCCGCCGTCAGAGGTCCCGTCCGAGGTGTCGGAGCCAGACTTGTCGCCGCAGCCGAAGAGCGCGAGGTTGAGGAGGAGGCCGAGCGAGAGGAGGGAAGACATTGGACACCCCGGTAGATGGAGTCAGGATAGTGCAAGATTGGCCTCTTGGAAACACCGGTGAAGGAAATGTCGTGACGATCTATCGGCAGGCGGATCACTACAGCCGCAAAGCCCAGGCCGAGGGGCTCTCGGCTCGAAGCGCCTTCAAGCTGGACCAGATCGACCAGAAGCACGACCTCTTCAAGAAGGGCGGGCGCTTCCTCGACCTTGGCTGCCGCCCCGGGTCCTGGTCGCAGTGGATTCGCCGGAAGCTGGGCTCGGAGGCGACCCTGGTAGGGATCGACGTCGAGACCTGCCAGGGCTACCCGGGGACATTCCACCAGGCCTCGATCGAAGAGGTCGACGCGGCGCTGGTGGCGCAGCTGCTGGGAGGGGCGCCGGGCGTGGTGCTCTCGGACATGGCGCCCGCGACCAGTGGGGCCCGCGATCTCGATCACCTCCGGCAGATCGCCCTGGCCGAGGCGGCCCTGGCCCTGGCCGTGGCGGTCCTGCCTCCCGGCGGCGCCTTCGTCTGCAAGGTCTTCGACGGCCGCGACGGACCGGCCTTCGTCGAGGCGGTGCGCGCGCAGTTCGCCCAGGTCCGCCGCCACAAGCCCCCGGCGACCCGCAGCAACAGCCGCGAGTTCTTCCTGGTGGGCGAGGGCTTCGTCGGCCGCCCTGCCTGAAGCTCAGGCGATCAGCTCAGGATCCAGCGCACCAGGGTGGAGACCATCGCCCCGGTGCCGCCCGGCGCGAAGTGGCGCCAGGCCTTGTCCCGGAAGGCCGGACCGGCGATGTCGAGGTGGGCCCAGGGGGTGGCCTCGACGAACTCCTTGAGGAAGAGCGCCGCGGTGATCGACCCGGCCTCGGGCCCGCCGACGTTCTTCATCGTGCCCCACTCCGCCTTGAGGAGGTCCTTGTAGCCCTCGTTCAGCGGCATCCTCCACAGCCCCTCGCCGGCGTCCTGGGCGCTGGCGAGCAGGTTGTTGGCCAGGGCGTCGTCGGGGCTGAAGAGGGCGGTGTAGTCGCTGCCGAGCGCGACGACCGCCGCGCCGGTGAGCGTGGCGAGGTCGACGATGGCCTCGACGCCGAGGCGATCGGCGTAGGTCAGGCAGTCGGCCAGCACCAGCCGGCCCTCGGCGTCGGTGTTGTGGATCTCCACCGTCTTGCCGTTGTACATGCGCAGGATGTCGCCCAGCTTGTAGGCGTTGCCGTCGTTCATGTTCTCGACGGCGCCGAAGATGCCGTGGACCTCGACGTCGGGCTGCAGCTCGGCGATGGCCCGCATGGCCCCGATCACCGCGGCGCTGCCCGCCATGTCGCAGCGCATCGTCTGCATGCCGGCCGAGGGCTTCAGGGAGAGCCCGCCGCTGTCGAAGGTGACGCCCTTGCCGACCAGGGCGAGGCGACGCCGGGGAGCGCCCGAGGGGGTCCAGCGCATATGGACGAAGCGGGCTCCGCGGGGGCTGCCTTGACCGACCGCGGTGATGCCGCCCATGCCCTCGGCGCGGATCCGGTCCTGGTCCCAGACCTCGACCGTCAGGCCCATGGCCGCGAGCTCGGCGGCCGCGTCGGCGAGGGTCTCGGGGTAGATGTCGGCGGGAGGCCCGTTGACCAGGTCGCGGGCGAGGCGCTGGCCTTCGGCGATGGCGCGGGCCCGGGTGAAGGCCTGCGCCTGCACCGGACCGGCGAAGGCCAGCGAGGCGATGTCGGCCTTGCGGGCGTCGGCGGCCTTGTACCCGTCGTAGCGGTACCGGCCGGCCTCGACCCCTTCGACCGCGGCCTGGCTGCGGCTGGCGTCCAGCTCGCCGAAGGCCAGCACCACTCGGGCGGCGCCCTTGCTGCGGGCCAGCGAGGCCACCGCCCCGGCGGCCCGCCGGATCTCGTCGTCGCTGCCCTCGCCCAGGCCGACCACGGCCAGGCGGGTCGCGGCCAGGCGCCCCAGGGACGGCCAGGCGGCGATCGTGGCGACCTTGCCCTCGAGCTCGTCCAGGCGAGCCGCGGCGGCGAAGTCGCTGGCGAGGTCGGCGCCGAGCACGGCGAGGGCGGCGTCGAGCTGGCCCTGGCGGACGCCGATAGCAAGCAGATCGCAGTCGATACCAGCAAGGCTGGCGGTGGTCGTCAGAAGCTCCATGAACGGCCTCGGGTGCAAAGGGAGTGGGTGCCTATCCCGCTGGCCGGCGGGGGCGCCTGCCGAAGGGGGGCGCCGGCCGACCGGTGCGGTCAACGCAAGATGAGCAGGGCCAGGATCAACAGGACGATCACCGTGACCGCGACGCCCAGGAAGACCTTGTAGGACTCGCCCTCGACCGTTGCCAGCGCGCGATCGAGCAGGGAGGGCTGCGGCGGGGGCATCGGCTCGGTGGCGTCGAGCTCGAAGGGATCCGGCCCAATGGGACCCGGCCCGCCCAGCGAGGGCAAGGGCAGGTCGGTCCACCTCCCGGCGCCGCGGTACTCGGGCTCGGGCTCGGGCTGAGGGGCTGGCCTGGCGGGCTCGGGCCGGGGAGCGCCGGCCGGGATCTCGAAGGGGGCCGGCTCGTCCGCGCCGGGGGCCATCGGGCGAGGCAGGGGCACCACGGTCGCGCGGGCGGCTTCGACCCGGGCGCTCTCGGCGGCCTGCGCCTGCTCCTGCGCCAGCGGCGAGGGGCGAGGCGGCGGCACCGGCCCCACCTCGGTCACGGGCTCGGTCTCGGCGCGCGGCGCGAAGCGGATGGCCTTCGGCTCGGGCTCGCCGGCCGGAGGCACGTACCCGGGGGCGGCCAGCACCTGGAACTCGCCCTCGGCCGTCTGGGGCTCCTGGCCTCCGTCCCGGATCGTGAAGGCCAGCCGCACGCGGTAGGAGCCCGGGGGCAGCCGGGCCACCCGGAAGCCGAAGCGGAAGCGGCCGCTGGGGTGGCGATCGACCGTGTAGGTGCAGGGCAGGTCCCGCAGGCGCTTGTCTTCTTGCAGATCGAAGACCGCCAGCCCGCAGGCGATGTCCTCGTGCGTCTCGACGCCGGGGCTGCAGCCCGCCGAGCAGGAGAAGGAGATCTCCTCGTCGGTGTTGAAGGCGCTGCTGCCCGGCGAGCGGTCCAGCAGCAGCCGGCCGACCTGGGTGATGGCGGGGTTGACGAGGGAGGCGAGCTCGTCCAGGCGGCTGCCGAACTCGTCCAGGCGGGGGAAGCGGTAGGGCGGCGAGGGGCTGGACTCGCGCGAGAGCGCCCGGTTCAGCAAGGTGGAGAGCCGCTCGGCGAAGCGCGCGTGGAAGCGGGGGTTGCTGGCCTCGGTGGCGAGGCGGTTTCGGACCGCGTCCTTCAGCGCCACAAGGGAGGCCTTGTCCAGGCCGTCCTCGGGCGCCGGAGGGGGCGAGGCGTCGGGAGGCGTCATCGCCGTCCGCAGGACATGCAGCGCCAGGGTGTAGCTGTCGACCGAGGAGTCCACGCCGGCCTGGTCCTGGCGGGTGCGCGCCTCGGGCGGCAGCCAGCTGAGGGCGATCCCCCGGGCTCGGGCCAGCGCCGGAAGGTGCCGCCGCATCGTCTCGGTCAGCGGATCGGTGAGCACCCAGCCGCCCTTGCCGTCGGCGAGGATGTTGGAGGGGCGCAGGTTGCCGTGCGAGCGGAGGGCCGGCCCGAGCCCGCGGAGCTGCTGCGTCGCCGCCGCGACCGCGCGCACCTGCTCGCCCAAGGGGATCCCGGCGTCCATCCGCACCTGGAGGCTGTGGGCCAGCCGGGGGAAGATCAGCACCGGCACGCCGGTCTCGGTGACGAAGCGGGCCTCGAGCCGGATCAGGCCGGGCTGACCGGGCTGCTCGAGCAGGCGCCCCAGCTCCAGCGCGATCTCCCGGCAGGCACGCGCGAGCTCTTCGGCGTCCGAGCTGAAGGCATCCAGCCCGAGCGGCGTCTTCAACACCCACTCGGTCCCGGCCGGCTCTTCGCGGACCACGTAGGCCTTGCCCCAGAGGCCACGGCCGAGGAGCTGGCCAACCTGGAAGGATCGTCCGCCCGGATCGCGGACGGTGTCGCCGGTCTTCATGCGTCCGTGCCTGTCGGGTCGAGTGGTCAGAATGGAGGGGGCGAGGGGACGCCGCGCCTGAGCGAGGCTATCGAAGCGATCCCCTCGCGTCAATCAAGGAGGAGCCGCTGCTGCGCATCGAACGAGCCTTGGAGCTGGAGCGGGGGGGAGATCTCGCCTGGCGCTTGATGCGTGGCGCGGCGCGGCGCCCGCTGCAGGCCTTGATCGCCTCCACCGAGGATCCCGAGCGCGCCCGGAGCGCGCGGCTGCAGGCGGTGCTGGCGATCATGGGGGACTCGGCCTTCTCGCGCGAGCACGGCCTCGCCGGGGTGCGCACGCTGGACGAGCTGCGGTCGGCGGTCCCGGTCCGCACCGCCGAGCAGCTCCGCCCTTGGCTGGACCGGGTCGAGCGGGGCGAGCACGGCGTCCTGACAAAGGAGCCCGTGCGCTGCCTGGTCCAGACCAGCGGCAGCTCTGGTCGTCCCAAGCGGCTGCCGGTCACGGACTCCTGGGCGGCCACGGTCCGCGAGCTGCAGTCCCTCTGGACCCTGGGCTGGCTTCGTGCCCGTCCGGAGCTGAGCCTCGGTCCGACCCTGACCGTGGTCAGCGGGGGCGTCGTCGGACACAGCGCCGGGGGCCTGCCGATCCTCAACAACTCGGGGCGGATGAGGGCCGAGCAGTCCGCCCTGGTCAAGGCGCGCTTCGTCGAGCCCGAGCTCGTCCAGTCCCTGCCCAGCGACGCCAAGCTGTACGCCCTGCTCCGATTCGCCCTGCGGGCGCCGGTGCGGGCGCTGCTCAGCGTCAACCCTTCGACCCTGCACCTGCTCTGCCGCCGCCTGGCCGAGTGGCAGGAGGATCTGCGGGCCGACCTCGCCGAGCGCAGCCTGCGCCGAGGGCCATGCGCCGGGCTCGACCCGCGGGTTCGGCGCGCGCTGGAGCTGCGGCTGCGGCTCGCTCCGGGTGGGCGTCGGGTGGCGGAGTCGCTGCCCCGCGGACCCTGGACGCCGGTGGACCTGTGGCCGCTGGCCTCGGTGGCCTGCTGGGTCCATGGTCCGGCGGCGCCGCTGGCCCGCTCGCTGCCCGATGCGCTGGGGGGCGCCGTGCCGATCCACCCCCTCGGCCTCTCTGCCAGCGAGGGCAGCTTCGCCCTCCCCCTGCACCCCTCCTGGCCCGGCGGGGTCCTGGCCGGCTCGGGTCATCTGATCGAGCTGCTGGACCCCTCGGGAGGCTCGCGCGACCTAGAGGGGCTGGAGGAGGGGGAGAGGCTGCGGCTGGTCGTCAGCACCGAGGCCGGCCTGTGCCGCTACGACATGGAGGACCTGGTGGAGGTCGTTGGCCGCTGCGGGCGGGCGCCGCTGCTGCGCTTCGTCGGCAAGGTCGGCCGCTACCTGAACCTGCTCGGGGAGCGGGTGAGCGAGGAGCAGATCGCGCTGGCCGCCGAGGCGGCGCTGGCGACGACCGGCCAGCGGGCGGTGGCCCTGGTGGCGCGGGGGCTCTCGGGGAGCCTCCCCTCCTACGAGCTGGGGGTCGAGCGCTCGGGCCCCGGCCTCCCCGCGCCCGACGAGGCCCTCGCCCGGGCTCTCGACGAGGCCCTCGCCCGGGCCTTCGACGAGGCCCTGTCCCGCTTCAACATCGAGTACCGCGGCCGACGCGAGAGCGGGCGGATGGGGCCGGTTCGCGCCCGGGCCCTGCCTGCGGGCGCGATGGCCGGATACCGGGAGCGACGGGTGGCCGCCGGGGCCCCCGACGCCCAGATCAAGGACCCCTGGATGGCGCGAGACGAGGCCGAGTGGCGGGCGATCCTCGGCGAGGAGGGCGAGCCGCGATGATCCTGGAGTGGAGCCTGCGCCTGCTGCTGGGCCTGTCCGGGCTGAGCTGGCTGCTGACGGCCCTGCACGTCGAGGATCAGCGCCGCCGTGGACGCTGGACCCTCCGTCCAGGCGGCGCGGGCCCCCGCAGGGTCGAGCGGGTCTCGATCCTGGTCCCCGCCCGCGACGAGGAGCGCAACATCGAAGCCTGCGTGCGCCAGGCGCTGGCGCAGGAGCACCCCGACCTGGAGGTGGTCGTCGTCGACGACGGCAGCACCGACCGGACCGGCGCCATCCTGGCGGCGCTGGAGGCCGAGGAGCCCCGACGGCTGCGGGTGCTGAGAGGGGAGGGTGCGGGCCCGCCCGAAGGCTGGCTCGGCAAGCCCTGGGCCTGCCAGCGGGCCGGCGAGCTGGCGACCGGGGAGTGGCTGCTCTTCATCGACGCCGACGTGCGCCTGCACCCCCGCGCGGTCAGCGTCGCGCTGGGCTGGGCCCAGGATCACGGGCTGGACCTGCTCTCGGGCCTGGGGCGGATGGAGACGGTCGGCCCCTGGGAGAAGGTGCTGCAGCCCTCGGTCGGCGCGCTGATCCTGGCCGGCAACGACCTGGGCAAGGTCAACGATCCCGCCCGGCGGGACGAGCGCCCCCTGGCCAACGGGCAGTTCCTGCTCTTCCGGGCGGCGCCCTACCGGGCCCTGGGGGGCCACCAGCCGGTCGCCGGCGCGGTCCTGGACGACGTCGGGATGGCCTCGGCGGTCGTGGCGGCCGGGGGCGCCTACGAGCTGGTGATGATGCGCGAGCTCTTCGGCTGCCGGATGTACGACTCCCTGGGCGCGCTGTGGCAGGGCTGGACCAAGAACCTCTTCATCGGCATCCGCCGCAACCTGCCTCTGCTGCTCTTCATCACCGGCTGGGTCTTCTTCGGCTCGGTGCTGCCCTTCCTGCTGCTGCCGCCCGCCCTGCTGGGCTGGCTGCCGCTGGACCTCGCCCTGCTGACCCTGCTGGTCTGCGGCATCGTGCTTGGCGTGCGCTGGTGGATGGACGGCCTCTTCGGCAACGACCGGCGCTATGGGCTGAGCCTGCCCCTGGCCTCCTCGATGCTGATCGCCCTGTTCTGGAACAGCGCCCTGCGCACCTGGACGGGGACGGTCTCCTGGAAGGGCAGGCGGCTGGACCTGGCGCGCTCGGAAGGCCGATAGCGCCGGGGATCTGCGCCAGCCGGGGATCAGCGCCAGCCGGGGATCAGCGCCGGGCTGCCAGCCGCTGCTCCAGCTCTTCCAAGCGGGCCCTCAGCTCGATCAGCTCCTGGTCCTTGCGCTCCAGCTGGCGGCGCAGGTGGCGGGTGAGGTGCCGCGTTTCCCGGCTCTCGCCCAGCACGATCGCGGGAGGGGCGTCTGCCGCGGGGGGCGGCGCCTTCGCCGCTGGGCGGGGGCGCGCAGCGGGTGGGGG
>DDSR01000437.1 GCA_002343455.1 Deltaproteobacteria bacterium UBA2385 | reverse complement strand
CCACCTGGGCCATCTCTACTACGGATCACACCTCGGCGACATGGCAGATGGCAAGCAGGATTGCTGTCAGTACGCGCTGGACGCCGCCCTCCGCCTTCGGCTGACGGCCGTGCTGGGGTTGCCGCCGTCGCATGAACGTGCGAGTGAATACCTGGCCGGCTATGATCAAGAGACTCGCTTTGGGAGTCGTTCCGGTCGCGCCATAGGAGGCCAGCTCTTTACACCCGCTGACTGTGTGAGGAGCGGCTCTGGTCCTTCCTACCTGCTGGAGCACTGGCTTGAGCAGTATCTGGTACCAGGATCACGCGGCCACTTTGCTTGGAACCTGGACAAAAAGTGCTCTGCGGCTGGAGCCAGCGGGCGGGTGTGGTGGTCATGAGACCCAATCGTCGACCCAAAGCCCAAGCACTCGGGATGGCGGTATGCGCCACAGCGTTGCTGGGAGGCAGATGCTCCAAGTCGTACGATCATCTCAATCGCGAGCATGTGTGCGCTGAGCTTGTCTCACGGGGCTCCTGTGTCGAGGGCGACACTGGCTGTGTGCTCGTCAACTGTGGAAACGGTTGGGACTGCAACTTTGGCAGCCCGGACGAACACGACCTCCCCTTGGTGTGGGTGTCGACGGAAGCGCTCGCTGAGGTGGGATCCTGGTGCCAAGCCGAGGGCGGGGGTTGGATTGAGAACTGGTGCGACGACACGCGAGGCGAGACCCAGTACGACGTCTACGTTGAGTGCTATGTTCAACCCAACTATTGATCAGTCGCTGATACAAGACGATCCAATCTCCTCGACATCGCGGGGTGGCTCCGGCGTCAGGTATTGCCTTTTGCCATTTCCTCGGACCAGCCATTTACAGGCAGCCCCCTCTTCCGCCCCAGGCCGCACACGACGGCCAGGTCGTCCCTCGATGTCGCCGACGACATGGACTGCTTCCGTGCCACGCCACCTCCCTCCTCGCGCCGGGTCTTGCGGCTGCGGTCTCTTCGACGGCGAACCTGGGCGGGTCCCTCGTCGGCTCTTCCGAGCCTTCAACGCTGGAGGGCGCCGACTGGACCGAGATCACCTACGAACATGCCGGGCGACCGGCGACCGTACAGCGCTGCCTCGGCGGCTCCGCGTGCAGCGGCACGCAGCGGTGGACCCTGCTGCTGCATGACGACCAGGGCCGGCTGCTGGCGCGCTTCGGCGCGATCCGCAGCCTGAGCGGGGACCCCATGCAGCGGGGCCTGGCCTATGCCTGGCAGCCGGCACCTTACGCCGGCCACCCCGCGGTCGCTGCCGGTGGGCGGGCGCGGGAGCAGGTGACGGTGTGCGGGACCGGCAGGCGACCGGGTGGAGGGTTGGGGTGGGAGGGGACAGGTTCTCACGGACGGCCGCAGCGGCGCTCGCCGCCAAGACCGCCGCCCATCGGCTCCACACGAAGCAGGCCAAGCCGGCGTCAGGTATTGACAGACCACTGCCCCCCTCCAGCCGGTCGGAGACGACCTGAATGAGAGTCCATGGACGCGGAGAGGGTGCGAGTGAGAGTGGGCGGCCCGTTTTGCGGGTCAGAACAGCCCCAAAGGGTCAGGATCGGCGGGATCGAGGCCGAGACCTGCCCCTCGACTCTCATTCGGTGGCTCTCCGCTGCTCGACACTCTCATTCGCCCCCTCTCCGCCCTGTCAGCGCCGGCGACGGAGCGACTCGCCACGCGCGCACCCCCCTCCGCCCACCGCCGGTGCGCCCATCGCTGCCGCGCCGGGCATGAGGAACGACACCCCGGCATCGCCCCACCATGCCGCGGCGGTCCCCCTTCCCTGGCGAGGTCAGCCTCCCATCGGGGCGCAGGCCAGGCCGGAGCTGGTCGCGTCGAGCCGATGGACGACCAGGGCCTCGCCCGTGCTGAGGTCGTGGCGGACCAGATCGCTCGGCCAGCTCCCCCACATGACCAGCAGGTCGCCGTCGACGACCGACATGCCGTAGATGTAGTCCTCCCAGCCACCGAGGATGATCTCCTCGGTGGCCCCGATCGCGCCGCGCGCGACCACATCGACGGAGTCCGCGGAGTGCCACGCGCTGATGAATCGCTCCTCGTCGACCGTGAAGGAGCTGGTCGACCACAGGATCGGGAGCGCTTCTGTGCTCCCCGCCGCCTCGCACTGCGCCTGCTCGAACGAGGTGAAGCGGTGAAGCAGGCTGTCGTCGAAGATGGACCCTGAGCTGTAATCGCTGTTGAAGCGCGCCAACAGCCGGTCGCCATCGGCGACGACGCCATCGCTGAACGCGAAGCTGTAGCGGTAGGCCGAGTCCAGGAAGGGGATCTCGGTGATGGAGCCGTAGGGTCCCAGCGCGTACAGCGACGTTCCGAGCCAGGCGATGTTGGCCCCCGTCACGCTGGGGTAGGTGGAGACGGGGCTGTCTCGCACCACGCACTGCGCGCCGGAGTCCACGCCGATCAAGATGACGGAGTCCAGCGAGAGGCTGGCACAGACCCAGGAGTCGTCGGCCAGATCGGGGCAGGTGGAGTCGACCCATGACGTGTCGGCAGGCTCGAAGGCGACCGGGTCGGCGGGCGCGTCGCAGTCGGGAACGGCGGGGTTGTCGGTGTGTTCGTCCGCTTCGCGAAGGGCCCAGGTCAGAGGGGCATAGGTGTAGTGGATCGAGGCCAACGGCGGCAGCTCCTGGTCCTCCAGCCAGCCCTCGAGCAATGTGCGGTTGGGCGAGACCCAGGCCTCGACGCTGCGGATGTAGGCGTTGTCTGACCCGCAGCGCGTGGGCACGCCCTTGGGGACGTTCACCTCGAGCACGGACCAGTCGCAGTCGGTGACCACCTCGACGATCCGGCCTGGGTAGGTCTCGCTCACCTGCCAGCGGACGCTGTCGTAGTTCTGCAAGACGAGCACGACGTCCTCGTCGACATCCCAGAGCACGTCGACCTCGCCGCCATCGCCGCTGGCTGAGCGGTAGACGCCGACCAGACGCGTGGTGAGCGTCTCTCCGACGTCGCGGCTGAACTCGATCACCTCCTCATGGGCGTCGCCGGTGATGTAGGCCCGCACCGGCCGCGTGGTCGGTGACTCCTCGGCTGTGCCGCCGTCGGTGCCCGAGCCGCCGTCGGTGCCCGAGCCGCCGTCGGTGCCCGAGCCGCCGTCGGTGCCCGAGCCGCCGTCGGTTCCCGAGCCGCCGTCGGTGCCCGAGCCGCCGTCGGTGCCCGAGCCGCCATCAGTCGAATCGTCTGCGCTCGTCGCGTCTGGCTCGCCGCACGCGACGAGGGCCAGGGTCAGGAACGTGTTCAACATCGGGACCTCCGCCTCGTATTATACACGGCGATCGGTCGTCGCGGGTGCGGTCCCCGATGCTGGGCCCTCGCCCCTCAGCTCCGACGCCAGAGCCAGCTCGGTGGAAGCTCGACCTCGATCCGCTGGACCCGCCCGGAGCGGCGGAAGAGCTCTTCACTGAGCGACGCGGGCAGCTCGGTGCCCTCGAGCTGCAGCTCGGGCCCCTCGGCCCGCTGGATGCGCAGTCGGGGCTGCGCGCCGATCCGGTAGATCACCGGCACCTGGCAGACGGTGAACCCCAGCGAGCCCGCTGGCAGCTCCTCGGTCCGCGGCGCGCCCTGCACCGGGACCCAGGTCCAGCGGCGCGGCGCGGTCAGCAGCTCCTCTGCCCCCAGCAGGCGCGGGCGGAAGCCCAGGCAGCCCTGCCGCACCCTCACCCCCAGCTCGCCCCAGCGCGCCAGGATGTCCTCCTTGACCTGGCCGGTCATGCCCGGCTGCTGGGCGCCGGCGTGGCGGGGGGTGTGGGAGTAGGCGTCGGTCGGGAAGGCGCCGTAGTGGGCGGGGCGCTTGTGCAGGCCAAGGCCGGCCTGGGCGGCGTGGAAGGCCTCTCCCAGCTCCTGGGCGAGCCCCGGGTCCGCCGGGTCGGGCAGCTCCGCGGCCCGCAGGGCGTGCTCCTGCAGGGCCAGGACCAGCTTGCTGACCATATGCCAGTAGATGCTGCCCAGGCCCTCGTAAGCGAAGAAGGTGCCCGAGCGGCCGGTGAAGCGGTGGTGGTCGAAGATGCGCTCGAAGAGGGCGACCAGGGCCGGCCCCTCAGCGCGGACCTGCTCCTGCCAGTCCTCCGGCAGCGCCGCCAGGGCCTCAGCCAGCTCGGCACCGTTGCGGAGGTGTCCGCCGAAGCGCAGCGCGCCCTCGGCGTCCAATTGTACGATCGGCTCCCCGCGCTCGCGCCTGTCGTCCGCAGCCAGCCGGCGCAGCAGCGGCAGGCGCGCGGCGTCCTCGGCGGGGATGAGGTTCTTCTCCAGGAAGCGGGGCAGGTCCCGGTCGGGGTAGAGCAGGTAGCTGTCCTGATCCTCGCGGTAGAGGGCGCTGGCGCGCAGGGCCTGGGCGAGGTCCAGGGCCTGCCGGGAGCTCAGCAGGCCGGCGGAGAGCAGCGCGACCTGCCCCTCCAGCATCTCGGGCAGGCGCTCCAGGCCGACCCCGCCCTCGGGGCGCAGCCGCAGCAGGTTGTAGCTGTGGAAGAGGCCATCGCTGCGCTGGTTGGCCCACAGGCTGGCGGCCAGGGCGCGCTGGACCTCGGTCAGCCAGCCCCGCAGCTCGCCCATGGCCACCTCGGCCTTGCGGCCGGACAGCCCCCGGGCGTAGAGGCCCTCGCGGTAGATCGTGACGCTCTCGCCCAGGCGATCCAGCCAGGCCTGCCGCTGCTCCTCGTCCAGGTCGGCCAGCCCGCTGGCGAAGACCCCCTCCTGGGCGCGCAGCAGCTCGACCAGCTCCTCGCTCAGGGCGAAGCGGCGCTCGGCCGGCTGATCCTCCCACCACTCCAGCAGGAGCTGCACATAGCGGTGGCAGGCCGCCAGGGTGACGACCGAGACCCCGAAGCCCACCAGCGCGTTGTTGGCGTCGTTCCACTCCGGCCGCTGGGTGTTCATCCAGATCCCGCCGCCGGGCACGAAGTTGGCCAGCTTGGCCAGGAGCGGGGCGAGCAGCTTCTCCAGCAGGCTGACGTGCAGCACCCCCCCGTCGGGCGCGGCCAGGAGCTGGCCGTCGGCCCCGATGACCTCGACCCGGGCGGCGATCTCGGCCGCCGCCGGGTGATCGTAGCGGATGCTGACGCGCGGGTTTTCCAGGATCTCCCGGTAGGGGGCGATCCGGTAGGGCACGCGGGCGTAGGCGTACACGGGCTGGTCGAGGCTGGCCGTCAGGCGCTCGGGGTGGAAACGGAGGGAGACCTCCAGCAGCCGCAGCAGGTAGACCACCTGGTGGTCCCCCCAGTAGCCGATGTTGGACCAGGGCTGGTCGGGGTCCTCCGTCTCCCAGTCGAAGCCCTCGCTGGTCAGCCGGTAGGGGTTGTAGCCGTCGGCGGTGCTGGCGTTGAGGAAGCGGGTGACCATGCCCTCGGTGAAGGAAGGGTAGGAGCAGGCCAGCGCCTCCCAGTTCTGGAAGATGTCCCGCCAGTTGCCCTCGTAGGACAGTCGAGGCCGCCCCTGCCGGTCGCGGACCTTGATCGAGAAGCGGTTCCAGGGGCGGCTGGGGTCGCCGTGCCGGCGGCTGAAGGTCAGGGGCAGGAGCTCGCGTACGAGGCGGACCAGGTCGGGGTCGCCGCGCCGCTCGGCCTCCGCCTGCAGCGCCTGCGTCGGCGTGCGCGCTGGCAGCGCGTCCAGCCAGTCGGCGTGCCGCTGGGCGACGGGGCGGTCGAAGTGCTGGAGGGCCGCGCGGAGGGCGTCGGTGGGCACCCGGTCTCCGTCCAGGAAGATCCCGCCTCGCATGATGTTGAAGGTCACATTGGAGCGATGCCGGGCCTCGCGCAGCCGGTCCTGCGAGCACTGCAGGCCGTCCGCCGAGCCGACCATCCGCTGCAGGCCCTCGGCGGTCCGCTCCACCTCCGCCTCCAGCTCGGCGGCGCGGGCCGGCGCGTCGTGCTCGCGCAGATAGCGGTCGAGGACGGTGGCCTCCGCGGTGCTCAGCCCGACGTCGGCCACCGTGTACCAGGTGTGGCCCTGGCCGGGGCCCAGGACGAGCGTGGCCTGGTCCAGGCAGGCGGCGCGCTGTCCGCGGGCCTCGTCCTCGTCCTGCAGCGGCCGGCCATCCTCGAAGGCCTCCACCTGCCGGCTGCGGACGAGGTGGGTCCCGCCGGGCAGGCCGGTCTGCCAGGCCACCGTGCAGCGCAGGCTCTCGCTGGGCTCGGCCCGGTCGGTCGGCACCGAGCTGAGGTAGACGAGGCGGAGGTGGGTGCCCGGCAGGCGCTCGACCCGCTTGTAGGCGTCGACGAGCACGCTGTACTGGTTCTGGAAGGCCTCGCCGACCCCGCAGGGCTGCAGGTTCTGCAGGCCGTCGAGCAGGTCGAGGCGCAGCTCCTGCGGGCCCTGGTTGAGCAGCTCGCAGCGGCGCACGAAGCCGAAGCGCCGGCTGAAGCCCCAGGTGCTGCGCAGGAGCAGGCCCAGCTCGGGCAGGGTCTCGGAGAAGCGGAGCTGGGTGCCGTCGATGCGCCGGGCGAGGCGCCGCGGGCGGTCCCGGCGGCCGAGCTCGAAGGGTCTCCAGAGCAGCGGGGCCTGGCCCTCGCGGAGGACCCGCACCCGGGTCAGCGGGCCGGTGCTGGCCGCCGTGTCCACCAGCTTGTCCTGGGTCTGGTAGGGGAACAGGGCCAGGTCCGGCGTGCCCCGTCCGGCCGTCAGGCCCCCGTTGCTGGCGGCGAAGAGCCAGTGGTCCTGATCGCTGACCACCGAGACCAGGAAGGGCGGCAGGCGCTCCACCTGGTCGATCC
This sequence comes from Deltaproteobacteria bacterium UBA2385, assembly GCA_002343455.1. GTDB lineage: Bacteria > Myxococcota_A > UBA796 > UBA796 > UBA2385 > UBA2385. The sequence goes on along the minus strand of DDSR01000437.1, from coordinate 8,596 downwards.
AGGTCCAGCGCTCGTCGATGCCGAGCGGGGGTGCTTCGTTCTGAATCGCGTCTGTCGGGTTCACTGCTGTCCTCCAGCGCGGCCGCGGCGGCGCTCCAGCTCAGCGCGGACCTGACCCGCCGACTCCTCGGTGATCGGGTAGGCCCAGACCGCCCAGATCGCCAGGCCCGAGGCGACGACCGGGATGAAGGCGTCGAAGATGCGCATCAGGGTGATGGTGAGCTCGGACTGCTGGCCCCCCAGGGCCACGTCGAAGCCGGTGGCGTTGAGCAGGAAGCCGCCGCCGGCCAGCGCCGCCGCCATGCCCAGCTTGACCACCCACCAGAAGATCGAGCCGTACATGCCCTCGCGGCGCTCGTGGGTCTCCAGCTCGTCGACGTCGACCACGTCGGCGATCATCGAGCCCATCAGGGTGAACAGACCGCCCAGGCCGAAAGCCATCAGCGGGGCGGGCACCAGCAGCAGCCAGGGGACCTCGGGGTTGTAGCAGAACCACTTCAGGGCGTAGCCGACCATCGACAGCCCGATCGCCACGAAGAAGGCCCGGCGCTTGCCGATCACCGTGCCCAGCCAGGTGACGAGGGTGATGACCACGAAGGTCGAGACGGCGCCGACCGTCCCGGAGTAGCCCGCCCAGCGGGCGCCCAGCGCCTGGTCTCCTCCGAACACATAGTAGATGATGACGTAGAACTGGAACGAGCTGATCAGGATGAAGCCGTTGAAGACCAGGAAGGTGGCCGCGCCGAGCTTGAGGAAGGGCCCCGAGGAGAGGGTGATCTTCAGGCCCCGGGCGAAGTCGCGCAGGCTGTCGGCCAGCCCCAGGGTCAGCGGCTTCTCGGCGGCAGGGGAGCCGGTGGGGGCGGCGAAGCGCTCACGCAGCAGCAGGGCGGGCTGGATGCCCAGGACGATCACCACCAGCCCGATGATCACGGCCAGCCAGCGGGCTCCGACCACCTGGTCGGGGAACCAGGCCTCGTTGGTCATGAACCACAGGAACCAGGGCGAGACGACGTAGGCGAGCTGGCTGATGAAGTTCTGCGTCCCCATCAGCCGGGTGCGCTCGTTGTAGTCGGGGGTCAGCTCGTAGCCGAGGGCCACCCAGGGCGTCGCGAAGACCGTGTAGGCCAGGTAGAAGAGCAGCGACCCGACCAGGAACCAGGCGAAGTAGAAGCTGTGGCTCTGCCCCGGCGGCAGCCACCACAGGACCATGAAGATCAGCCCGGCGGCGATCGCCCCGCCGAAGATGTACGGTCGCCGCCGCCCCCAGCGGGAGCGGGTGTGATCGGAGAGGTAGCCCATCAGCGGGTCGGTCAGGGCGTCGGTCAGGCGAGGCAGGGCCCCCAGCAGCCCGACCATGGCCGGGTCCATGCCCAGCCCCAGGTTGAGCACGATCAGCATGCCGCCGATCGCCGCGGCGAGGGTGTTGTTGACGAAGCCGCCGACGCCGTAGACCACCATGCGCAGGAAGCCCACCCGGTCCTCGGGTCGGGTCGGGACCCGCTCGACGCCCTGTCGCAGGTGCCAGGCGGCGATGGCCCGCTGGAACAGTCCGCTCGGCTCTTCAGCGCCCATCCTTGCCCCCGGAGACCGCCCGCTTGGGCGCTCGGTCGACGTCGTACAGTCCCCAGTGCTTCTCGACCTCGCGCGGGTCCTCGCTGCCCTTCCAGGGCTCGTCGAAGGCCTCGAACCAGAACCAGGGCAGGCCCTCTCCCGCAGCCCAGGCGCTCAGCTCGGCGTAGAAGACCGCCTGCTCGGCCTCCCCAGCGGGGGCGACGATCTGCTTGCGCTCCTCGCCCTCGGGGTTGAGCGCGGTGGCCCAGCCGGTCTCGCCCAGGACGATCGGCAGCTCGGGGTGCAGCGCCCGGATGGAGGCCACCGTCGCCTCGGTCCAGGGCACCGCCTGGGCCAGGCTCTGCCGGTTCCACATGGCGTAGGCGTGCAGCAGCAGGAAGTCGACCTCGCGGGCGAGCTCCTGGGCCTCGGGCTTGTTCCAGAAGTTGTAGTCGTCGGCGGTGCTGACCGGCTGCTCGATCGCCGCCCGCACCGTGCGGAGGTGGCCGAGCAGGGTGGGCAGCGGGCTGCGGTGGCCGGACCAGCCGACCTGGGTCTCGTTGCCGACGCTGACGGCGACGACCTGCTGCGGGTAGGCCCGCGCCAGGGTGATCGCCGCCTGGACCTCGGCGGCGTTCTCCTCGGCAGGGTTCTCCTCGGCAGGGTTCTCCCCGGCGGCGGCGGGCGCGATCCAGGCGCCCAGCAGCACGCGGATGGGCAGGTCGTGATCGCGGATGGTGCGCAGGATGGTCTCGGCCGGTCCGCGGCTGCTGTACAGCCGGATCATCCCCCAGCGGGCCGCGATGATCTGCAGATCCTCGAGGATCTGCTCGGGGCTGGGGTCGGGTCCCCCCGGGCGCTGGCCCTGGCGGTAGGGCCCGTAGGCGATGCCGGCCAGGACCGGGGCGCCGCCGACCTGCACCGCGAAGGGGCGACGGGTCAGCGGAGCGGGCGCGGGCGTGGCCGCCGCCCAGGCGGGACCAGGGGCCAGGAGGGCGCCCAGCAGGACCAGCAGCCCGAGGGCCCCCGCGAGCCTCACGTCCCGGTGTCCGCCGGGTCCACCGGCAGGGCCCGCTCGTAGACGCGCACGTAGTCGACGACCATGTCGGCCGGGAAGGTGGCGGGGTCCGGGACGCCGCCCAGGGTGCCGCCGACCGCCAGGTTGAGGATCAGGAAGAAGGGGCTGTCGAAGACCCAGGGACCGTTGACGTCGCCGACGCCGACGTGCTGGTACAGGACGTCGTCGACGTACCAGGCGATGTACTCCGGCTCCCACTCCACCGCGAAGACGTGCATCCCGTCGGAGAAGGCGCCCTGGGGCAGGTCGTAGGTCTCGCCGACGCCCTCGCCGCCGGAGTAGCCCGGCCCGTGGACGGTCCCGAAGACCGTGTCCGTGTCCGCGCCGATCGCCTCCATGATGTCGATCTCGCCGCAAGCCGGCCAGCCGACCTCGGAGATGTCGCTGCCCAGCATCCAGAAGGCCGGCCACAGGCCCTGGCCGGCGGGGAGCTGCAGGCGAGCCTCGAAGCGCCCGTAGGTGCGCTCCAGCGTGCCCTGGGTCTTGAGGCGGGCCGAGGTGTAGGCGTTGCCCTGGTAGTCCTCGGCCAGCGCCCGGATCACCAGGTTGCCGTCGCCGTCCAGTGAGGCGTTCTCGGTGCGGTCGGTGTTGTACTCGAGCTGGTCGTTGCCCCAGCCGTCCCCACCCACGTCGTACACCCACTTCGAACCGTCCGGGGCCGCGCCGGCGGCGCCGTCGAACTCGTCCGAGGCGACCAGCACCCAGCCGTTGTCGACGGCGGCCGGCGTGGGCGCGGTGCAGGCCAGCTGCGTGGCCAGAAGCAGGAGCATGATCAGTCTCCGCTCATGTAGAGGTTGTCCACGCGCAGCTCGTCGCCCGCGGTACCGGCCGTCCCGACCAGGACGAAGGGGCCCGTCACGCTGCTCAGATCGGCGCCCCCGGAGGCGAAGTCGGCCAGCGGCACGGCGAGGTGGTGCCAGGCCCCGTCGGCGCTGTAGCCGTAGTCGGTGGCCGCCACGACGGCCTCGGTGCCCCCACCGGTCAGGTGCAGGCTCAGGGTGGCGAAGCTGTCGCTCCCCGACCTCAGGCTGAGGTGCAGGGTGCTCCAGGCGCCCAGGTCCTCGGGCTGGCCCCAGGTGATGCCCCCTCCCCACCACTCGCCGCCCCCGTGGACGATCACCGCCGACTCGTAGCCCTCGACCCGGTCGATCACATCGACCGTCTCGCTGTAGGTGGCGCTGTAGATGTAGTAGTGGCGCGTCACGTCGTCGACCGGCAGCGCCTCGCTGGCGCCGCCCTCGTAGAACAGCCCCAGGCTGAGCCGGGCCTCGCCCTCCTGCCAGGGATCGGGCCCCGGGTAGAAGTCGTCCTCCTGGCCAGTGTCGCCGGAGTCCACCGCGGAGGGGTCCGGGTAGTCGGGGCTGCCCGGGTCCGGGCGGCAGGCCAGCAACAGCAGCAGCAGCGTGCTCATCGGTTCACCTCAAGAGGCCGGGACGATGGTGGAGCCACCGTCCTCGGTCGGCACGACGATCCAGTCCCCCTGCGGCTCGCCGCCCAGGTCCAGGATCGCCTGGTAGGCCAGCGGGGCCAGGCGGTAGCCGATGGTCCCGCTCTCGTCGTAGGTCAGGCTGTCGGGGAACTCGTCCAGCACGACCTGGTGGCCGGCGATGGCCAGCGCCCGCACGAAGTAGAGGTCCTCGTCGGCCGCCAGGCGCCGGGCGTAGACCTCGCCCAGGGCGGTCGCCGTGTAGAACTGGGCCTCGCCCGAGGGCTCGCTCGCCAGGTGGGTGCCCCAGGCGTAGAAGGCCGGCACCCAGGCCCCGTCCGAGACCAGGTCCCAGCGCAGCTCGCCGTAGGCGCCGGTGACGAAGGGGTTGTTGGGATCGTCCAGGATGGAGGTGTCCGGGTAGACGCCGACCGTGCGGGTCCACAGCACCAGCTCGAGCACGTCGAGGTCCTGTCCGTACAGGTAGCGGGGCGGCTCGTCGATGCAGCCGGCCAGCAGGCTCAGGAGGAGGAGGGAGGGGGTCATCAGAGGCTCACATGGAGGTAGGTGCCGAGCTCGAGCTCGGAGCCCCAGGCGGAGGGGTCGAGCGGGTCCATCCGGTAGCCCTCGGAGCGCTCGTCGAGGGCGCGCCACTTCATGGCCAGGCCCAGGCGGCCGTAAGGCAGGTACAGACGAGGGCGCATCATGCCCAGGCTGATGTCCCCCTCGACCTGCACCGGGTAGGTCAGGTTGAAGTCCCGGTGGTAGTCGTAGGGGCCCCAGTCCCACAGCTTCAGCGCGCCCTCGACCGCAAGGCGCTGGTACCACAGGCGGGCGCTGCCCCCGCCGCGCGTCACCAGCCGAGGATCGTCGCCGTTGCCCTGGGCCTGGCCGCCGTAGAGCTGGCTGACGATGCGCAGGTCGCCGCGCGGGTTGACGATCACCCGCGAGCGGATCTCCCAGACGTCCTGGGCCGGGGGGGCCCCGGGGAAGGCGAACAGCCAGCCCTCCTCCGAGAAGGCCAGGGAGGCGTCCCGCGAGGTGGGCTGGATGCGGTAGACGGCGTCCAGGCTGGCGGCGAAGGGGGCGTCCTCGCGCACATCGTTGTCCCAGTACCACATCCAGGTCCCGGGGGTCGGGTCGTAGACCAGCAGCAGCTCGAAGGCGGTGGCCTCGCGGTTCTCCAGGACCGCGAAGGCGTCGTCCCGGATGTTACGCAGGCCCACGCCCGGCCGGTACCAGCCGGTGTCGGGATCGTAGTCCCCCTCCAGCCCCGGGTTGGGCCCGATCAGCGGCTTCTGGTACAGGAAGTTCGGCGCGACCTGGACGCTGCCCAGGTTCAGGGCCAGGCCGGTGGTCGCCCCGTAGTGGTTGCCGCGCCCGGCCTCCTTCAGCGACCAGCCCGTGAAGGTGACGGTCGGGTCCGACCCGGCGTCCGCCACCAGCCCCTTGTACACGCCCTGGCCGTACCACTGGACCGGGCCGGCCTGGGCCGTCAGACGCACCTTGGCGCCCAGGGTGTCGGCCAGCTCGACCTCGTCCTGCAGCACGTCGTAGCCGCTCTCCAGGTAGGACTCGGCGCCGGCGGCCTCCTGGACATAGGTGAAGGTCTCGCCGAGGCGGTCGGTCCCGGCCATGATCCCGCCGAGGTCGAGGCTCAGCGGGCCCCGGGTCCACCCCAGGTGGACAGTGCTCTTGCGCGTCATGCGCTCGGGGATCACATTGCTGGTCGTCACGCTGAACTGCTCGGCGATGTCCTCCTGGTGCATCACGGTCGCCGACCAGTTGCCGGCGGCGCGCCGATACTTGGCGATCACCGTCGGGTTGGCTCCCCAGGTGATCTGGGGTCCGAAGGCCACCTTCAGACCATCCAGCGCCTGCTTGAAGCCGATCTCCATCCCCAGGGGCGCGTCGGCGTTGTAGATGTCCAGGTTCTCGCCGTAGTTCGCCTCGGGGTAGAGCCCGAAGAAGTCGCCCTCGTAGCCCCAGTGGTAGTGCCCCGCCCGATAGTAGGCGTCGAGACGGAACACCGGGTGCTCCCAGCTCATGGCCGCGCGGTGGATCTTCAGCCGCTCCAGCGCGGACAGATCGACCGTCTCGCCGTCGGCGCCGACCACGCTGAGCTCGCGGCCTCGGTTCTCGTAGTAGATCTCGTCCAGGCGGTTCTGGGCGGCGTTCCCGACCACGTTGAGCACCAGGTCGCCGCTGATCGCCTCGGTCGGGTAGACCCCCAGGTCCAGGTAGAAGGACTCGGTGTGATCGAAGGACAGCTCGTCGGGGTGGTCCAGCGAGCGGCGCCCCTGCGAGGCGGTGGTCGACAGCTCCATTCTCAGATCGTCGACCCGGGCCCGCTTGAGGATCTCGGTGTCGCGGCTGGCGAGGTGGGCGACGTAGCGCTGGTCGTAGTCGGCGACCTGGATGCTGGCGAAGTGGGCGCGGACGGCGTCCAGGTCGACGCCGGGCTCATAGGGGTCCAGGCGGTAGGCCGCCTGCAGCACGTAGTAGGCCGCTCGGGGGTAGCTGCGGTAGCTGCCGTCGGGCTGGGTCGGCCCCTTGGCGGCGATCCCGAACCACTCCTCGTTCATGTTGTTGCCGCCGGGCACCAGGTCCTCGGGGTAGCCCCCGTTCGCCCAGCTCGCGGTGGTGTCCTGGACAGAGAGGTTCTTGTCCTGGCCGTACTTCCACCAGCCGTCCGACCACTGGAAGGTGTAGCCGCCGATGACGTTGCCCGCGAGGCCCTTGCCCCAGCTCTGCTCGTAGACCTCCTGCCACTGGTCCTTGAGGTAGCTGGCCTGCAGCAGGTGGTCCTCGCGGCCGGTGCGGGCGTTGAAGGCGTCCGCGCCGAACTCGGTGTAGAGCACGGGCAGGCCCAGCTCGTCGCGCACGCGCTGGTACAGATCCCGGGCCGAGCGGCCCCGGTAGACATTGGTCCCGAAGATCTGGAGGGTGGGCATCTCCTGCTTGATCAGGTCGAGGTACTGCAGGTCGCCGTTGCAGAGGGCCACCGGCTGGTGGGGGTTCTGGCCCTGGATCTCCCGGGTGATCTCGCCGAAGAGGCTGTAGAGGTACCGGGCCCGCGCGCTGTTCTGCTCTTCCGGCGGCAGGTCGGCGATCTCGAAGCTGTCCCAGACCAGCCCGTAGTTGCTCTCGTTGCCGAGCAGGTACAGCAGCACGCCTCGGGTGTCGTGGTAGGGCGCCACCTCCGCCAGGGTCTGCTCCTTCAAGAGCTGGCGGGTGCGCTCGTCGGAGTAGTCGACCACCGGCACCCAGCGGCCGTCGATGCTCAGCCCGTAGCGCCCCACCAGCGGGTTGAGCATCGTGGTGATGCCGTAGGTGTCGTAGATGTGCTCGACCCAGCGCGGCGGGATGCCCGGGTACAGGCGGATCGAGTTGATGCCCGCGGCCGCCAGGAGACCCATCTCCTGGCGGAGCACGTCCTCGATGAAGGCATCCGGCTGCTCCCACAGGTTGTAGGCGTAGTTCTCGCCGACCGGGATGTAGTCCCAGTTCACCCCCCGCACAAAGGTGGCCCGACCGTCGACGAGCAGTCGCTCGCCGGCGTCGTCAGAGGACACCTCGACCTGCAGCGGAGCCGCCGCGGCCGGGGCGATCAGGACCGCCACCGCAAACACCATGGGAGTCAGCACGGGGACCTCACTCGGCCAGCGAGAAGACCAGGTCGTCGATGTACATGGCGCCGCCGTCGTAGCAGTCACCCTCGGCCTCGCCGTAGCAGTGCCAGTACTGGATGGCGGCCTGGACGATGCTGAAGCCCTCGGGCACCTCTCCGGTGACGGTCAGCTCCGTCCAGGTGCCCGTCGGGCTGCTGCTGAGGAAGTGCTCCGACTCCTGCAGGTCGAAGCCGCTGTAGTCCGAGGTGAAGAACTTGATCGCCAGCGAGCCGTAGGTGGTGCCCTGGATGGCGTCGTCGGGGTGATGGTAGACCCAGCCCGTCAGGGTGTAGGTCTGGCCGGCCTCGCCCGCGAAGGACTGGTAGATCGGCGTCTCGTTCTGCCAGCCGGTGAACTGTCCGTAGACCTTGAGGCTGCGGCTGCCCTCGCCCGCGACGAAGGTCTCGTCGCTGAGGTAGATGGGGTCGCCCGTGCTGATGATCTCGTAGTTGGACAGGCTCTCGGGGTAGATGGCCCAGCTCTCCCAGCCCGCCTCGAAGTTGCCGTTGACCAGCAGGTTGATCGGCTTGGTGGTCCCACCGTCGCCGCCGCCGTCGCCGGTCCCGCCGCCGTCGCCGGTCCCGCCGCCGTCGGTCCCACCACCGTCGGTTCCGCCACCGTCAGTCCCGCCGCCGTCGGTGCCGCCACCGTCGGTCCCGCCACCGTCGGTCCCGCCACCGTCAGCGCCGCCACCGTCATCGCCGCCGTCGCCGGTCCCGCCGCCGTCGCCCCAGCCGTCGGTGCCGGTGTCGTCGTCCTTGTCGCCGCAGGCCAGCCCGGCCAGGGGAAGGGTCATCATCAGGGTCCACAGGGTCGTACGCATGCTCGTTCTCCTCCTCAGGGAGTCTCATCATTACCCACAAGTTTCGG
>DDSR01000435.1 GCA_002343455.1 Deltaproteobacteria bacterium UBA2385 | reverse complement strand
CAGCCCCAACCGCGAGACCGAGTCCATGCGCGACGGCAGCGACGCCGTCGCCGACTGGCCCATCCTCAACGCGCTGGTCAACGCGGTCAACGGCGCGTCCTGGGTCAGCTTCCACAACGGCGGCGGCGTGGGCATCGGCTACAGCCTGCACGCCGGCCAGGTCATCGTCGCCGACGGCACCGAGGCCGCCGCCCGCCGGATCGAGCGCGTGCTGACCAGCGACCCGGCCATGGGCGTGCTGCGTCATGCCGACGCCGGCTACGAGCGCGCCATCGAGGTCGCCCGCCAGCGCGGCGTGCGCATCCCCGGCATCACCGAGGGCGACTGAGCCTGGGCGGGATCAGCGGTCTTCGATGATCTCGACGACGTAGCGGATCTTCTTCTTGCCACCGATGGCGTGGATGATCTTGCGCAGCGCGTCGGCGTGGACGCCCTTCTTGCCGATCACCTTGCCGACGTCCTCGGGCGCGACATGCAGCTCGATCACGCAGGAGTGGGTGCCCTGCACCTCGTTGACCACCACCTGATCGGGGTGGTCGACCAGCTGCTTGACGATCTCCTCAACCAGATCTCGCACTTCCATGTCCGCTCTCCCGTCCGCATGCCCCCCGTCTCGCGGAATGCGCCCCGTGGGTGCGGGGGTTGCGGGGAAGGCTCAGCACTGCTGCCTCATCTTGTGCGCTCCACGCGCCCTCGTCAAGGCAGCCCGCGCGCAATTCGACGCGATTGTCCCCCTCGCAGCTTTCGTCACGGCTTGTCACGGGTCGGCCCTTGGAGGACGCTTCGCGAATGGCTACCTTGGGCCTGCCGTCTCTTGGGCATCCCGACCCCAAAGGAGGACCGTGATGACCCCGAACCTCAAGCTCGTCGCCCCCGAAGCCGCCGCCCGCTGGACGGAAGAGGACATCAAGGCCCTGCACGCGGACAACCCGCGGATGGCACTGGACATGGTGGTCCGCAAGTACCGCGACCGGCTCTTCTATCACGCCTCCTACATCACCAAGGACAGCCAGGAGGCCTACGACGTCGTGCAGGAGGTCTTCATCCGGGCGATGCGCGAGCCCCGGTTCTTCAGCGAGGAGTTCCGCCAGAAGGCCTGGCTCTTCCGGGTGACCAGCAACCTCTGCTTCAACCTGGTGCGCGACCGCCGCCGCCGTGGGGCCATCCTCGAGCACTCCTTCCGCGACGAGCACCGCGAGCCCGACCAGGCCGACCTCGTCTTCCACGGTGAGCTGCGTAAGGACGTCCTGGCCGCGATCGACCGGATTAGCGCTGACCACAAGGAGATCCTCATCCTCCGGTACTACGACGACCTCTCCTACGCCGAGATCGCCGAGGTGCTGGAGGTCGCGCTGGGCACGGTGATGTCGCGGCTCTCCCGGGCCCGCGGCCGGCTCCAGGAGGTCATGGACGAGGACGGCCGCGTGCGGGTCGCGGCGGATTGAGCGTCGATTGAGCGATCGGCTCGGAAGGGCCGGCACGGTTGGCGGGTCTCTGCCCCACTGAGGAGGTTGTCATGCGCCTGGACTGCCAGGACATCGCGGACCGAGCTGCCCCCTGGCTCGATCAGCAGCTCTCGCCGGGGGAGACCGAGCTGGTGGAGCGCCACCTCGACGGCTGCGCCGCCTGTCGCGAGCGCCTCGAGCTGCTCTCCGAGCAGCGCTTCGAGCGGCCCCGCCTGGTGCAGGTCGAGGCCCCGGACTTCTGGCGGGCCATGGACGACCGCCTCGCGCAGGAGCACGAGCGGCTCCTCGCCGAGCGCGCCGCCGCCGGGCCGACCCCCACCTCCTGGTGGAAGCGCGAGATCCGGCTGAGCGGGGCCAGCCTCGCGGCCGCGGCGGCCCTGGCCTTGAGCCTGGCCGGGGTCTCGGCCTGGCAGGCGGCCCGTGCGGTCCAGGCCGACGCGGCCCTGGCCTCCGTCCAGCAGGAGCTCGAGCGCGAGCGGCGCCTCTCGGCCAGCCGCGAGCCCACCCTCCCGCGCGAGCCCGTGGTGCTCGTCTCGCACCTGCCCTACCGTGGGAGCCTCTGAGCGAGGGGCTGCGCCGCCCCGGGGCTTGTGGGCTAGGAGAGCGGGATGATTCATTGTTCCTTTCTCCTGTGGACGTACCTCCTGGCGGCGCCCGGTCGCGGCGAGGAGCCCGACATCGTCCGGACCGCCGCCCGCGTGATCGAGGAGCGGATGCAGGACGGGGCCGACGCTCGGCTGCTCCGCGAGGCCGCCGTTCAGGGCATGGCCCGCTGGCTGGACGAGCAGAGCGGCACCGAGGGGAACGGCCTCCTCACGCAGGCTGAGTACGAGCAGCTCATGGCCCGCCTGAGGGGCGAGCGTGTCGGCTTGGGCATCGAGTTCACGGTGGCTCCAGGGCGCGGCCTGCTGGTCGCCGAGGTCGTCGAGGGCTCGGTCGCCGACACCTCCGGGCTGCGGCCGGGCGACCTGGTCGTCGCCATCGACGACCTGCCCTTCACCGGCGTCAGCGCCCAGGGCATCCTCGCCGTCGTCGCCGAGCTCGCCGACCGACCTCGGGACCAGCTCGTCGTGCTGGATCTGCGCCGCGAGGACGGGGCCCTGCGTCGGGTCGAGCTGCGGCCCTCGCCCTACCGCGCCCCGATGGTCAGCGTCGACCAGGCCGAGGATCGCCTGATCCTGCGCGTCGGGGTGATCGGCCCCGGGACGGCCCAGGCGGTCGGACGGGCCCTCAGGCCGCTGGGAGAGCGAACCCTGGTGCTGGACCTCCGCGACCTGGACGAGGCCGACCTGGAGGCCCTGTCCGAGCTGGCGGGGGTGTTCCTGGGGCCCGATGTGACGGTCCTGCGCACCCTCGATCCCAAGGGCCAGGCCCGCACGATCCGCAGCCGGGGCGACGCCCTGGTCGACCGGCGCATCGTCGTCCTCATCAACCGCGGCACCGGCGGCCTCGCCGAGGGCCTCGCCCAGGCGCTTCGCAGCCACGGGCGCGCCGTTCTGGTCGGCACCCGCAGCGCGGGTCGAGCCAATCATCCGAGCTTTCACCCCATCGGAGAGGGCCTCGTCCTCAAGCTCACCGATACGGCGCTGCAGGCCGAGGACGGCAGCAGCTGGGCCGGCCAGGGGCTCGGACCGGACCTTGTGGTCGAGCCGCTGCAGGTCCCGCTGGTTGGCGCCGCACGGACCGGCCTGCCCGACATCCAGGTCGAGGCGGGCATCCGCTTCATCTCGGCCCCCTGAGGCGCTCTTGTTGCGTTTCGGGACGGCCCTGGCGCCGGTCCTCGCGTTGACGTCGGGTTTTGCCGTCCGATAGGATGCCTCACGCCCGTTGCGGCGAAGGACGCCCGTGCACATGAGCCGTCGCAGCGAAACCAGCCCCTCCACCGACCTGATCCGAGACTGCCTCGACCGCGGCCTCACGGGCTCGGTGCGTCGGGTCAGCGCCGACGGAACCTGGATGGTCTTCGTCATGCAGGGGGAGATCCTCGCCGCCCACGGCCCCCGGGACGGGCAGGAGGTCGTTCGCCTGCTGCTGAACGGCGGCGCCATCGCGCCCCGCCAGGCCGAGCGGCTGCTGGCCGACCTCGGCGAGGGTCGGCAGCTGGAAGGCCTGCTCCTCGGGCGGGTGCCCGAGGACCTCTTCCTGGACCTCCTCTCCCAGCGCTTTCGTCAGAACCTGCTCGACTTCATGCGCGCGGACGGCCCGGTCGACTTCAAGCCCCTCGACGCTGTCTTCGTGGAGAACATCCAGACGGGCCACGACTCTCGCGAGCTGCTGGCCGAGCTGGCGCAGCTCTCCTTCCAGATCGCTCCGCTCCTGGACCGGGCCGACGACCTGCGGGTGGTGGCCGACCGCGCTCCCCCGGCCAGCGCGGCGATGGCGCGGCTGCAGGATCTCTGCGAGCAGCCCGTCTCGCTGGCTGAGTTGCTGGTCTCCAGCCCCTACGAGCCCGGCGCGACCCTCGCCATGGTCCTGGAGATGTCCACCTCCGGCAGCCTGCGCGTCGACGGGCTGGCCCCGCCCGCGGCCCTGGCGGACGAGCCCGAGCTGCTGGTGGACGACTCCGAAGACTCGCTCACCTCGATGGAGCTGGTCGATCTCGACCAGGCCAGCCTCCAGCCCCTCTCGGACTCGGCGGCGGGCGCCTCCGTCCTGCGGCCTGAGCTGGCGGACGAGGACGAGGCGCTCAACACCATCCCGCCCGTCGACCAGGACGAGGTGCCCTTCGTCGAGGACCAGACCGAGGAGGCCCCGCTCGCCTCCCGGCCTCCACAGGCCCGTCCGCCCGCTGACCTGCGGCCCTTCTCCGAACGACTCAGCGCGCCCGTGCCTGTGCCCGAGCCTGTGCCCGAGCCCGAGCCCGACACGGCGACCGATCCGGCCATGGACCTCGCCATTCAGCAGGGCCTGGCTGACCGGCAACGGCGGGCGGCCGCGGCTCAGTTCCAGGAGACCCTGGACGACGGGGTCGCCGTTCGTCCTCCCGGCTTCGACTTCGAGCTCCCCGACGACCAGCTCGCCTTCTTCTCCGACCAGGACCAGGTCCGCGGCGGGGGCGAGGGCACCTTCGTCAGCGACACCGACCTGCTGGACCGGGTCGACCTCAGCGACGAGGGCATGGCCGCCTTCCAGCGCGCCCTGCAGCTGGTCAGCCCCGCCCCGGTGGACGACGAGGACGAGGCCCTGGCCATGGGGGAGGCCAGCGAGGACGAGGCGCGCAACGCGGTGGCGCTCAGCTTCGGCGGGCCCAAGCTCGACGACCGGGACATCAGCCGCAAGTTCGACGTGGTCAACGACGTGCTCGTGCACATCGCCGCCGTCGTCGATCGGGAGAACGGCCCGGGCAGCGGTCGCCTGCAGCTGCAGCTCCTGGTTGACGGTCCGCCGACCCGCTTCGCCGTGCTCTTCCGCGGCGTGCAGGTCGACGAGAGCGGCCGGATGGACGTGGCCCGGCTGCTGAAGAACCTCAAGAAGCGGCCGGAGACCGAGCACCGGCGCATCGTCAACGAGTCGCTGATGGACCTGATCCAGCGGGTGCTCTCCAGCTGCGTCGACGAGCTGCCCGAGGACTCGGTGGACGAGATGCTGGAGAAGATCGCCGGCTACCAGCATCGCCTCGGCTACTGAGCCGCGGGCCCGGTCGATGCCCTCGCGCCTGCTCGCCGGCCTGCTGCTCTTCGCTGTCGCCGGGGTCGCCCTCGCCGCCCGCGACAGCGGCGAGCCCGAGGCCCCGCCCGCTCTGCTCGACGAGGGCCCGCTCCCCCTGGCCCTGGCGGCGCGCAGCGTCGAGGTCCAGGGCCTGCCCCTCGACCAGAGGATGGCGGCGATCTCCGAGCTGATGCTCGGCGTCGCCTACCAGGTCGACGCCGTCGGCGAGGGCCGCCCGCCGGACCTCGACCCCCCGGCCCGCTACGACGCCTTCGACTGCCTCACCTTCGTCGAAGAGGTGCTCGCCCTCAGCCTGGCCGGCGCGCCCTCCGGCGCCGCGGCCGTCCGCCAGGCCCTCCGCTACGGCCCCGCAGAGCCCCGCTACGAGAACCGCCGCCACTTCATGCTCAGCCAGTGGGTCCCCGGCGCCATCGCCGACGGCTGGCTGGTGGACATCACCGAGCAGCTCGGCCCCGCCTCCCTGATCGAGAAGCAGATCGCCCCCTCGACCTGGGCCGGCTGGCGCCGCCGCGCGCTCTTCCAGCTCCCCGACGACAAGCTGCCCGTCGGGCGCTTCGAGCTGCCCGTGCTCAGCGTCGACGCGGTCCGCGAGGCCGCCGCCGACCTGCCCGCGGGCGCCTTGCTGCTGACCGTCCGGCAGAGCCGCGAGGGCGTGCCCATGGTCGTCACCCACCTCGGCTTCCTCCTCCCCGCCGAGCCCGGCCAGCCCCGCCGGGTGCGTCACGCCACCAAGATGCGGGGCCTGCGGGTGATGGACCACTCGCTGGACTGGTACCTGGAGCACCTGCGCTGGTACGACCGCTGGCCCGTCGCCGGCATCAACGTCCTGATGCCCCAGGAGCAGGGCCCGCGGCGCTCCCGCCTTCCGGGCTGAGGGCCACGCGCAGCACCTCGTCCAGCCGCCCCACCTGGCCCTGGTCCGCAGCCCAGGCCCGCAGCGCCGGCGTGATCAACCGCACCCCGTCTCGACCGAAGGCCGCCGCCCGTCGCCGCAGCCAGCGCCCGCTGAGCTCGGGCTCGGCGCTGTCCAGCTGCTCGGCCAGCTCAGGCACGATCTCCGAGGCCAGCAGGCGCTTCTGCTCGATCGGCAGCAGGTCGTTGGCGCGCAGCGCCCAGGCGGGGAGCTCCAGCCCCACCCGGGCGAGGGCATCGAGCAGGAAGGACTCCGCCAGGGCCTCCACCTCGGCGTCCACGCGCTGCCGCTCCTGGAGCGGATCGGCCCCGCGGATCCCAAAGCACTCGACGTAGACCTTGCTCTTCGGCTCGGTCCCGCTCGGCCGGAGGATCACGCGCCCCTCCTCGCCCAGCTCGAAGACCAGCACGTTGCGAGAGGCACGATCCGTCTCGGAGAGGATCGGGCCGAAGACCCCCTGCGGGTCCTGCCGGTCCCGGACGGCGGTCACGGTCAGCCCGCCGATCTGCCCGGGGGGCGACGCGCGCAGGCGCTCCATCATCGAGGCGATGCGCGCCTTGCCCTCGGCCCCCTGCATCACCACGCTGCGCAGCGTGTTGCCGACGTAGCCGACCCGCCGCCAGAGCTCGGTCAGGCAGTCGTAGAGGGTCCTGCCGCGCTGTCGCTCGATCGAGGCCAGCTCGGCCAGGACCAGGGCCCCGCCGGCCGCGTCCTTGTCCCGCACTTCGGGGCTTAGCAGCAGGCCGTGAGACTCCTCGGCCCCCAGGGCGAAGTCGGCGAGCGAGGCCCGCACCTCGCCGAAGGCGCCTTCGCGGTCGAGGTGGTCGAGCACGTCGCCGATGTACTTGAAGCCGACCAGCAGGTGCGAGATGGTGCGGGCCCCGCCAGCCCGCGCCACGCGGGTGACCAGGGAGCTGGTCACCTCGGTGTGGACGACCAGCGGGTGCGGTCGGCCTCCGCGGCTGACCACCTGGTGGCAGGCCAGGGCGGCGATCTCGTTGCCGGAGAGGAAGATCCAGCGCCCCCCGGGCCCCAGCGGATGCCGGACCATCACCCCCAGCCGGTCCGCGTCGGGATCGCAGGACATCACCAGGTCGGCGTCGACCGTGTCGGCGTAGGCGCAGGCCGCCTCCATGCTGGCCGGGACCTCCGGGTTCGGCGCCCGGAAGGGCACCGCCGGGAAGAGGCCGTCGTACTCCTTCTGGGTCGGCTCCAGGTGCAGGTCGAAGCCCGCCCGGGTCAGCACCTCGGCGACCGTCTGCCGGCCCAGGCCGTGCAGGGCCGTGAAGACGATCCGGCCCTGGCGGGCGCTGGCGTCGAGCCCGCAGGCGAGGTTGACCTGGATGTACGCCTCGTGCACCTCGGGGCCGATCTCGCGGATCAGGCTGGCCGCCCGGGCCCGGTCCCAGGGCATGCGCTCGATGTGGGCCACCGCCTCGACCTCGCGGGCCATCTCCTCGTCCCGCGGGGGCACCTCCTGCCCGCCACGCCCGTCGTAGAACTTCCCGCCATTGTCGTCGGGCGGGTTGTGGCTGGCGCTGACCATCAGGCCGGCGTCGGCGCCCAGCATGCGGATCGCGAAGGAGAGCTCGGGCGTGCTGAGGTAGCTCCCGGGGGGAGGGATGTGGACCGCGATGTCGGCCGCCGCGTAGATCTCCGCCGCGATCTCGGCGAAGTGGCGGCTGTGCATGCCCAGGACCGGGTTGGCCAGCCCCGGGATCATCTGCCCACGCACATCGCGAAACTCGCGGACGTCGTAGGCCACCACCACCGACAGCGGTCGGTCCCCGTGTGTGCGCCGCAGCCAGGTCGCGTGGCCCTGCACGCTGGCCCCCAGCGACCAGGGGTTGAAGCGGTTGGGGCCCACGCCCACCGTCCCTCGGCGTCCCCCCGTGCCGAAGGGCAGGACCTGGTAGAACGAGTCCAGCAGGGTGGCCCAGCGCCCCGCCTCGGCCAGGCCAAGGATCTGCGCCTGCCAGGCGAGGTAGCCCGGCTCGCTCAGCCAGCGCTCCAGGTAGACCAGGGCCGCCTCGCGAGCGGCCTCCGGAACCGAGAGCCGGCCGAACTCCTCCCGCGCCCGGTCCAGCACCTCCCGCGGCGCGCTCACGGGTCGATCTCCAGCGAGGCCGAGGTCCAGCTCTCGCGGGCCAGCGCGCCCAGGTCGGTCCAGCCCAGGCGGTGCTGGTCGTGGACCGTGCCCTCCGCGGTCTCCAGGCCGACCAGGTTCCAGGTCGTCGAGCCGTAGCCGAAGGAGTCGCCCAGGTGGGGGAGGGTGCCCTCCACCCGCCCACCGTCGAGCAGCAGCTCGCGGTGCTTGCCCTCCTCGCCGCCGTCGATTCCGATCAGGACGAAGCGGGAGCGGGGATCGGTCTCGACCGTGAAGGCGCGGGTCGAGGCCTCGAAGAGGTGTACGGCTGGCGCCAGCTGCAAGCTCGGCAGGAGCTGGCTCTCGCCCGTCGCCGGGGCCCAGGAGGCGCAGAGGCCGTTGCCCTTGCCCGAGCCGATCCCCCCGACCTGGGCAGCGACCGCCACCGCCTGCCCCGTAGAGGCGCTGATCGAGACCTCGGCGTAGCTGATCTCCACCTCGCCCCGCCCCACCCCGACGCCCACCGGCAGGAAGCCGCCGGGGTCGAGCAGCTCGCCCAGCATGACCAGCATCTCCTCGTCCCCGCGGAAGCCGACCGGCAAGCTGCCGGCGTCCACCCGCAGGCTCCCGGTGAGCTCGGTGGCCGGCGCCAGGCTGGCCGAGCCGCTCTCGCCCGCCTCCACGGTCACTCCGGCGTGCCAGCCCCAGACCAGCCGGTCGAGGTCCTCCAGCATCAGCCCGATCACATCGGTCACCCCGGCCAGGCTGCTGGTCACCTCGCTGATCGGCAGGGGCGCCGCCAGGGTCCAGATCGCCGTCGTCCCGGCCTGCGCCGGCACCGCCCAGTCTTCGGCCACGTCGCGGATGTAGACGTTGCGCGGGACCTCGGCCTCGAGGCCGTACAGGGTGAGGGTCCGGTCGGTCGCCACGAGCTGCGAGGGCAGCAGCAGGAGGGGGCCTGCGGAGAGGCTCGGCGCGGCCACGCCCATCTTCAGATCGCCCGCGCCCCCGCGGGGCACGCCGTCGAGGTCCACCGGCCCCTCGATGCTGCTGCTGGCCACGCTGAGCTCGCCCTGGTCCCGCAGGCTGAGCACGATCTCCCGCTGGACCACGCCCACCGCCGTCAGGGGCACCCGCTCGCGGGCCCAGGCCGAGACCGTCTGCGGCCCCGCCTCGGCCAGGGTCAGCGAGGCGATCCCGTCCGCGTCCGTCAGCACCTCCTCCCCGTCCTGGCCCAGCTTGACCCGCACCCCCTCCAGGGCCAGCCCGCTCTCCCGGGCCACCACCCGGACGGTCTGCAGGCCGTCGTCTCGCACCTCCACCGGCACGGAGGCGCAGATCTCGCCCACGCAGCCCTGCAGCGAGGTCGAGCCGGCGGCCAGCGCGGTGGCCAGCCCGGCGGCGTCCAGCGACACCACCGCGGGGTCGGCGCTGGTCCAGCTCGCCGCAGAGTCGGCCACCCGGCCGTCCTCCCAGCTCGCCACCAGGCGCATCGTCCAGCTCGTCTCGGGCCCCGTCACCATCGCGGCGGGCCAGACCTGCACCCCGACGACCTGCGCTTCCGTCGGGGTCTCGCCGGTGTCGGTCCCGCCATCGGCGGTCGTCTCGGTGCCCCCGTCGGCCCAGGTGGTCGTCTGGTCGACGCCCCCGTCCCCGGTCGTGGCCCCGCTGTCGCCCCCGCTGTCCAGGCCCTCGCCCTTGGGGGTGCAGCCCATCCACAGAAGCCCGATCCACAGAGACACGAGGGTCAGGGACATCACCGCTCCAGGCCAAGGAAACGTACCGCCAGCAGGCGGCTCTGCTCGGGCTCGGCGGGCGAGGCCGCTTCCCGGCAGGGCTCGCAGTCCTCTGTACAGTCCTGCCAGTCCACCGTCTGCACGCCGTCGGCCTCGAAGTCCACCGGTCCGGCCCGCCCGATGCGGACCGCGTCGATCCCCGTGTCGCCCGCCTCCAGCGCGTCGACCACCACCGTCAGGGTCCCCTCGACCGGCAGGCCCGGGTAGGCCAGCCGGCCCGCCTTGAGGGCCCCGCTGCGCGTCCCCACCTCCGCGACGCAGACGCGCATCGAGGCCTGGGTGTCCAGGACCGCGCCCTGGACTTCGAGCTGCAGGTCGGCGTTGCGCCACTCTTCAAGGCCGCAGCCGGCCAGGGAGAGGGCCAGCAAGGGCCCGGCCAGAGAGGCGCTCAGTCGCACTCCTGCACGCCCGGGTCGCAGTAGTAGGCGTTCGTCAGGACCCACGGCGAGGTCCAGCCCGTCGGCTGGAAGATGCTGGGGCCCCAGGAGCCCGCGATCCACCAGTCACCCGCGAAGGGCGCCCCGACCATGTCGTCGCCGTCTCCATCGTCGATGGAGAAGTGCAGGCACTCCCAGACATCCGAGACCCACAGGTTCGGGCAGTTCTCCACGCCCACATAGGTGGAGGTGAAGGTCATGCCGCCGGTCTCGGTGACCACCTCGTCGCCGGGCCTCATCGTGTACTCGGCGAACTCGACCGGGGGAGAGTAGGTCACGGACTCGCCGCCCTGCATCTCGTAGCTGTAGACCCGGATCCCGCCGGCCGCGTCGCTCGACCAGGTCGTGCTGTAGAGCAGGTCCATGGTGTCGCTGCGCCGGTACTCCAGGGTGACGACCTCGGTGCCGTTCTCGCTGCGGCTGTCGACCTTCTCGACCTCCAGCAGGTAGCCGGCGCTGTCGTCCTCCATCGCGTAGCGCCAGGTGCGCTCGCCCTCGATGGGGAAGTACTCGTAGGTCTGGACGCCGTTGTAGATGGGGCCGGTGCCCGTGCAGGCGAGGACGAGCGAGGCGAGGGCGATGGTGGGGGTCATGGGTCTCCTCCGAAGGGGGGCTGTGGAGGAGGACGGTAGCATGCTGACGCCACCCTCGCTCGCCCTCGGCGAGCCCTGGGACTGGCGACCATGCTAGATGCGCCCCTCGTCCCGGAGGCTCCATGACCGACATCATCCTCGCCATCGACCAGGGCACCACCGGCACCACCGCCCTGCTGCTCGACCACGACGTGCGCGTCCTCGCCGCGGCCAACGTCGAGTTCACCAACCACTACCCCAGCCCCGGCCAGGTCGAGCACGACACCGCCGACATCTGGCAGAGCGTGCGCCTCGCCGTCACCCGGGCCCTCTCCCAGGCCGGCCCGGTGCGCATCCGGGCCATCGGCATCACCAACCAGCGCGAGACCAGCCTCTTCTGGCACCGCGACACGGGCGCCCCCATCCACCGCGCCCTGGTCTGGCAGGACCGCCGCACCGCCGACCGCTGCCAGGCCCTGCGCGAGGCCGGGCACGAGGACCGGGTCCGCGAGCTGACCGGGCTGGTGCTGGACCCCTACTTTTCCGGCACCAAGGCCGCCTGGCTGCTCGACCACGTCAAGGGCGCCCGCGCCTCCGCCGAGCGAGGCGACCTCTGCTTCGGCACCATCGACGCCTGGCTCTCCTGGAAGCTCTGCGGGGCCCACGCCACCGACCCCAGCAACGCCAGCCGCACCCTGCTCTTCGACATCCACCGCCTCGCCTGGAGCGAGGAGCTGCTCGCCCTCTTCGGCGTGCCCGCCGCCTGCCTGCCGCGCCTCTGCGACAACGCCGAGGTCCTGGGTGAGACGAGGGGGCTGGACTTCCTGCCCGACGGCATCCCCGTCGCGGGCATGGCCGGCGATCAGCAGTCCGCCCTCTTTGGCCAGGCCTGCTTCACGCCGGGCGAGGCCAAGTGCACCTACGGCACCGGCGCCTTCGTCCTGATGAACACCGGCGAGCAGGCCCGCCCCAGCACCAACGGCCTGCTCACCACCGTCGGCTGGCGGCTGGACGGCAAGACCACCTACGCCCTCGAAGGCAGCGCCTTCATCGCCGGCGCCGCCGTCCAGTGGCTGCGCGACGGCCTGGGCCTCATCAGCTCGGCCGCCGAGATCGAAGCCCTCGCCGCCAGCGTGCCCGACAGCGGCGGGGTCAGCTTCGTGCCCGCCCTGGCAGGGCTGGGCGCCCCCCACTGGCGGCCCGAGGCCCGCGGCCTGCTCAGCGGCCTCACCCGCGGCACCACCCGGGCCCACATCGCCCGCGCCGTGCTGGAGGGCGTCGCCCTGCAGGTCGGCGACATCCTGCGGGCGATGGAGGCCGACGCCGGCACCCCCCTGGCCGCGCTCAAGGTGGACGGAGGCGCCGCCCGCAACGATCTGTTGATGCAATACCAGGCCGATGTGCTGGGGGTCGCCTGCGTGCGGCCCACTGTACTGGAGACGACCGCGCTCGGGGCGGCGTTCCTGGCGGGGATGGGGGTCGGTTTCTGGGAGGGCACCGACGGCGTGCGAAAGGCCTGGGCCCAGGATCGGAGGTTTTCGCCCCGGATGGGAGAGGCGAAGCGGAAGGAGGAGCTGGAGCGCTGGGCGGCGGCGGTGGCGAAGGCCTAGTTGCTGGAGAGGGATGGGCCCGTTCGGACTGCCTTGACACGCCCTTGATTGAGCTCCGACGAAGCAGCGTGTAGGGGCTCGATTCATCGAGCCCGGGAACGGGGCATACGCATTGCGCGTCTCCTGCATGACCCGCCCGTATGGCCCTCGCCTGGCAGCTCATCCCTCCCGCGAGGTGGCCGAAGCGCTGAGGGTCACAATTCGGACGGTGAGCCGCCAGGGGAGTGGACAGAAGTGCCACTCCTGATTCAGGAAGCCCAGTTCTGTCTACCCAGTGGGGCGATTGAAGGAGGCCCGAGGCTCCAAACGGTCATAATGTGTCCGATACTGGGGCAGATCCGTGGCGAAACGGCCGATTGGGGCCGGCGTCGAGGACAGAAGTGCCACTCCTGAATCAGAAGGGCGGGTTCTGTCTACCCCGCGCCTCGCGCCTCGCGTCTTGCAGTCCGTGGGCCCAGACGAGGCTCTACGACCTCAACCCTCCGGAGCCCCACAATAGGGAGCTTGAGCAGCGTCAAACTGTGTGCCGCTTTCCTGGCGGCCGCTTCAAGCCGGCCGACGCTGACCGCCCCCCGAGAGGCCCGCCGAGTTGCTCTCCCGCGTCTCGCCCCAGCCCCAGCGGGCGTTGACGGCGATCGCGGGGGTGGAGGACCGGACGGAGCTGCCCTTGCCAGAGGAGACCCTGCCAGAGCTGCCCCTACCCGGCTGAGTGTGCCATGCTCCGGGGCCTTGCCTGCTCCTGGAGCCCCTCATGTCCAGCCGCCCTGTCGTCTTCGTCGCCTGGGACTCTACGCTCGACGCGGTCGAGCAGGTCTTCACCGGCATCCGGGACGATCCCGACGGGGTCGACGTCGAGATCCTGGGCGCCATCGGCGACCTCGCCATCGGGCGACTGCACGCCAGGCTCGACGAGGCCGTGCAGCGCAGCGCGGCCGTGCTGGCGGTGGTCGATCAGCCCAACGCCAACATGGCCTGGGAGCTGGGCATGGCCCTGGCCAAGGGCAGGCCCATCGCCCTGGCGGTGGAGGCGCGGTCGATCGGCCCATCCTGGGTGGACGGCACCCCGCTGGGCGGGATCCTGCGCCAGCCCGACATCATCCAGCATGCTCGCAAGCTCATCGCATCGCAGCACACCTGGCCCGCGGCCCCGAGGCCACCATCGATCGGCACCCGCAAGCTCGTGCTCTGCCCCGAGCAGGGACTCGGCGCCGAGCTGCGACGCGCGCTGAAGAAGCTGCCCGAGGAGTGGGAGCTGCTGGACACCCGTGGCTGGGTGCTCGCCAGGCTGCCCGAGCTGCTGGAGGGCGTCGGCCGCCTGGCCTGGGTGCAGCTCCGAACGCAGACCGGCGAGGTCCGCCACGGGGTCGAAAACACCATCGGCGCCCTGGTCACTGCCTACGCCCAGGCGTGCGGCATCGCGGTGCGCACCTTCGACGACAGCAAGTGCCCGCGCCCCATCGACGCGCGTGAGATCGAAACTGAGTTCTCTGGCGCCCCCAAGGACCTCCCCACCGCGATCCTCGCCTGGTCGGCCTCCCTGGACGCCCCCGTCGCCACCCGCACCCGGACCCTGCTCTCGACCTTCCACGCCGCGGTGATCGAACGCCACGCCCGCCCCCTGGCCTACGTCGAGGCCTTTGACCTGCACGTCGCCGACCTGCAGCCCGTGGACCTCGACGTCGACGTCGGCGGCGCGGTGGACGGGCTGGAGCGCCGGCTGGAGGGCTTCGCCGAGCGCCGCCATGGCGGCCTGGACCGGCTGGTCAAGGACGACCTCGCCGCGAGCGATGCCCCAGTCCGCTGGCTGCTGCGCGCCGAGCCCGGAGCCGGCAAGACCACCCTGATGCGCCGCATCGCCTGCGAGCAGGCCCGCGAGGGCGGCCTGGCGCTGCTGGTCTCGCTGGCCATGTGGGAGGAGAAGGGCGGCGACCCGCTCGTGGTGGCGCTTGGGGACGCGATGCCAACGGAGCAGGTGTCCACTCTCGTAGAGCTGGCCCGCTTCATCCGCGCCGAGGCCGCCACCCGCGGTCGGGTCTGGCTGCTGTTGGATGGCTACGACGAGGTCAAGGATCCCAAGAAGGTCCGCGAGGGCATCGAGGCCCTGGCCGCCGACCCGGCCTGGTCCCGTGCGGTGCTCATCCTCACCAGCCGCGAAGCCGCCGTGAAGGGTCAGCAGTCCTGGCCGGGTTTCACCCGCGCCGCCCTGCGCTTGCTGGACGAGCCGCGCCAGCAGGAGCTGGTGGCCGGCCTGCTGGGCCCTCACCCGGGCTGCGCCGCGGCCTTCTGGGTCGAGGTCGCCTGCCGCCCCGGCATCGCCGCCCTGCTGCCCAACCCCTTCCTCCTGACGCTCAGCGTCGGGCTGTTCCTGCGCGGGCGCGAGGACGAGGCCGCCGGGCCGGTCAACCGTCGCACCTTGCTGCAGCGGGCCGTGGTCGACTGCCTGGAGCGAGGCTGGCGCCACGTGGACGCACCCCGACTCGATCGCTGGTCTCCCCGGTGGGCCCACCGGCTGCTGCGGGGGCTGAGCCTGGAGCTGCACCGGCGCGGGGGCGAGGCCTGGAAGCGGGAGGCGCTCTCCGACGCGCTGGCGGTGGTGCCCGAGCGCTACCCTTCGCTGCGGCCACTGTTCGGGCCAGGCAAGCACTGGGAGTCCGACCGGGTCTTCCTGGAGGACATCGAGAGATACGGCGGCCTGCTGGGGCCGCTGGACGGGCAGTCCGCGCCATGGCGCTACCTGCACCGCAGCCTGCGCGAGCTGCTGGCGGCCGAGTGCCTGGCCGAAGAGATGTCGGCTGCGGAGCGGGCGGAGGTCGTGGCGGAGCTGCTGTCGGAGGAAGGGGAGGGCGAGGACAAGGGCGCCGGACGCTCGGCCGAGATCCTGGCCCTGCTGGCGGGGATGGTGCCCGCGGACGAGGCCTTCACCCACCTGGAGCGCCTGGCCGAGGTCGCGCCCCAGGCGGGGCTGCGGGCGCTGGCCAGCGTCGAAGGGCTGGAGGCGGGGCGCTGGTTGGGCGTCTTGACCGGCATGAAGCCTGAGCGCAAGGGAGACCGCCACTGGAAGCCCCACTGGAACAATGAGCACCTGGACGCCGTGCTGGACGCGATCGGCCGTGAGGGTCCCCCAGCGGTCCGGGCGCTCTGGGGGCGGGTGCGGCCGGACCTGCCGCTGGTTGAGCTGGGCCTGCTCTGGTACACCCTCGAGCGGCTGGATCCGGCCGCCCGCGTGGAGGACTTCTTCCGGGCCTGCGGCAAGGCCGACCTTCCGCGGCCGAAGCTGCCGACCCGGCCGATCCCCGCCGGCCGATTCCAGATGGGCGACGACCAGGATGGCCCCATCCACGCCGTCGCGCTGAGCGCCCCGTTCGCCATGACGACCACCCCGGTGACCCTGGCCCAGCTCCAGGCCTTCGACCCGGGGCACGACAACGCGAGATGGAAGAGTCCCAACGTGCCGGCCCTGATGGTCGACTGGTTCGGCGCCCGACTCTTCGCCGCCTGGGTCGGCGGCAGGCTGCCCACCGAGGCCGAGTGGGAGTATGCCTGCCGCGCGGGCAGCACTTCGGCCTACAGCAGCGGCGACGCTGAGGCGGATCTGGCCCGGGTGGGCTGGTACGAGAGCAACAGCGGAATGACGCTGCACCCGGTCGGCCAGAAGCCCGCCAACGCCTGGGGGTTGCGCGACATGCACGGCAACGCCTGGGAGTGGTGCGCCGACCGCTTTGGTGACTACCCCGAAGGCGGGGCGGCCGATCCTGCCGGCCCCGCCCGCGGCCCGGACCGCGTACTGCGCGGCGGCGGCATCTTGAACGACGCGGACGGGTGTCGGTCGGCCGCTCGGGGCGGGGACCGCCCGGCGGGCCGGAGCGACAACGTCGGCTTCCGCGTAGTGCTGCCCGCCACGCCCCCAGCCGGGACCTTGGACCCCTGATCCAGCACAGTTCACCCCGATCTGCCGACCCTGGTTCAAGCGCCCTGCGACCCTGCCGAAGCGGAGGGCGCCGGTATCCTCGCTGCCGACGGGGCAGAGCGCATCATGTCAAGCAGTGCCAGCCTCCGGCAATCCGGTACATTCAGGATCGGCCGACCCTACACGGTCTCCGCCTGTGGCAGATCGACCCGCACCACACGAAAGCCGAAGCGATGGAGCCCATCGAACGGGCGGTAGCCTACCCTCAGCTCTGTACGCCATCGGTCAGACCCGAACCAGTGAATGGCCCCTCGAATGACCCGTTCAGGCCCGCGAGCTGGACCAACGGGGTCGACCTGAGGCTCCTCGGAGAAGCGACCGAACCGATCCTCGCACCATTCAGGAGGCCTACGAGTCAACACGAAAGCTCCCATGGCGCTGCTCCCCTCTTCGTGTACCGACTGCGCTATGGGTAGATCGACTTCGCCCATGTTGCCCGTCCGGTGTGCGTACTCCCATTCGGCTTCGGTGGGAAGGCGGCCGCCCATCCAGGCCGCCAGCAGGCGGGCGCTGAACCAGTCGACCTCGGTGTACAGTTCCGACAGATCATGTTCTCCAGCGAGCGCTTGAGTTTCGGCACGCCTGATAGGGGCGGAACTCAACCAGAATGACTGACTCAGGCACACCATATGCTGGTCATGTTCCCACATTACTCCCTCAGGGTCAAACGATCCCATCTCGAACTGCCCGGCGGGAACCTCCAGCCAATCAAGAGACGGCTGCAGGGGCGCATTGACTCTGTCGAAGAACCGGTGGCGAAGACTCGGCCAGGCCGTTGACCGCCATCCCTGCCCCTCAGTCTCCATCCGTTCCAAGGCATACCAGAGTGCCGCCAGCCGCTCCAAAGGCTGTCCCGGCCCCACATGCAGCCAGAGGTCAGCCACTCCAGCCGGCCCCATCGCGTCGAGCACATCGTCCAGATCGTTGGCGTCGGCCTCGTACATTGTCGTGAACAAGTCCAACCATTCCGCCGGATCCAGGCCACGCAGCCAGGGGCAGAGGCGGGCGGCCAGCCAACAGAGGTCGTGCCGATTGGCCACCAGCCTCGCCGCCGACCTGCCGAGCTGCTCCATCACGATCCGACGGCGCTCCTCCGGTAGCAGCATGGCCGCAATTCTCCGCTCAAGGCTGGATCGACCGCGGTCGAGCACCGCCCCCTCCAGCTCCCGCAGCCCCGCCTCGCCCCATGCCGAAAGCCCCGCCGCCACCGCCTCCAAGGTGTCTTCCTGCCAGTCCAAGCCCGCCAGGATCTCCACCCGCCGCAGCGGCCGCAGATGATCCATCGCCGGCAGCGCCCGCAGGGCCACCTCGGGAGCCTGCTCCCGCATCTGGTCCAGGTAGGCCTCACCCTCGGGCCCTGGCACCATCCCGCAGAGCATGCCGAGCACCTCGGCCCAGCGCGCGGCAACCTGACTGTGCTCCCGGCGCCCAACCCCCTCCAACAGTCCCAACCGCTCCCCCGACTCCCGCCGCTCCAGCGCACAGGCCGCCAGATACTCGCAAAAGCTACGATGCAGGTAGCGCCAGGGGGCCCGGCTGCTGTCCCGCTGGCCCAGCAGGCCGGCGTGCTGGTCGATGTCCTTCAACCATCCGTCGTTGCTGCCCCAGGTCTCCCTGACCATGTAGTTCACCGTGGTGTCCGCCTGCCGGAGCGTGTCCAGCGCCCCGCGCAGCTCGGCCTCGCGCCATGCTTCCCCCTCGCCCTGGCCTTGCAGGTGCAGGGACAGCTCCTCCAGCACGTGCCGGGCGTGGCCTCGGTCGCGCACCTGCACCCCCGACTCGCCCCAGCCCCGCTCCAGGAAGAGCTCGACGGCCTGCTCGTACAGATCCAACCGGTGCCGCGGAGCGTCCCCGCCGATCTCCCAGGCGCGCTCGGCGACCTTGGCGACCAGGGTCAGCAGCAGGGGGTTGCTGGCCAGCAGGCGAATGCGGGGCTGCGCCAGGACCTCCCGATCCAGGCGCTCGACCTGGGCGGCGCTCAGCAGGTGGCCGGCCAGCTCGAGCTGGTCGGGGCGCTCCAAGGGGGCCACGGCGGCGGCCCGGAAGCCGCCGGGCGGCGGGCGCTCGGCGTCGGCGGCGGTCGGGCGGCAGAGGACGACGATGACGACCCGGGGCATGGCCTCGGCCCAGACCCCGATGCGCTGCCGGGTCTGCTCCAGCTTGCCTGCGACGACCTCGTCCAGGCCGTCCAGCAGCAGCCAGACCTGCCCGCGCTGCTCGCTGGCCCTGAACAGATCCTCCGTTAGGTCCGAGGCGGCGATGCGGCCGTCGTCGGCGTGCAGGACCTCGCCTGCCCAGGTGAACGGGTGGTCCAGGCCGGCGCGGGTCAGCTCAGCCAGCGGCACGTAGACCGGGATGATGTCGCCGTCGGGCTCGCTGGCCAGCGACCAGGCGAGGTGCCGGGCCAGGGTGGATTTGCCCGCCCCGGGCTCGGCGACGATCAGCCAGCGGCCGGCGTGCTCGGTGGCCGAAGAGGCCGCGAGGTGCGAGCTGATCAGCGTGCGCAGGGGGACGCGGCCGTGCAGGCGGCCCACCACGCCGGCGGCGCGCTCGGTCAGGCAGGCCAGGGTGGCGTCGGCCTCCAGGTGCAGCAGGACGGGCTGGCTGTTCAGGAGCTGGTGATGCAGTCGACGGCTGACGAAGGGCAGCAGCTCGCTGTGCTGGCGCAGGCAGTCCTCTCGCCAGGCGACCAGGGGCGCGG
>DDSR01000458.1:8403-33988 GCA_002343455.1 Deltaproteobacteria bacterium UBA2385 | reverse complement strand
GAGGCAGCATGGGGGCTCCGGGACCGGGAGAGGAGGCGCGAGGGTATCCGCCTTGGAGGCGGACCGCGCGCACGGCTCGTCGCCCTTCGTCACAGAATGACCACGGCCCGACCATCGATCCTGCACTCGGCCGCGCCCGCCTCGCCCCCCGCCATGGGCCGGGCTACCCGTGCGCCCCCTCCTGCGCCTGCATCCTCCTGAGTCCGCCCATGCTCCGCTTCTCGCCCATCGCCATCGTCGGCCGCGCCTGTGTCCTGCCGGGCGCCCTCTCGCCCGAGGCCCTGGGCGAGGCGACCCTGGCCGGCCGGGACCTGCTCAGCTCGACGCCGGAGGGGCGCTGGGGCCTCGATCCGGCCACGATGCTCTGCGAGCCGGCCCGACACGACGGCGACCGCTGCTGGTCCGACCGCGGGGGCTATGTCCGGGGCTTCGAGGAGATCTGGCAGCCCGGCGGCTTCGCCGTCCCCGAGGCGGCGCTGGCCGGCCTCGACCCGCTGTTCTTGTGGACGCTGCACAGCGCCCGGGGGGCCCTGGCGGCCTGCCGTCGGGCGCCCGGCGCGCGGGTCCAGGCGGTCTTCGGCAACCTGGGCTTCCCCAGCGAGGGCCTCTCCCGCTTCGCCGAGCGGGTCTGGCTGGCGGGGCTGGGGCCAGAGCGGCTGGCCCAGGTCGGGCTCGGCCCGGTCGACGCCCGCGAGCGCTTCATGATGTCCGGACCGGCGGCGCTGCTGCGGCAGGCCCTGGAGCTGGACCAGGCCTTCGCCCTGGACGCCGCCTGCGCCAGCAGCCTGTACGCGCTCAAGCTGGGCTGCGATCGCCTGCAGGACGGCCGCGCCGACATCGTGCTGGCCGGCGCCGTCAACAAGGCCGATGATCTGTTCATCCACACCGGCTTCTGCGCGCTCTCGGCGATGTCCAAGACCGGGCGCAGCCGCCCCTTCCACGCCGAGGCCGACGGGCTGGTGCCGGCCGAGGGCGCCGCCTTCCTGGCCCTGAAGCGGCTCTCCGACGCGCTGGACGACGGGGACGAGGTCTTCGGGGTCATCCGCGGCGTCGGCCTCTCCAACGACGGGCGAGGCCGCGGCCTGCTGGCGCCGGCGGTCGAGGGGCAGGTCCGCGCGATGCGGGCAGCCTGGGCCAGCGCGGGCCTGGATCCCGCCACAGCCGAGCTGATCGAGTGCCACGCGACCGGCACCCCGGTCGGGGACGGGGCCGAGCTGCAGAGCATGGCCCAGGTGTTCGGGGGCGCCCGGGAGCTGCCGATCGGCTCGCTGAAGTCGAACCTGGGCCACCTGATCACGGCGGCCGGCGTGGCCGGGGTGATCAAGCTGAGCGAGGCGATGCGCCAGGGCCAGCGCCCGCCGACCCTGCACCTGGACCGCCCCCACGCGGGGCTGACGGGCACGCCCTTCCGGCCGGTGCTGGAGGCCGAGCCCTGGCAGGGTCGGATGCGCGGCACGGTCAGCGCCTTCGGCTTCGGCGGCAACAACGCCCATGTCGTGGTCGACGCCCTGCCCGAGCCCGGCTGGAGCCCGGCGGCGGCCCTGCCAGCAGCGCGCGTCGTGGTGGTGGCCCTGGGCGCCCGGGTCGGCCGCGCCGAGGACGCCCCGGCCCTGCAGGCGGCGATGGCGGCGGGCGGAGGCCTGCTGGAAGGGGGAGAGGCCCGCGCCCCGCGGGTGCGGCTGGACCTGGAGGGCCTGAGGTTCCCTCCCCGGGACCTGGAGCGCTCGCTGCCGCAGCAGACGATGATCCTGGCCGCCGCGCGCGAGGCGGTCGGCAGCCTGGCCGCGCCCCTGCCGCGAGAGTCCACGGCGATCTGGATCGGGATGGAGACCGACCCCGAGGTGGCCCGCTACGGGCTGCGCTGGCGGATGGAGAGCCGGGCCCGGACCTGGCAGGCGCCCCCGGGCTGGGCCACCGCAGCGCGGGAGGCGGTGGTGCCGATGCTGGACAGCGCCGCCGTGCTGGGCACGATGCCCAACATCCCGGCCAACCGCCTGAACAGCCAGCTCGACCTGGGCGGGCCCTCCCATGTGCTGGCCGGGGGAGCGGCCAGCGGGCTGCTGGCCCTGGATCTCGCCGAGCGCGCCCTGCGGGCCGGAGAGATCGAGGCCGCCGTGATCGGGGCGGTGGATCTCTGCTGCGAGCCGGTGCATCGCGCGGCCCTTGGCGAGGCCGCTGCGGGAGACGCCGCCGTGGTGCTGGTCCTGATGCGGGAGGAGCTCGCGCTGTCCCGCGGGGAGCAGATCCTGGCCCGGCTGGACTCTCCCGGGGAGCCCGCCCGCCTGCGCCTGGGCACCGCCCCCGGCTGCCTGGACCTGGCCGGCCTCTGCGGGGACACCGGGGCCGCCGCTGGGGCGCTCCACCTCGCCGCCGCCGTCCTGGCCCTCTCGGCCGGGCCTGCCGAGGAGCGCGCCACGGTCGAGCTCGGGGACCTGCGCTTCGGCCTGAGCGGGCCCCCCGCCCCCACGGTCCTGCGCCCGCGCCCGGCCGCGCGGGTCCCCCTCGATCTGCCGGCCCACCCGCCGAGGATCAGCCTGCCTTCTCTGCCTGCGGAGCTCACGCCCATGGCCCAGCCCACTCCTGTCGCCGATTCCACCGAGTCCATGAGCCGTGCCCCCTCGCTGCCGCCAGTGCTGGGCGGGCCGACGGTGGACCTCTCTCCGCCAGTGGCCGCCCGCGGGCCGGTGCGGCGGGCTGAGCCTGCGCCGGCGCCTGCCCATGAGCCGGTCCAGGCCGAGGGCCCGGCGGGCCTGATGCAGGCGCAGATCGCCCAGGTGGGCGCGGTCCACGCGCGCTTCCTGGACGAGCAGGCCCGGCTGCACGCGCGCTTCCTGGAGGTCCGGCAGCACGCCCTGGTGGCGATGATGGGGAGCGCGCCTCAGGCCGTGACTCGCGCTGTGGCTCCGGCGGCTCAAGCGGCTCCTCAGGTGGTGCCTCCGGCGGCTCCTCAGGTGGTGCCTCCGGCGGCTCCTCAGGCGGCTCCGGCTCCGGTCGCTGAGAAGCCTGCTCCTCCTCCTGCCCCCGCACCGGTTGTCGCCGCCCCCGAGGCTCCTGCTGCCAGGGCTCCTGCTCCCAAGGCCCCTGCTCCCAAGGCCCCTGCCCTCAAAGATCGGCGCTCGCCGGTCGGCCCCACGCTGGACCGCGCCGGGCTGATGCTGCACAGCTCCGGGAAGATCTCCGAGGCCTTCGGCCCGCTCTTCGCCCAGCAGGACGGCTACGCCCGCCAGTGCCGGATGCCCGAGCCGCCGCTGCTGCTGGCCGACCGCATGACCGGGGTGGACGCGGTGCCCGGCAGCATGGGCACGGGCACGATCTGGACCGAGACGGATGTCCGGACGGACTCCTGGTACCTCAACGAGGGCCGGATGCCCTCGGGCATCATGATCGAGTCCGGGCAGGCCGACCTGATGCTGATCTCCTACCTGGGCATCGACTTCCTGAACAAGGGCGAGCGGGTCTACCGGCTGCTGGGCTGCCAGCTCACCTACCACCGCGACCTGCCGGCACCGGGCGAGACGCTCTGCTACGACATCCACGTCGACGGCCACGCCAAGCACGGCGATGTGCGACTGTTCTTCTTCCACTACGACTGCAAGATCGCCGGTCGCCCGGCCCTGACCGTTCGCCAGGGACAGGCCGGCTTCTTCACCGACGCCGAGCTGGCCGACAGCGCCGGCATCATCTGGCGGCCCGAGGACCAGGAGATCGTCGCCGAGCCCCGGCTGGATCCCCCGATGGTCGACTGCGGGCGGAGCTCGTTTACGGGCGAGCAAATCGCCGCCTTCGCCGAGGGGCGGGCCTGGGACTGTTTCGGTGAGGCCTTCTTCATGGCCCGCACCCACAACCGCAGCCCGAAGATCCAGTCCGGGCGGATGCTCTTCCTGCAGCAGATCACCGAGCTGAGCGCCCGGGGCGGCCCCTGGGGCCGGGGCTACTTGCGGGCCGAGCAGGCCCTGTCGGACGAGGACTGGTTCTACCAGGGCCACTTCAAGAACGACCCCTGCATGCCGGGCACCCTGATGTTCGAGGGCTGCGTGCAGGCGATGAGCTTCTACCTGGCGGCGATGGGCGTCACCCTCAACCGCGACGGCTGGCGCTTCCAGCCCGTGACCGGCGAGATGTTCGACCTGAAGTGCCGCGGCCAGGCCATCCCCGGCAACCGCCTGCTGGTCTACGAGGTCTTCGTCGAGGAGTTCATCGCCGGCCCGGTGCCGACCCTGTACGCCGACCTGCTCTGTACGATCGACGGCCTGAAGGCCTTCCACGCCCGCCGCGTCGGCATCCAGCTCGTGCCCGACTGGCCGATCACCAGCAAGCCCGAGCTGTGGGGAGACCCCGTGCCCCCCGGCGCCCCCGCCGACCACGACGCGCGGCCGCTGGCCCGGCTGGGCGACTTCCCCTTCGACTACAAGAGCCTGCTGGCCTGCGCCTGGGGCAAGCCCTCGGACGCCTTCGGCCCGATGTACGCCCGCTTCGACGGGCACCGCCGGGTGGCCCGCCTGCCCGGCCCGCCCTACCACTTCATGAGCCGGGTGACCCAGGTGCAGGGGCCGCCCCCGCAGACCGAGGTCGAGGGCCCGCTGCGTCCCGGCCACGAGATCGAGCTGCTCTTCGACATCGATCCGGATGCCTGGTACTTCCAGGAGAACGGCGCCCGGACGATGCCCTTCTGCGTCTTCCTGGAGGCCGCCCTGCAGCCCTGCGGCTGGCTGGCCAGCTATGTCGGCAGCGCCCTGACCGTCGACCGGGATCTGTCCTTCCGCAACCTGGACGGGACGGCGACCTGGCTGGGGGAGATCCTCCCCGACTCGGGCACGCTGATCACCCGGGTGAAGATCACCAACGTCAGCAAGACGGCCGGGATGATCATCGAGGGCTTCGACGTGGTCTGCCTGGTGAACGACCCCGACGGCAGCGAGCGGGTCGTCTACACGATGAAGACGGTCTTCGGCTTCTTCCCGAAGGAGGCCCTGGAGAACCAGGTCGGACTGTCCACCACCCCCGAGCAGCGGGCCTTCCTGGAGGAGCCCTCCGACTACCGCTGCGACCTCGCTCCCTACTGTACGGGCAGCCTGCGCCTGGCCTCCCCGATGCTCCTGATGTTCGACCGCATCACCGGCTGGTGGCCCGAGGGCGGCGCCGCCGGCCTGGGGCGGGTGCGGGGCGAGAAGGACGTGGATCCCGGCGAGTGGTTCTTCAAGGCGCACTTCTTCCAGGATCCGGTCCAGCCCGGCTCGCTGGGCCTGGAGGCCCTGCTGCAGCTGCTTCAGTGGGCGATGATCGAGCGCGGGATGGGCGAGGGGATGAGCAGCCCCCGCTTCGAGCCCCTGATGCTGGGCCGCGAGCTGCTGTGGAAGTACCGCGGGCAGGTGGTGCCCTCCAACAAGGTGATCTCCAGCACGATGGAGATCACCGAGCTCGGCCGGGACGAGCACGGTCCCTTCGCCATCGGCGACGGCAGCCTCTGGGTGGACGGCAAGCGCATCTACGAGGTCAAGGGCATGGGGATGCGCGTCGTGGACGGGGGGGTGCCCACGTCTACCGGTCCGAGCGGCAAGACCGAGTGGCGTTTCGACCCGGCCACCGACACCTGGCTCTCCGACCACCGGCCGACCTGGACGGTGCCGGCGCTGCCGATGGCGGTGGTGGCGGATCTGCTGGCTCAGGCGGTGGCCGCCCGGGGGCACACGGTGACCGGCCTCGCCGACGTCAAGGTCAAGCGCTGGCTGCTGGCTCCTGGCCCCATCGTACTGCACGCCCGGGTGCTGAGCGTGGGAGAGGCGGAGGCGCGAGTAGAACTATTGGAGGGCGAGGAGGTCGTCGCCAGCGGCCGGGTCCGCTTCGGCGCCTACCCCGCGGCCCCCAAGGCGCGCTCGGCCCTGAACGGTCGGGACGAGGGCGATCTCTACGCCCGGGGTGAGCTCTTCCACGGCCCCTCGCTGCACCTGCTGCGTCGCCTCGTTCGCACCGCAGCGGGCGCCTCCGCCTCGCTCCAGGCTCCGGCCTCGGCCCCGCCCGTCGGCGTGCTGCACCCTGCCCTGCTGGACGGCGCCACCCACCCGATCCCGCACGACCGCCTGGACATGTGGTTCCCCGAGATCGGCGCGGACAAGGTGGCCTACCCGGCCCTGATCCGCGAGCTGACGGTCTACGGGCCGGCGCCGGCCCTGGACGCCCCGGTGCGCTGCGAGGTGCGGCCGGCGGGCACGCTGGGCAGCCCCGACCTGCCGATCTTCGAGATCGAGCTGTCGACCTCGCAGGGGCTCTGGGCGCGGATGGTGTTGGTCGAGAGCTGCTTCCCGAAGGGACCGCTGGGGATGGCCGAGCCCTCCTCTCGGATGGCCTTCCTGCGCGACCGGCGCTTCGTGCCCGGCCTGCGCCTCTCCCGCGAGCAGGACGGCGCCAGCCTCCTCTCCCAGGCCGAGGTCCAGGCCACCGACTGGTTGCCCGGCACCGTCCAAGCGGTCTTCGGCAGCACCGACCCGGCGACGATCGCCCAGCGGGAGCACCTCGCCCACGAGGTCGGGGTCCACCCCAGCCACGTCGAGCAGGCCCTGCCGCTCAACCACATCCTGCTGGACACCTCCGAGCGGAACGGGGCCCACGCGGTCCGCCACGCCGGGATCGAGCGGCTGGACCTGGGCCCGGTGCAGGCCTTCTGGACCCGCTGGTTCGACATGGGGCGGGCCTGGCCGGTCGAGGATCTGTACTACGGGCTGATGCGGCGCTTCCTGCGCCGGGTGGTGCTGGACCAGCCCGAGGCCCTGGCCCGGGTGCAGGGCCGCCCGCTGATGTACCTGGCCAACCACCAGGTCGGCATCGAGAGCCTGCTCTTCGCCGTGCTGGCCAGCGGGCTGAACGGGGTGCCGACCGTCACGGTGGCCAAGGCCGAGCACCGCACGACCTGGCTGGGGCACCTGATCACCCTCTGCTTCCAGTACCCCGGGGTGCTCGATCCCAAGGTGATCACCTACTTCGACCGCGACGACAAGGCCTCGCTGGTCGGCATCATCGCCGAGCTGGCCCGCGGCCTGAAGACCCCGCAGCGCAGCAAGGGCGGCGAGCTGGCCCCAGGACAGTCGGTGATGGTGCATGTGGAGGGCACCCGCAGCCTGGAGTGCCGCACGCCGGTCCAGAAGATGTCCGGCGCCTTCATCGACATGGCCTTGCAGACGGGGACCCCGATCGTGCCGGTGCGCTTCGTCGGCGGCCTGCCGGTGCAGGCCCTGGAGCGGCGCATCGAGTACCCGGTCGGGCTCGGGACCCAGGACGTCTGGTTGGGGGCGCCGATCCACCCCGAGGAGCTGGCGAAGATGCCCTACGGCGAGCGCAAGAAGCGGGTGATGCAGGCGCTCAACGAGCTGGGGCCGGCCAACGCCGCGGAGCAGCCGCACGAGGCGGACCCCCACCTGGAGGAGGCGGTGCAGGCCTGGATGGCCCGCAGCGGGGCCAGCCATGAGCACGCCGTGCTCTACGAGGTGCTCCGCGCCCAGGGGGACCTCTGCGAGGAGACCGGCGCCTTGATCGAGGCGATCGGCCGCGGGGCTCCGCTCGAAGGCGACGAGCCTGAGGACGACTGGCTGCGAGCGCTGCGGGCCCGGCTGGATCCGCGGGCGGGGGTGACCCCATGACCAAGATCATCCTCGAGAAGCTGGACGACCCCGAGAGCATCCCCCAGGACCAGCTCGAAGAGGTCTGGGGCGATCCCTGGCAGCACGCCCGGCTGCTGGCCGACCTGGAGCGAACCCGGGGCCTGGTGGACTTCCTGGCCCGCCACGCGCCCGGCAAGCGGGTGGTCGAGGTGGGCTGCGGGACGGGTCTGCTCTCCTGCATCGCCGCCCGGATGGGGGCGAGCAGCGTGGTGGGCATCGAGCCGACCCGCCGCTACGTCGACGCCCAGCGGCTGGTCGAGGCCAGCGGGCTCTCCGACACGGTGACGATCCTGCACGGCCGGGTGGAGGACTTCGAGCCGGGCCAGGCCGACCTGGTCTTCAGCGAGCTGCTCAACGCCGATCCCTTCGCCGAGGGGGTGGTGCCGGCGATGCGGGCGGGCGCCGCCTGGCTGGCCCCGGGCGGGCTGCTGGCCCCCGGGGAGCTGGAGCTGCACGTCGCCCTGGTGGCGGCGGCCGATGTCGACGCCGAGGCGACCGGCGCGGCGGAGATCGTGACCGAGCTGGGGCGGACCTGGAACCTGAACGTGCGGCCCCTGCTGGAGACGCTGGAGGCGACCCCGGCGCGCACGACCAGCGCCTCCTGGGTGGAGCTGCGATCCGCTCCGGTGCTGGCCTTGCGGGTGCCCTTGGGGGTGCCCGAGCGCCACGTCGAGTCGGTCGAGCTGGACCTCTTCGCCAGCCAGAAGGGCCGGGTCTGCGGGGCGGTGCTGTGGTTCTCGGCCCGCTACGATGCAGAGCTGGTGCTGGCCAACCCGCCGCAGGAGCCCGGACACTGGGGGCTGCTGGTGACCTGCTGGCCGCGGGCGATGAGCCTGGAAGAGGGCGAGCGGGTGCGGGTGCGCGTGGATCTCCGGGAGATCCCGGGCGTGGCGGTCGTACCGGTCTGAGCCTCCTGGAGGCGGAAATCGAATTAGGCGTGCGGGCTATGACCCTGCCCCAAGAGATCGCCGCCGTCATCGCCAAGGACCTGCGGGTCGAGTGGCGGGCGCGAGCTCAGGTGATGGCCCTGGTGGCCTTCGCGGCGGTGGTGCTGATGCTCTTCAGCTTCGCGGTCGGCCCGGACAGCACGATGCTCGCCAAGCACGCCGGGGGCTACCTCTGGCTGGCGATGCTGCTGGCCAGCACCCTCTCCCTGGCTCGCTCGATGCAGACCGAGGTCGAGACCGGGGCGCTGGAGGCGATGCTGCTGGCTCCCTTGCGGGCGCCGGCCATCTTCTACGGCAAGGCCCTCGCCAACCTCGCGGTGCTGCTGCTGGTCGCCCTGGTGGCGGTGCCGGTGGACCTGGTGATCACCGGCGCGGGGGTCCAGGATCCGCTCTCCCTGCTGGCGGTGCTGGCGCTTGGCGCCGGGGGCATCGCCGCGCCGGGCACCTTCTACGCGGCGCTGACCGCCCGGGTCGCGGGCCGGCAGCTGCTCCTGCCGCTGCTGCTCTTTCCCTTGCTGGTTCCAGCCCTGCTCGCCTCGGTCAAGGCCACCTCCCTGGCGATGAGCGGCGACGCGATGGGCCAGATGAGCTCCTGGCTGATCCTCCTCCTCTGCTTCGACCTGATCTACTGGAGCCTCTGCGGGGCGCTCTTCGAGAAGGTCGTGGAGTCCTGATGACGCGTGCCTCCTACGCACGAACCCGGACCGTGGGCCTCGCGCTGGTCGTCCTGGGCATGCTGGTGATGGCGGTGGGCCACGGCTGGGGCCTCTTCGTCGCGCCGCGCGAGGCGATGATGGGCGATGTCGGGCGCATCCTGTACGTGCACGTCCCGACGGCCTGGGGGGCGCTGGTCTTCTACCTGGTGGGCTTCGTCGCGGCGATCGGCACCCTGTGGACGGGCCGGCGGATCTTCGACGCGTCGACCACGGCCTGGGTCGAGGTCGGCACCTTGATGACGATGCTGCTGCTGATCCAGGGCTCGATCTGGGCGCGGCCGACCTGGGGCACCTGGTGGACCTGGGACCCGCGGCTGACGACCTCGGCGGTGCTGGCGATGTCCTTCGGGGTGGTGCTGCTGCTGCGGCGGCTGATCGACCAGGCGGGTCGGCGGTCGATGGCGACGGCCGTGGCGACCATCGTGGCGACCGTCAACGTGCCGATCGTCTACAAGAGCGTGGAGTGGTGGAACTCGCTGCACCAGCCGATGTCGAGCCGGGAGAGCATCGACTCGCCGATGTGGATGCCGCTGATGATCACCTCGCTGGGCGTGACCCTGCTCGGCATCGGCCTGGCCACCCTGCGGACCCTGATCGAGCTGAGCCGCCTGCTCGCCGAAGAGGCCGCGCCCGAGCTACCCGAGCTGCCCGATCGCCTCTCCCTCACCCGTCCGGAGGAGTCGCCATGACTGGAATGGTTCAAGGAGGCTGGGGATTCGTGATCGCCGCCTATGGCATCTCCTGGGCCGTCTGGCTGGGATACATGTGGACCCTTGCTCGGCAGTCGAAAGCTGCGACTCCAGACCAAGGAGAAGGAGCACCATGACCCCCTCTACCCAGCGTCGCATCTTCCTGGCCGTGTCCCTGCTCGTGGCGGGCTCCGCGCTCACCGTGATCGCCGGGGGTGGAATCGGCGAGAACCTCGTCTACTTCTGGACGCCGGCCGAGCTGCACCAGAACTCGGACAAGGCCGTCGGCGCGACGATCCGCCTGGGCGGAGTGGTGCAGGCGAACTCGGTGGACTGGAAGATGGAGGAGCAGCACCTCAGCTTCACGGTGGGCGAGGCCGCCGTCGACGAGGCGACCCCGGTGCGGGTCACCGCACGCGGCGCGCCGCCGCAGATGTTCCGCGAGGGCATCGGCGTCGTGGTCGAGGGGACCATGCTCGACGAGGGCGTCTTCCAGGCCGACAAGGTCATGGTCAAGCACAGCAATGAGTACCGGGCGCCGACCGAGGGCACCGATCCCCAGACCCTCTACGCCACGGTGGAAGAGCTGTGATCTCCCTGCTTGGCCGCGCGGCCATCCTGGTCGCGCTGGCCGCCTGTTCGGTGGGCGCGGTGGCGGGACTCTACGGCGGCTGGAAGGGCTCGGCCGAGGCCGCCCGCTGGTCCCGGATCATGGCCTGGGCCTTCTTCGGCGCGGTCACGGTGGCGACCGGCCTGATGGAGTACGCCCTGCTGACGCACGACTTCAGCGTGCACTACGTCAGCCAGGTCGGCAGCCTGGACTCCCCGGTCTGGGTCAGCATCGTCAGCCTCTGGTCCAGCCTGGAGGGCTCGATCCTCTTCTGGGCCTTCATCCTGGGCGTGTATGCGGCCGGGCAGGCCTGGTGGACGCGGGATCGGTTCCCGGCCCATAGCTCCTGGGCGATGGGCATGACCCTGGTGATCGGGGTCTTCTTCACCTTCCTGGTGGCGGGCATCGCCAACCCCTTCGGGCTGGTCGATCCGGCGCCGGCGAACGGGCCGGGGCCCAACCCGCTGCTGCAGAACCACATCCTGATGGTGGTCCACCCGCCGACGCTGTACCTCGGCTACGTAGGCATGACCGTGCCCTTCGCCATGGGCGCCGCGGCGCTGCTGGCGGGCAACATCAACCCGGCCTGGTCGCGGGCCCTGCGCAACGCGATGATGGTGCCCTGGGGCTTCCTGACCGCGGGCATCCTGCTGGGCGGCTGGTGGTCCTACGATGTGCTCGGCTGGGGCGGCTACTGGGCCTGGGACCCCGTCGAGAACGCCAGCCTGCTGCCCTGGCTGACCGCCACGGCCTTCCTGCACTCCGCGATGCTGATGGAGCGCAAGGAGCAGCTCAAGGGCTGGACCCTCACCCTGCTGATGGGCAGCTTCCTGCTGACGATCCTGGGCACCTTCATGACCCGCTCGGGGGTCTTCAACTCGGTCCACAGCTTCACGCAGTCCGAGATCGGGCCGATCTTCCTTGGCTTCCTGGCTGTCGGTCTGGTCTTCACGGTGGTGCTGCTGGCGGCCCGCATCGACAAGCTGGCCCCGCCCACCGAGGGGCTGGCCGGTCCGGTCACCCGCGACGTGGCCTTCCTCGCGCAGAACCTGGTCTTCACCGCGATCACCTTCACGGTGCTGCTGGGGACGGTCTGGCCCTTGCTGAACGAGGCGATCAGCGGCGAGCGCATCAGCGTGGGCGAGCCCTACTTCAACCAGTGGGCCGTCCCGCTCGGCTTCCTGCTGGTGTTCCTGATGGGCGTCGGGCCTGCCCTGCCCTGGGGTCGGCCCTCCGCCTCGGCCATGGTCACCCGGGCCGGCCTGCCGGCGCTCTTCACCGTGCTCGTCGTCGGCCTGCTGCTGGCCCTGGACATTCGCGCGCCCTGGCCCCTGGCGGTCTTCGGCGCCAGCGCCTTCGCCTTGTGGGTGACCATCGGGGAGATGCTCGCCCCCGGGCTCGCCCGCTGGCGCTCCACGGGCGGCAGCCTGCCGATCGCCCTCTGGCAGGCCAGCCTCAAGGCCCGGCGCCGACAGGCCGGCTACATCGTTCACCTCGGGGTGATCCTGGTGGCGGTGGGCATCGCGGCCTCCTCGGGCTGGCGGCATGTGCACGAGCTGACCATGATCAAGAACGAGACGACCTCCGTCGGTCGGTACACGCTCACCTTCCTCGGCAGCGAGGCGGTCCAGGAGTCGCACCGCACGGCGTCGGTGGCTCGTTTTCACGTCTCGGCCGGCAGCAACGAGCTCGGGACGCTCGAGCCTCGGATGAACAACTACCCCCGGATGGGCAGCCCTCTCCCGGCGCCGGCGGTCTACAGCGGCCCGCGTGAGGACCTCTACCTCTCCCTGGTGCAGGTCGATCCGCGGACCGACCTCGTCAGCCTCCAGGCGGTGATCCAGCCGATGGTCTGGTGGATCTGGTTTGGCGGGGCGGTGATGGCCTTCGGCACGGTGCTGGCTGCCTGGCCGGCCCGCAAGGGAAGGCCGGCATGAACTGGAAGGTGCTGGCGGTCGGCGCGCTGCTGATCATCCCCCTGGTGTGGGTGTTGGCGATGGGCTTCGGCAAGGACCCGCGGGCCCTCCCCAACGTGCTCGAAGGCAAGCAGGCCCCCGGCTTCGCGCTGCAGACGATGGACGGGGACCGCACGGTGGACCTCGCCGAGCTGCGCGGCAAGCCGGTGGTGGTGAATTTCTACTCCAGCTGGTGTGTGCCCTGCGCCCAGGAGCACCCCTGGCTGGTCAAGGTGGCGCCCGCCT
Organism: Deltaproteobacteria bacterium UBA2385; assembly: GCA_002343455.1. Lineage (GTDB taxonomy): Bacteria > Myxococcota_A > UBA796 > UBA796 > UBA2385 > UBA2385. The sequence continues at coordinate 21,173 of DDSR01000458.1, read as the reverse complement.
ACCAGGCCCGCGGCGTGACCTTCCTCGGCGTCATCTACAACGACGAGCCCGTCAAGGTGAAGGCCTTCCTGCGTCGCTACGGCGAGGCCTACCCGACCTTGATCGACCCGGCCCAGCGCACGGCCATGGACTACGGCGTGGCCGGGGTCCCCGAGACCTTCCTGATCGACGCCGAGGGGCGCATCGCCCGCAAGTTCACCGGACCGGTCGTGCCCGACCAGTTCCTCGCCGCGCTTGAGGCCCTGCTGTGACCGCGCTCCTCCTCCTCCTCACGCTCAGCCTGGGCGTGGGCGCCTCCGATGCCCCGACGCCCCTGGACGAGCCGCCGCTCACCGCGCCGGTCACCGACGCCGCCGCGCTGGAGCTCCTCACCGAGCAGGTCAGCGACGGCCTGCGCTGCCCGACCTGCCAGGGCCTCTCGGTGAACGACTCGCCGGCCGAGGGCGCGCGGGCGATGAAGTCGCGCATCCGCGAGCTGGTGGCCCAGGGATACACCAAGGAGCAGATCGACGACTACTTCGTCGACCGCTACGGTACCTGGGTGCTGCTCTCTCCCCCGGCCGAGGGCCGCCACTGGGCGGTCTGGCTGGCGCCGGTCGGCTTCCTGCTCGTGGGAGGCGCGGTCGCAGGGGGCTTCATGCGGGCCCGCAAGACGGGCGCAGGCGCCGAGACCGCCAGCGTCGAACCGGAGGAGCTGGACGAGCTCGAGCCCTGGCGCCAGCGCATCCTGGCTGAGCTGGAGAGGCCATGAACGTCGAGACCTGGGGCCCTCCGTTTGTCGTGCTCTTGTTGGGCCTGGCGGGAGGCGCCTTCGTCGTGATGCGCTCGCGGGGTTCGGCGCCCCACGCCTCGCCTCGACAAGAGGACCTGCTGGCCCGCAAGGAGGCGCTGGTCGAAGAGCTTCGTGGCCTCCAGGCCGAGCGCGGCAAGGTGGATGACGCCGCCTTCGATCAGCGCTGGCGCGCCACCCTCAACCGGGCGGCCATGGCCTTGCGGGACCTCGAAGAGGCCGACCCGGACACGGTGGAGGTCGACCGGGCGCTCAGCAAGGAGGTGCCCGGCAGCAAGGGCGCGGCCTGGGCAGCGGCCTTCCTGGCCTTCTTCGCCATCCTGGGCGTCACCTTGACCCAGGCCACCCGGCCTCGGGGCGAGGGCGGGACGATGACGGGGGCGACGGTGGATCAGCGCGAGGTGGCGCTGCAGAAGCTCCAGGAGCGGCTGGACGCGAACCCTCAGGACGTCGATGCCGCCGCCGCCTTGGCCCACGCCGCCATCCGCTCGGGCGACTTCGACGCAGGCATGCGCTACGTCGAGGCGGGCCGGCAGGTGGATCCGCAGAACGCGAAGATCCAGGCCAGCCTGGCCGCCCTGATGATCGCGATCGGGATGCTGGACAAGGCCCAGGAGAACCTGGACGAGGTCCAGGCGCGCGATCCGAACCTGGCGACGGCCTGGCTCTGGCGAGGGGTGCTGGAGCTGAACCGCGGGAACCTCGCGCCGGCCGAAGCCGCCCTCACCAAGGCGCTGGAGCTCTCTCAGGACGCCGAGGACCGGCGCCTCGCCGCGATGCTGCTGGCCGACGCCCGCTCTCCTCAGGCCGCGGCTCCGGCTCCGGTCGAGGGCGCGGCCCAGGCGGGTCCGCCACGCTTGACCGGCGCGCTGCGGCTCGAGGGCGCTGCGGCCCTTCCTCCCGAGGCGATCGTCTTCGTCTTCGCCCGACCCAGCGTCGAGGGCCGCGGGCCTCCCCTGGCCGCCCTGCGCATCCCGGCCAGCAGCCTGCCGACCACCTTCGCGCTGGGGGACAGCGACATCATCATGCAAGGCACCCCCTGGCCCGACCAGGTCTGGCTCAGCGCGCGCGTCGACACCGATGGGAACGCCGCCACGCGGGAGGAGGGGCAGCCCGTCTCGGAAGCCCAGGGGCCCTTCACCTCGGGCCAGACCGTCGAGCTGGTCCTGAAGTGATCCTGCTGCTGCTGCTCTGGGGCTGTGCGGGGACGCTGGACTCAGCGGTCAAGAGCCGCAGCGTGCCGCGCCTCGCCGCCATCCGCGACCTCGATGTCGCCTGCGCCTTCGGCGAGGTCGGCGTGGCCGCCTCGCTGACGATCTCCCGCGAGCGCTCCGGCCAGGCCCTGACGGTGGCCTGGACGATGGCCGGCCTCTGCTCCGAGCTTCAGGCCCGCGAAGCGGCGATCCAGGCGCGCCTGGCCATGGCGCGGGGCGACACCGCCGGGGCCAGCGACGGCCGGATCGCCGCGGCGAGGCTGCACGCGAAGGCCGCCGAGCGCTACCAGCAGGCCTACCAGCTGGCGCTGGACGAGTACGGCGACGCCGACCGCTGCCGCTTCCTCAGCCGGGCCGACGAAGGGGTCTACCTCCTGGGACTGATGGCCGGGCAGCTCGCCCAGGTCAACGACGGCGAGTCCGGCGGGGTCGTCAGCGTGCCGCTCAACCAGATCATCGAGGTCGGCCGGGCCAGCCTGTGCTTGGACGATGAGGCCTGGTGGGCCATCCCCGAGGCGACCCGGATGGCCGGCTGGGCCACGGTGCCCGGATCGGGGCCGGCGGACCTCGATCCCTGGCAGGGCCTCGCCGCCGCCGCCGCCCGCGGGGACGCCCTCGGGCAGGGCATTCCGCGCTCGCTCTGGCTCTTCGCGGCGGCCAACGCCGGACGAGCGGACCAGGTCCGCGAGATCCTGGCCGCCTGGCCGGAGCCGGTGGAGGGGCAGCCGCAGGAGTGGGCCCTGCTGGACCAGTACGCGCGGCAGCTCGCCCGTCACGAGGCCGACCTGCTCTGGATCGCCGAGGAGGGGCATCGCGCCCCGGCGCCGCCCGCTCCTCCCCTGGTCGCGGCAGCTCCGCCGCCGGACCCGTTCGGCGACTGACGGAAATCCGTCAGCTCCGTCAGGCAGGCCCCAGTGATTGCAGTGGTTTGCCGCTGGCTTGATGGTTGCTGAGAGGACGTTCACCCCCCGAGGTGAACGATGGACTACCAGCAGCAGAGCCACTACGAGCCTCCGACCCAGACGCAGGCCCCGACGTCGCAGCAGAGCGGCGGGGTCAGCAACTCGGCCGAGCTCGAAGAGTGCGGCCTGGACACCGCTGCACCGGCGGAAGAGGGCCTCTTCGACGAGTTCGCCGAGGTGGTGCTGAGCGCAGTCCCGATGGAAGCGGCGCTGCCGATGGCGGCCGCGCAGATCGACAAGCCCGGCGTGCAGCAGTGGGTGCTCCAGCAGGACGCGCCCCGGATGGTCCAGGCGATGGCGCGGGTGCTGCCCGATCGCCTGATCGCCCAGTGGCCTGTGGGGACCGGCCTCTTTGCCAAGGGCTCGGGCAAGGTGGCGGCGCTCTTCGGCGGGACCCTCAACGGCGAGGTCGAGCTGCTGCACAGCGCGCCGGGCCAGCTGTCGGCCCGCGCCAAGGCAGGCGGCACCTTCGGCATCGACCAGTTCGGCGCAGCCCTGAAGGCCGAGGGTGGCGGTGAGCGTGCGATCGCCGCCCTCTCTGCGACGGGAGGCGTGGCGGCTCAGGTGGGTCTGAACGGGAGCTGCACCGCCCCAATGGACACCGCCCTGCTGATGGCCCTGGGGGCCATGCTCTCTCCCGCCGCCGTGTTGAGCATCCTGGGCGGCTCCAAGGTGATGGGCCTCGCCAGCAGCGTCACGGGCATGGACTTGCCCGACCTGCTGCCCGAGACGCAGTGGGACATCCAGAAGCGGGCCGCGCTGGTCGCAAACGCTGCCGTCACCGGCGGCGAAGAGGCCCTGGACTTCCTTTCGCCGGCCGACCTGAGCCAGCTGCTGGCCGATCTGAAGCCCTACCTCGACAGCCTCAACGGCCTCTTCAGCGCCAGCTACACCGGACAGGTGGAGCTCTTGCTGGGTACTGGCGGCGCTACCGTCAATGTGCGGCACCGGGTCGCCGCAACGGCCGAGCTTGCGGCCATCCCCGCCCTGGCCCAGGTCTTCGACCTGGCTGCCCTGGAGCAGCTCTCCGAAGCCCTCGGCGGCGCGGGTCAGATCGAGCTCAGCGCAGGCCTGCGGCTGAACGGACCGCAGGCGGTGCTCGAGCCTCGGGGCCGCGCCACGCTCCACCTGGAGAGCAGCCGGGGCAACTCGAGCCAGACCGACCAGATGCACTTCTTCCTCGACCAGCTACCTGCCCTCGCCGAGCAGCTCAAGTCCGGCCAGGGCCTGGAAGCGATGCTGGCTGGAGCCGGCTTCGACCGCAAGGTAGAGCTGCCCGCGCCCCGCGAGCTCGTCCAGCAGGTGCTGTCCCAGGGCGCATTGGTCACGGCCGACCTGATGGCCGACAACTACGTGGCCGCCGGTTGGGAGGACTTCAACCTCGTCAGTTCGCTCAGCATGGGCCCCGCGGTCCTTGGCGCCCTGGCCGGCATCGGGCTGTGCCCGCCCGCCGGAATGCCGATGACCCAAGCCATGCAGGACGTGCAGGCAGGCCTCTGCGCCCTGGTCTGCGGCTTGCCCCCCGCGGCCGCCTGGCTGGGTCCCTGGCTGCCGGCAATGCAGAGGGCGGTGGCAGGCGTCATCCTCCCTGCGCCCCGGCTGATGGGTCGACTCAGCTTCGGCCTCGGGTTCGGCGCCAGCGCCTCGGGCGGCCCCAGCGTGGGCGGCGATGCCAAGGGCGCCGCCGGAATGGTGGTCGATCGCGAGGTGGGCCAGATCGACAGCGGTCCGCTGCGCAAGGCGCTGGCAGGCCTCTGACCCCCCACCCCGCCGGCAACGGAATACAAGCGCCCGCCAACCGCTTCCATGCGGGTCCATCCCCCGGAGCCTGCCGATGCCGCTACTCCTCGCCCTCGTCGCTGCCCTCCTGCTCCTCCTGCCGGGTGTCGCCCAGGCCCAGGCCCAGGCCCAGGCCCGCACGGCCTGCGTCTACGACCCGGCCGGGCGCACCGGCTTCATGTTCAAGCTGGCCGAGTCCTGGGCTGTCCAGGCCGCCGGCTGGGGCGCCCCCGTCACGTTGAAGCCCTACACGGACGAGGCGACCGCGGTCAACGACTTCACGGCCGGCAGCTGCGACGCGGTGCTGGCCAGCGGGGTGCGCTTGCAGCGCTACAACGCGGCCACCTACACGGTCGAGGCGGTCGGCGGCGTGCCCTCCTACGAGCTGCTGCAGCCGGTCTTGAACACGCTGCAGACCAAGGAGGTCTACGCGCCGATGTTCAAGGCCGGCGCCTACGAGACGGTCGGGATCTGGCCCCTGGGCGCGGTCTACGTGATGGTCCGCGACCGCAACCTGGCCAGCATCGGCGCCCTCTCCGGCAAGCGCATCGCCAGCCTGGACTACGACAAGGCCAGCGGCCTCGCCATCCAGCGCATGGGCGGCGTGGGGGTCTCCTCGGACCTCGCGACGCTGGGCCCCGCCTTCAACAACGGCGAACTGGACGTGCTCTTCCTGCCGGCGACGGCCTACACGCCCTTCGAGCTCTGGCGCGGCCTGGGTCAGAAGGGCGGCATCATCCGCACCCCTCTGGCTCAGGTCACCTTCCAGATCCTGGTGCACGAGGGCAAGTTCCCGGCCGACTTCGGCACCCGCAGCCGGGCCTGGGTGGCCGGCGACTTCGCCACGGCGCTGAAGTCCATCAAGGCGGCCGAGGCGGGGATCCCGGCGACCACCTGGATCGACCCGACCGCCGCCGCCAAGGCCGAGCTGGACGGCTTCGGCCAGAAGATGCGCATCGAGCTGCGGGACAAGCAGAAGTCCTACGACGGCAAGGTGCTGGCCCTGCTGAAGAAGGCCCGCTGCAACGCCGACGGCGCCCGCGCCGAGTGCGCCCAGAGCCTGGAGTAGCGCCCCGTGAGCAGCCCGACCCCCCGTGTGTCGGGGCGCTTGCCGGCGATCGCCCTGCTCCTGGTGCTGGGCTTCATCCTGGTCCAGCAGACGGCCGACCGGCTGGACGCCCGCCTGGTGCAGCTCGGGGAGTCGATCTGGCCGGGCTACGCCCTCTCGCTGCGCAGCGATCCCCCGCCCCCGGACTGCCAGCCGGAGCGGGCCCGCCAGGCGCTCGAGGGCTGCGTGGAGCCGGCCCCCGCCGCGACCCCGGATCCCGCCGCCGATCCCTTCGCCGATCCCTTCGCCGATCCGCCCGCCGCAACCCCTGACCCTCTTGCCGATCCCTTCGCCGATCCGCCCGCCGCGGCCCCGGATCCCAACGCGGACCCCTTCGCCGATCCCAACGCCGACCCCTTCGCCGATCCGCCCGCCGCGGCTCGGACCGAGGGCGTCTCCTGCACCGCAGCCCGCGCCCTCGTCGAGCAGTGCGAGGCCGAGCACCTCGCCTACGACCAGGCCCGCGCCTCGCTGACCCCCTCGGTCCGGGGCTTCCGCGCGGTCGAGCTGCGCCTGCGCGATCTCGCCGACTTCGCCTACGGCCTGCACCTGCTCTCGGTCGTCTTCATCCTGGGCGGCCTCGTCGCCACCGGGCGCCGCGCGCACATCGCCCTCCGGACGGCTCACGATGTGCGGGGCCACCAGCTCGACCAGGGCAGTCAGCTCCTGGCCCACCTCCTGCTGGCCGCCTCGGCCTTCGCCGACTGGCGCGTCCGGGCCAACCTGGAGATCGAGGCCGAGCACGTCGAGGTGCCCCTGCTGTGGACCGTCGGGCTGCTCGCGCTGGCCGTCCTCAACCTGCGGCACCTCCTCCGCCCTCCGCCCGGCCTCGCCCCCGGTGGAAACCTGCTGCGCGGCCTGCTCTGCGTGCCGCTGTACGCCTGGATGGTCGGCATCGCCGGCGCCTGGTTCCTGCTGGTGGAAGGACATCCCAGCGGGCAGGCGATCTACCTGCACAAGTTCGCCCAGATCCCCTCGGTCTACCTGGCCGTCGCCCTCTACGTCTGGGGAGGCATGCTGCTCGAGCGCAGCAGCGTCTCCGGCCGCGTCTTCGACCTGATCCGCCCCTGGGGCCTGCCCGTACCGCTGCTGGGCTGGGTGATCGTGGTCGCCGCCGCCCTGCCCACCGCCTACAGCGGCGCCTCGGGCATCTTCGTCATCGCCGCCGGCGCCCTGGTCTTCGACGAGATGCGGCGGGCCGGGGCCAGCCCTCGCCAGGCCCGGATGATCGCCGCCATGTCCGGCAGCCTGGGCGTGGTGCTGCGACCCTGCCTGATCGTCGTGCTGATCGCCTCGCTGAACAAGGAGGTCACCACCTCCGAGCTCTACGAGAGCGGCATCCTCGTCTTCGGCCTGACCACCCTGGTCCTGCTGCTGACCCTGGTCGCGGTTTACCGCCCGAAGCTGCGCCTCTCGCCCGCGCCGGACGCGTTCGCCTCCACCGCCCAGGCGGCCCGCGGCCTGCTCCCCTTCCTGCTGATCGGCGGGCTGGTGGTCGGCGGCTACGCCCTGGTCCTGGACGCGCCCCTCAACGAGCGCACCGCCCCCTGGATCCTGCCGGTGATGCTGCTGCTGGTGCTGCTGTGGGAGGGGCGAGGCAAGGGCCTGGGGCCCAAGGTCGAGTACGCCTCGGGCCATGCCGGAGAGCACACCGGCGCGCTCCTCTTCCTGATGGCGGCGACCGTCTGCCTGGGAGGCGTGGTCGAGCGCTCCGAGCTGATGGAGCTGGTGCCCCACAGCCTGGGCAGCCCGGTGCTGGCCATGGGCGTGCTGGTGGTCATCATGGTGCTGATCGGCATGACCATGGACGCCATGGGCGCGGTCATCCTGGTCAGCGTCACGCTGGCCGACGTGGCCTACCGCCACGGCATCGACCCGGTGCACTTCTGGATGGTCGTGCTGGTGGGCTTCGAGCTCGGCTACCTGACCCCGCCGGTGGCCCTCAACCACCTGTTGACCCGGCAGGTCGTCGGCGAGGCAGCCCTGGAAGAGCCCGCCGTGCAGGGCTTCTGGGCCCGCAACGAGCACCTGTGGGTGCCCGTCGTGGTGATGGGGATCAGCCTGCTGCTGGTCGCCTTCGTGCCCCTGCTGTGGGGCTGATCACCGGTTCTAGGGGACCAGGCGGGTCAGGCTGAGCCGCCGCCCGAACAGCTCCTGGGTGGGGCGGGCGTTGTCCTCGATGACGGCCTCCATCGCGGCGAGCTGGTCGGCGCTGAACGAGACCGGAGTGCCCGCGATCACCCAGAGCACGCCCTCGGTGCACGGGGGGGTGGTGTACGAGCCGTCGTAGAAGGCGACGGTCGGGTCGGCCACGAAGTCGGGAGGCAGCACGTCGATCAGCCGGAAGAGGGACTCTTCGTCCTCGAGGACGGCGTGCTCGGTGGCGGGCAGCCGATCAAAGCCGATCGCCGTCAGGAAGTCGTTGTCTTCGGGGCCGAGCTCGAAGACGATGCTGGCGACCAGCACCCCAGGCTCGACACCCTCGTCGGCGTAGTGCACGAAGTGCACCTCCATGTCCATGGGCACGCCGAGGGCGGTGTGCTCGGAGGGCACGTGGAAGTGGAACTGCTCGAGGGTGTAGACGACGCCGTCCCAGGTCAGGGTGTGGGGGGTCTCTCCCAGCTTGGGGTCGGCCTTCACCTTCCACTGCAGGGCGTGCCCGTGGTGTTCGACGTCGATGGTGTCGCTGCCCCAGCCCAGCGAGGCCGAGAGGGGCGGCACCGGGTCGATGATGGACTTGACGAAGTCGATCGGGGACTGCTGTTCGCCGTTGCAGTCCGGGTAGTAGGTGCCCCAGTCTTCGGGGGGGATGTGGCCGTCCGCCGAGCTGTAGCCCCAGGGGATGTCGTCGGCCTCGCCGGAGCAGTCGTTGTCGATGCCGTCGTAGACCTCCATCGCGGTCGGGTAGACGTCGGGGTTGTCGTCGTCGCAGTCGACGTTCTCGGGCCAGCCGTCGCCGTCGTTGTCCGGCGAGGTCGTGCCGCCGCCATCCCCCCCGCCGTCGCTGCCGCCGCCGTCCTGGCCGCCGCCGTCCTGGGTCCCGCCATCCCCGGTCCCGCCGTCCCCGGTCCCGCCATCCCCGGTCCCGCCGTCGCCGGTCCCGCCGTCCGCGGTTCCGCCATCGCCGGCGCCGCCATCGCCGTCGCCGGTGTCCCCCTTGTCGCCGCAGGCGAGGAAGAGGCTGAGTGAGAGCAGAGCTGAGGCGGTCAGGGTCATCGGTTCCTCCGTGGGGCGGCAGGGTAGCAGCCGGGGCCCACCAGCGCTACCGTCGGGGAATGGACCCCTCGCCCGCCGCGCTCCTCCTCGGCCGCCCCTGGGCGCGGGAGCGGCTGCGGCTGGACCGGGGCGAGGAGGACCTCTTCGAGTTCAGCCCGGCCGCCGCCGAGCTGGCCCGCCAGGTGGGCTTCCTGCTCGATCAGGATCGCGACGAGGCGGTCATCGTCAGCGTCGAGGGGCCCTGGGGCAGCGGCAAGTCGACCTTCGCCGAGATGGTCTGGACCCAGTGGCGGGCCGCCAACCCCGGGGTCGAGCCGGTGCGGGTGCGCTTCAACGCCTGGCTCTCCACCCCCGAGGATGGCTCCGCCTGGCCCGTCCTGGCCCGCCGCATCGGCCAGGAGCTGTACACCCGGCTGCGCGCGGCCGGCGCTCCCGGCCAGAAGCACCTCGACCTGCGCATCCGCCGTCCTGTCCACCCCGCCAGCGAGCCCCTGCGCCTGCTGCTGGACGAGGTGGGGGATCCCCGCCAGCACTGGACCGAGATCGCCTGGCGCCTGCACCAGGCGGTCGCCGCTCGCGACTGGCACCCCTGCCTGACCCTCTTCTGCGACGGCGACTCCCGGCTGGCCGGGCGAGGCGTGGGCACGCGAGAGGGACTTGGCCTGCTCTTCCAGACCGTGAAGGCCGCGGCCCGGCTGAAGGGCGAGCCCATGGCGGTCCTGACCGATCTCTCGGGGGTCGTCGCGGCCCTGGGAGAGGCCTGGCGAGCCCGCGCCCATCGGCCCGACATGATGAGCGACGAGGCCGTCGCGCTGCTGGATCGGCTGATCGAGTGCCTGCACCCCCTCGGCGCCCGGCCGCGGGTCTGGCTGGAGATCGAGGACATCAGCCGCCTGGACGAGACGCGCCTGCGAGGCCTGCTCTCCTCGCTGGCCTGGCTGGAGGGCCTGCGTGGCGTCGTCGTCGTGCTGGTCCTGGACCGTGAGCAGGCCGACGACGTCCTGCTCGACGGGCCCTCCGGCGAGGGGGCGCTGGTCCGCAGCCTGCACCTGCGCCAGCGGGTGCCGGCGGTGCTGCCTCGACACTGGATCCGGCTCGTCGAGCGCTGGGCCGAGGACCAGGGCCTCGATCTCGAGCGCATCGGCCCGCTGGCCAGCGAGCTGGGTGACCTCTGGAACGGCCACGGCGTGGTCACCCCGCGGCACGTCAAGCGCGGCCTCGTCTGGATGCATCAGCGGCTGAGCGCCTCGACCGGCCCGGCCCTCTCGGACCTGTCGCGGCCGGCGGTGCTGGCCCTCGGCGCGGTCTGGCTGCGCCTGGAGGGCATGGTGGACCTCGCCGGGCTCGGGCAGATCCTGGCCCAGATCGGGGCCGCCGGGCTGGTCGACCTGCCGCGGCAGCTCTGGTCCAACCGAGCCTGGCCCGACGGGCTCGCGGCGGGCCTCGCCGGGCCGCTCCCGGCGGGCACTCCGGCAGGAGACCCTGGAGATGGCTCTGGAGGCGATCCGGACCCGGGCCGCGCCCTGCTCTGGAAGATCCGCTGGGTCGAGGTCGCCCGCGGGCTCGGCGCCGATCGGGGGCTGGTCGAGCGCCTGCGGGCCGACGTGATGGCCAGCTACGCCGGCTGGCTGGAGGGGCAGGCCCGATTGCTGTGGGGCGCGCTGATGGAGACCGCCCCCGAGGGGGTCGATCTGCCCGGCGAGGCCGAAGCCCAGGCCCTGGCGGGGGCGCTGGCCCTGCGCCTGGGGGCCTTCCCCCGCCCGGCGGTGGTCGAGGCGCTGCGCCTCTCGAACGCGGCCTGGATGGAGGCGGGGCGCGACGCCTCCCCGCCCGAGGGCTTGCGGGCGCTGCTGGCGCGGTGGCCCGAGCGCACCGCCTTCGAGTGGGCGGTCCGGCAGTGGCCCCCCTCGGCGGCTTCGCTGGCCGAGGCGATCGGCCAGGCCCTCGCCCTCCTCCCCGAGCGCGTCGACTGAGCCCGTCCCGTGGCCGACTTGCGCATTGCCGCGGTGGGGTGTAGCCTTCCAGTGGTACAAGGAGGTTCGCTCGATGCCCGACTCACGCACAGCACGGCGCCGTCGATACCTCAACCCGCTGCCCTCCGAGCGGGTGATCAAGGCGGCGCCCAGCGATCCGGCCTTCGTCGGCGCCTTCGTCGGCGGCCCGCCCACCCTCAGCGAGGACGAGATCGCCCGCCTGATGCAGCCCGACGAGACCCGCATGGACGCGCTGATCGCCTGGTCCAAGGCCAACGGCCGCACCGGCACCGATGGTTGAGCGCGGCGGCGGCTGAGCGCGGCGGCGGCTGAGCTCGGCGGCGGGAAGGGCAGATTTGTGTTGTGAGGGTCGGCTGCGCTGAGTACCCTTGGACCCCCCCGTGGAGGTCCCCGTGCTCACCGCCCTGATCCTGGCCCTGTCGTCTTCCCCCGCGCAGGCCGGGCAGCAGATCACCGGCAGCTACATGGATGTCTACTACAGCAGCCAGGGGACCTGGAACTGGTCGAGCTACGCCCGCGGGATGCGGCTGTACGGCAGCAGCTACGGCTGGCAGGACCTGACCTGGCCGGGCAGCCCCTGGGGCTACCTCTCGGTCCAGTACCTGGAGGGGGGATCGACCCGCAGCTACGAGGCCACCTACAACACCCACAGCTTCACCTCGATCGACGCCGAGACCGACATCTCCAGCGGCTCGACCCTGGGCTCCCGCTACGAGTACACCGTGGGCAACGTCTCCATGGTCAAGGTGGAGAGCTGGGGCAGCGACGACCGGGCCATGGGCATCGAGTTCCAGGTCACGAACAACGGCAGCGCGACGATCACCAACCTGATGGTCATGCACGCCATCGACCCCGACCAGGACAGCGGCTCGCCGGTCTCCTACGGGGCGACGACCAACAACGACGTGCAGGATCTGGACGGCGACGGCCTGGCGGAGTGGGTCCAGAGCGTCGGCCCCCGCAGCGGGCTGACCGTCGGCTACGGCCTCTGCGACTACAGCGACGACATCGGCCACGCCAACTGGACCAGCTCGGCCAGCTCGACCTTCACCGACTACGGGGGCTCGGGCCTGGACTACACGATGCACTGGCGGCACACCGTCGACAGCCTCGCCCCGGGCGAGACCGCGCAGTTCAGCGTGATCTTCGCCTACGGGGACAGCGCGACCGACGCCTACGCCAACTACCAGGAGGGGGTCGACACCTGGTGCGGCTACTGCGACGCCGATGGTGACGGGGTCTTCGGGGATCAGTGCGGCGGCGCGGACTGCGACGACGAGGACGCCAGCGTGTACCCGGGGGCGCCCGAGGTCTGCGACGAGGCCGACAACGACTGCGACAGCCTGGTCGACGAGGAGGTCACCACCGCCTTCTACGCCGACGCCGACGCCGACCTCTACGGCGACCCCGATGTCTCGGTCCAGGCCTGCGCGGCCCCCGAGGGCTACGTCGCGGACGCCACCGACTGCGACGACGCCGACCCGCGCACCCACCCCGGGGCCCGGGAGCTCTGCGACGGCCTGGACAACGACTGCGACGAGAACCTGCCCGCCGACGAGCGCGACCGGGACAGCGACCGCTTCGCCGAGTGCAGCATCGACGCCGGCGGCTGGCGAGGCGACAGCAGCGTGCTCGGCGGCGAGGACTGCGACGACGACGACCCCAGCGTCTACCCCGGCGCGACCGAGCTCTGGTACGACGGGGTCG
>DDSR01000458.1:0-8377 GCA_002343455.1 Deltaproteobacteria bacterium UBA2385 | reverse complement strand
CAGCGACTACGACGCCGACGGCGACGGCTACGACAGCGATGGCTACGGGGGCGAGGACTGCGACGACGCCGCGGTCTCGGTCTACCCGGGGGCTCCCGAGATCGACGCCGACGGGGTCGACCAGGACTGCGACGGCGTGGACTCGGGCGTCGACAGCGACGGCGACGGCATCGACGACGACGACGAGATCGACCTGGGCTCGGACCCCTTCGACGACGACAGCGACGAGGACGGCCTGTCCGACGGGGACGAGGTGACCTGGGGCACCGACCCGCTGGACCCGGACACCGACGACGACGGGCTGCTGGACGGCGAGGAGATCGAGGTGGGCACCGACCCGCTGCTCGCGGACACCGACGAGGACGGGCTGTCCGACGGGGACGAGGTCGATGTGTACACGACCGACCCGCTGGACCCGGACACCGACGGCGGGGGGATCTCCGATGGGGCCGAGGTGCTCTTCGACGGCACCGACCCGCTCGATCCCGCCGACGACCTCGCCGACAGCGACTCCGACGGGCTCAGCGACTGGGCCGAGGACGAGGTCCACGGGACCGACCCGCTGGACCCGGACAGCGACGCCGACGGGCTCAGCGACGGCGAGGAGGTCCTCGGCCACGAGACCGACCCGCTGGACCCGGACAGCGACNNCGACGCCGACGGGCTGCTGGACGGCGGCGAGGTCGACGTCCACGGCACCGACCCGCTCAGCGGCGACACGGACAGCGACGGCATCGGTGATGGGGACGAGGTCGACGTCCACGGCACCGACCCTCTCAGCGGCGACACGGACAGCGACGGGCTCGGCGACGGGGAGGAGCTGGAGACCCACGGCACCGATCCGACCCGCTCGGACAGCGACGAGGACGGGCTCAGCGACGGCGACGAGGTGCTCAGCCACGGCACCGATCCGCTGGTCCTCGACACGGACGGGGACGGGCTCAGCGACGGCGACGAGGTGCTCAGCCACGACACCGACCCGCTGGTCGTCGACACCGACGAGGGCGGCAAGTCCGACGGCGACGAGGTCGCCGAGGGCCGGAACCCCCTGGACCCCTCCGACGACTTCGACAGCCTGGGCGGCAAGGTGGTGGGCGCCTCCTGCTCCTCCTGCGCCTCGATCGGCTCGCCCGCGGGGGCCTGGCTCGGCCTCGCCCTGGGGGGCCTGCTGGGCCTGGTCCGGCGCCGGCGGGCCTGAGTCGGCTGGACGAGGCAGGCGGCGGCCCTTATCGGGCCTCCTCTCGGAGGGTGCGTGACCGCCTGGCAAGCCTTCATCCTCGGCCTGGTCGAGGGCCTGACCGAGTACCTGCCGGTCAGCTCGACCGGCCACCTGATCGTCGTCCAGCGCCTGCTGGGCATCGAGGCCAGCGAGGAGGCCAACGGCTTCGTCATCGCCATCCAGGCCGGGGCGATTGTGGCAGTGCTGGGCCTCTACCGCCAGCGGGCGGCCTCGGTGCTGCGCGGGCTGGTCGGCAAGGACGCCGCGGGCCTGAAGATGGCCCAGGCGCTGGGGCTGGCCTTCCTGCCGGCGGCCGTCCTGGGCCTGCTGCTCAACGACCTCATCGAGTCCTGGCTCTTCGGGCTGGAGCCCGTGGTCTTCGCCTGGACCGTCGGCGCCATCGTGATGCTGGTCCTCAACCGGCGGATCCACAGCGGCACGCTCGACCTGAGCACCATGACCCCGAAGATGGCCCTGCTGATCGGCCTCGCCCAGTGTGTGGCGATGTGGCCGGGGGTCAGCCGCAGCCTGGCGACGATCCTGGGCGCCGTCTTCGTCGGCCTGTCCCTGCCCGCCGCCGTCGAGTTCTCCTTCCTGCTGGGGGTCATCACCCTGGGCGCGGCGACGGCCTACACCGCGGTCGGCTCGGGCGAGGCGATGTGGACGGCCTACGGGCCGGTCCCGCTGCTGGTGGGCTTCGTCGCGGCCTGGATCTCGGCGGTGATCGCCGTCAAGGGCATGGTCGCCTGGCTCCAGCGCCGCGGGCTGACCATCTTCGCGGTCTGGAGGCTGATCGCCGCCGCGACCCTGACCGTGCTCATTCTGAAGGGCTGATCGGCGCCCCTCCGCGCCAGATCTCCGGTGTCGGCCGCGTGTCCAGCAGCCACAAGCGGGCGTAGGAGCCGGCGTCCAGCCAGGTCGAGCCGAGGGCGTCGGGGCCCGCCCAGCGCGGCAGGTGCGTGATCAGCCAGGTGCCGTGGCCAGCCTCGACGGTCAGGGCCTGGGTGTAGACCATCCCGCGGATCCAGGGGTGGTCGCAGCGGCGGCCCAGCAGGTGGGCGAGGCGGGCCTCGCCGATGCGGGCGTAGCCGACGGCCAGCAGGGCGGCCTGGCTGCACAGCTCGGCCTCCTGGGAGCCGCCTCCCCAGGCGGCCCACAGCGGCAGCTCCAGGTCCAGGACGCTGGGCATCAGGGACTCGTTTCCCAGGGAGGGGCCCTCCAGCCAGCGGTCCAGCAGGACCCGCGCCGACTCCTCCTCGCCCGAGGCGGCCAGGCCGGCGGCCAGGGCGAGGTCGGCCTCCAGGTCCCAGGGCTCGCCCTGGGGGCGAGGCTGGAGCACGAGGGCGGTCGCCTCCTCGACCCGACCCAGGGCCAGCAGGGCGCTGGCTCGCTGGCTCCGGCGCAGCTCGGGGCGGTCGAGGCAGCCCTGGGCGCCGGCCTCGTCGCCCAGCCGCGCGAAGAGGGCGGTCGCCTCGCCGATCAGATCGCCGGCGGCGCCGCAGCCCTCGCCGGCCAGCTCGCCGGCGAGGGGGGCGGCCAGGTCCAGCCGCCCGGCCTCGACGGCCGCCAAGGCCGCCAGGGGCCGGTCGTAGGGCCTCAACGGCTCGTCCTGCTCGGCGCGAAGGGGTCGTCGCTCGGGCTCGGGGGGGAGCTCGCCGCGGCGCGCCCGCTCGCTCCAGGGGACCGCCTCCCGCAAGGAGTAGGGGACGTCTCCGAGCGCCTCGAAGCCGGGCGGCAGCCCTCGGGCCAGCCGGTCGAGGGCCAGCGGCCAGGCTCGGTCCCGCTCCCAGGCGGGCACCTCGATCGTGGGCGGCGGCAGGCCGGCATCGCGGCGCCCGTCCAGCCAGGCGGCCAGCTCGAAGAGCCCCTCGGGATCGGGGGACAGGGCCGGCTCGCCGCGGACGCCCCAGGAGGGCTCCTCCAGGGCGATCTCCTCGCCCGCGCGCCCGCGCCGGTACATCCACTCGATGCGCGGCAGGGCCTCCTCGAGGCCGGCGTCCTGCACGCCGTTCAGCCGGCTGACCGGCAGCAGCGGCGCGCTGCGCAGGCGGTCGGTCATCCCCGTCGCCGTGCCCGGCCGCAGGTAGAGCTGGTCGAGCTCCCGGCGCATCGCGGCCCGGTGGACGGCGTCGCTGAGGTCCAGCGCCAACAGGATCGGCAGGGCGAGGAGGCCGAAGGCGAGCAGCCCGACCAGGACCTCGGCGCTGGCCCGGACGAGGCTGCGGGGGAGGCCGAAGTGGGCGCGGGTGGCGGAGAGGAGCCTGCGCTCGTCGGGATCGAGGGTCCGCAGGAAGGGCGCGGCCCGCCGGTACAGCCGCAGATCCTCTCGGGAGAGCAGCGGGCCCTCCTGGCCCTCACGCCAGGCAGGCACCAGGGCCTCGATGCGCCGGGCCATCGCCTGGGCCGGCGCCGTCGAGCGGGCCCGGGCCTGGCTGACCACTCCGGCGAGGCTGTCGTGGGCCAGGCGTCGGGCCCGGGGGCCGTCGCCGGTCAGCAGCCAGAGGTCCTGCAGGGCCCGGGCCAGGGCGAGGGCGCGCTCGCCCTGGGCGAAGGCAGCGTGCAGCTCCTCGTCGCTACGTCGCGCGGCGCTGCCCGCCGGGGTGATGTGCCGGGCGAGGACCTCCAGGTCGAGGCCCCCGGCCTGCTCCTTGGGGTGCAGGCGGCCGAGCGCCAGGAGCTGCTGCTCCAGGAAGCGCGGCAGCCCCAGGCCTTCGGCCACCACCTCCTCCCAGATCGTGAGCGAGAGGTGCCGCCGGGGGCTGCCGGTGGCGCGCGCCAGGGCGTCGGCCCGCTCCCACAGGCGGGTCAGGGCCACCTGCAGGACCGGCGCGACGGCGTCGTCCGCCCCGGTCAGCACGGCGTCGGCGAGGCGATCGGCGAGGCCCGGCTCCAGCTCCAGCTCCCACCAGGCCGCCAGGCGGGGGTCGGCGACCAGGCCCTCCAGCGTGTCCTTGACGCCCGCCCGATCCAGCGGCCCCAGCAGGAAGCGCTCCCAGCGCAGGCCATGAGCGCGCAGCCCGTCCTCGACCTCGGGCAGCCACTCCTTGCGGAAGGAGAGGACGACCCGGCCTCCTCCGGCCTGCCGGGCGGCCGAGAGCGCCCGGGCCAGCTCGGCCATCTCCTCGTTGCCCCGGCCGCGGGTCCAGGCCTCCTCCACCTGGTCGAGCACCCGAACCGGCCGCGGCGCCAGGGCCGCGAAGCCAGCGGCGAGGCCCTCGGGCGGGCGGGCGTCGAGGCTGGCGGCGACCGGCAGGCGGGGCAGGACGCCGGCCCTCAGGAAGCTGCTCTTGCCGACGCCGGAGGGGCCCAGCAGCAGCAGGATCCGGTCGGGATCGGCCTCGGAGAGCATGGCCAGGAAGGCGCGAAGGGCGCCCCCTCGCCCGAAGAAGATCGGCGCGTCGCCGGCCTCGTAGCGCTGCAGCCAGCGGAAGGGCGTGGCGGGCAGGGGCAGGTCGGGCGGCAGCGGGGGCAGCGCCGGCCTCCCGCCCAGCTGCAGGCCGGGCGCCAGGATCGCGAGGCGCTCGACGGGCACGGCGTAGAGGGTGCCGCCTTCGCCTCGGGGCAGCTCGGCGGCGTAGCGCTCCTGGTCGGTCAGGGCCCAGCGCAGCAGGCCCACGACCCGGCCCTCGACGAAGACCGGGGCGCCGGAGAGGCCGGCGACGGGCATGCCCCGGCCGGCGGCGGCCTCGTGGCAGAAGAGGGCCAGGGCGCGGATCTCGCCCTGGGCGGCGCGGGTCGTCTGGATGGAGCCGGTGACGGGGCTCCCGTCGCTGGGCGAGGCGTCGGGGAAGCCGAAGCCTTGCCAGCCGGGGATCGAGGGCAGCTCCTCCTCTTCGAGCGCGCGCAGGCGCTGGACGGCAGGCGGGAAGGGCAGGTCGGCGGCGGCCAGGCGCAGCAGGGCGAGGTCCTGCTCGGCGTCGAAGGCCTCCAGGCGGGCCGGGATCTCGGCGTGGACCCAGCGGTCGTCCACCAGGGCGGCGAAGCCGAGGCGGATCGGGCCGTGCGGCTGAGGCGGGCGCTGCTGGCGGTCGGCGACGACGTGCAGGGCGGTGGCGACGAGATCGGGGGCCACCAGCACGCCGCTGCCGCGGGCCTGTCCCGCCTGCACGCGGACGACCCGCTCGCGCACCGCTCAGCCCGCCAGGAGGTTGTCGGGGTGGTCGGGCTCGTCCTGGCGGTACTGGCGCAGCTCGGCGCGGTCGACCCGGTCCTGCTCGTCCAGGTGCAGCCGGGCCCAGGTCGGGCGCAGCAGCACCTCGAAGCGGCCCTCGCGCACCCCATCGAGCCAGCTGGCCAGGGCCTGGTTGGCCTGCTGGGGGTCCGGATCGGCGACCCCCTCGGGCAGGGTCATCAGGTCGGCCCAGGTCCCGGTGTTGATGTAGACCGCCCGCGGATCGGCGCCCGCGGCGACGATCGGCTCGTGGACGGCGGAGTGGGTGTGGCCCATCACGACCACCCGGTAGCCGGCGCGGGCGTGGGCCTGGGCCGCCTCTCGCCAGGCGGCGCCCTGCTCCTCGGTCAGGTCGAAGGTCCCGTCCTCCCGGGTCAGGTGCAGCAGGATCCTGCGCAGCAGGTCGACGTCGCGACCCGGCCCGCGGCTGCTGATCTCGACCCCTCGGCTGCCCGCGCCGAGCTGCTCGCCGAGCTCCTGGGCCAGCTCGGGGGGGAGGCTGGAGAGGGCCTCGCTCAGCGGATCCCCGCCAGGCGGGCTCGCGCCAGCGGCGATCTCCCGCCCGAACAGCGCCGTGCGGGCCGCGTCGAGTCCCTGGCGGGCCTTGCCCTGGGCGAGGAAGCGCAGCGTGGGCAGCAGGCGGCTGAGCGAGGAGGGCTTCAGCGCCAGCAGGACCGGCGGCACGGCGCGGGTCTCGGGCTTGAGCAGGTCGATGAAGGGCAGCTCGGCCTTCAGCGGGTTCATCTGCTCGGCCACGAGGCGGCTGCCCAGGGGGGGCGGGAAGAGGCTGGGGTCGATCGCCCCGCGGCGCAGGCTGGCCTGGACGCGGGCGGCCCGCAGGGCGCCGTGGTCGACGACGTTCATCGGGTCGACGCGGTTGCCGTGCTCGACGACGGCGTCGCCCAGGACGTAGGCCTCGTCGTCGAGCACCAGCTCCAGGTCCACCCGGCGCCCGGGGCCCGCGCCCAGCGCCTGCCGCAGCAGCGAGCGACACTCCGGCAGGGAGAGCTCCAGGTCGTGGTTGCCCAGCAGCACCACCAGCCGGTGGCCTCGGTCCAGCAGCCGGGCCAGGGCGTGGAAGACGGCCGGCTCGCGCTGCTCGATCACCCGCCGCAGCACCTCGGGGGCGTCGGCGTGGTGGAAGGGGGTCCAGCGGCCCTGCTCGTCGGGCTCGGCCAGGAAGTCGACGAAGTCGCCGGCGATCACCAGCTCGACCGGCGTCGCCCGCTCGGCGAGCTTCTCCACGAAGCCGGCGAGGCGCTGGCCCTGGCTGCACATGCGGAAGCCGCGAGGGTCGCCGGGCCCCGGCGGGCGGCCCCCCAGGTGCAGGTCCGAGACGATGTGGATGTCCCTGGGTCGCATCGGCTCTACGATAGCGCAGAGCGAGGACGCCGCAGGCCTGCCAAGCGGACGTGACCCCCCGGAGCCCACCATGCGCCACTCCCTGCCCTACGCGCTCGCCGCTCGCGCCCTCGAGCCCGGCGACGCCCTCGCCCTGCGCCGCGCGGCCCACGATCCGGCCTTCGCCGCCCGCCTCGCCGCCGCCCAGGAGCAGGTCGAGCCGACCGGACCGCGCTCTTCGGGCCCCTGGTTCGCTGGAAGGGGAGCCAGCCTGGGTGAGCTGCACCTCGACGCCGGCCCCTGGCGCGCCGGCGATCGCCTCCCGGTCGTGCTGGACGCCTCCCTCCCTCCCGAAGCGCCCTTCGAGGCCGTGCTGCACACCCGCGCGGGCGCGCAGATCCTCTCGCCCGCGCAGGGTCGGCACCTGCGCCTCGTCGATCTTCGCCGGGCCGAGGACGGGCGCTACCACCTCGACCTGGTGCTGGGCGAGGAGGAGGGCCTGCAACGCCTGGAGCTGCGGGTGCTGGGTTCGCTGGGAGGCGAGATCCTCGCCCGGGCCGAGATCGCCGTCCGAATCCCAAGCGAGGCCGACCCCACCGTGGAATGATCGCGGCTGGGAGGTCCGAGTGATTGACTGGAACGAGATGGTGGTGTTCGTGCGGGTGGTGGAGGAGGGCTCCTTCGTGGGGGCCGCGCGGGCGCTGGGGGTGCCCAAGTCCACCGTCAGCCGGCGCATCGCCGCCCTGGAGGACCGGCTGGGGGCGCGGCTGCTGCATCGCACCACGCGGGTGGTGCGGGCCACGGCGGTCGGCCAGAGCTACTTCGAGCGCTGCGCCTCGCTGGTCGCCGAGGCCGCCGAGGCCGAGCGCCTCGTCACCAGCGCCCAGGAGGTCCCCCGCGGTCGGATGCGCCTGACCACCTCGGTGCTCTTCGGCCATCGCTGGCTCTCGCCGCTGGTGTCCGAGTTCCTGCAGCAGCACCCCGAGGTCGAGATCGACCTCGTCCTGGCCAACCGCTTCGTCGAGCTGGTCGACGAGGGCTTCGACCTCGCCATCCGGGCCGGCACCCTGGGCAACACCGAGATCGTCGCCCGCAAGCTCGGACCGGTCTACATGACGATGGTCGCCTCGCCCGACTTCCTGCGGCAGCAGTCCATCCCGACGCGGGCCGAGGAGCTCTCGACCCTGCCCTGCATCCTGGTCGGGGTCGACAACAGCGGCGCCACCTGGCAGATCGGCGGCCGCCGCGTCAGCGTGAGCGGCCCCTTGCGGGTCAACGACATGCAGCTGGCCCGCGACGCCGCCGTCGCCGGAATCGGCGTGGCCAAGGTGCCCAGCTTCCTGGTCGGCGACGACCTGGACGCCGGCCGGCTGGTGCGGGTCCTGCCCGAGCTGCGCCGCGAGAACACCGGCGTCTACGCCGTCTACCCCACCCGGCGGCACGTCTCTCCGTCGGTCCGCGCCTTCGTCGAGCTCTGCCTGGAGAGGTTCGCCGGGCGCCCGCCCTGGCTGCTGGCCGACGACCCCGAGTGAGAGGAGCTCCCCGTGCTGATCACCCTGCTGCTCGCCGTCGCCTCTGCCGCCTCCTGGCCCGCGGATCTCCATGTCGGCTCCGGCGCCGGGGTGGGGGCCTACGGGGGTGAGGCG